>JBJTZN010000064.1:0-11578 GCA_046087245.1 Rubrivivax sp.
GGCCCGCATCCCAAGTCGGGGAAGGGGCAAGCACGCCCGAATGCGCGACCTCACCCCCATGCAGCGCATCCATTGCCCCATTGACGGGCACGCGCCCCACAAAGGCCAGCCAAATCGCGCCTGCGAACCCTCCAGGGCTCCACTCGTGAAACATCCGGGCTAGGGCCCTTTGACAGCAGGTCGAAAGGGCCGCGCAAGGGCCCAGGGCTACTGCGCTTCAGCGTATCGCTCAAGCCCGGCAGCCGAGAGACGCGCTTCAGCGCCGACGTCACGTGCTGCGAACCGGCTGACCGGGAACACGCCCAGGCCGCGAGCCGCACGCGGCATCGCAAGCGCGCGGTCTGCAGACTCGCCGACGACCCGGGACCGCAGGCGCAGCGCCTTGAACCGGTGGTCCAGCGTCGGTCACAGCTCGGAACATCCTCCAGGGCAGCAACGCAGGCAGGTCGTTCAGGCTGTCGGCGATGACTCGAGTTCAGCCCAAGTGCGCACAGACACATGAGCTGGCAGCGCAGCTCGCCGCGCGGATGCACGCAGATGACCGTGTAGATCGTTTCGTGCGGGACGTGCATGGACGGATCATCAGGGCATACACGCTGGAGCACGCGGGCCATCCATCTGCTGGGGCGACCGCTTCCAGCGCAACATGGTCGACGCGGCGCCCCGCTGACCGGCCTGGAAGCTGACACGCCGCAGCACGAGACCGGGCTGAGCGCCCCGGCATGCCTGAACTGGATGAGCGCCCATGACGCCCGCTGCACCCGTCACGAACATCGAAGTCGCTCGCTGATGAATTCTTCGGGTGAAGCCTTCTTGCCGAGGGGTTCGGGAAGACCCCGTGTCAACTTCGCGCCATCCGGGACACCCTCCGCCATCGCAAGCGCGGAGCACACTGTGGAGCACGCAACGTGCGGGAGCTGCTGCGCGGGGCCCGGGGCAGGCGCCCGCAGGGCCACGACGAACCTGCAGATCAACCCCGGCTGCGGACGGAGTTTGCCGGGGTGGAGGGGGGTGACGACTGCTCCTTCCGGGCAGGCGCACAATGGCACCCGTGTTCGATGTGACTGCATCTTCGGCGCGGGGGGCCTTTGCCGCCATTGACCTGGGTTCCAACAGCTTTCGCCTGGAGGTCGGGCGCATGGCTTCCGGGCGCTACCGTCGGGATGACTATCTCAAGGAAATGGTCCGCCTGGGGGGCTATCTGGATGAGCAGGCCATGCTCACAGCAGCGGCCTTCGAGCGCGGCCTGGCCTCGTTGACAGCCTTTGCGCGGAGGTTGCAGGGGTTCGACCCTGAACGTGTGCGCGCAGTGGCTACCCAGACGCTGCGCGAGGCCCGCAACCGCGACGAATTCCTGCGTGCGGCGCAGAGGGTGCTGGGCTATCCCATCGAGGTGATCTCCGGTCGGGAGGAGGCGCGGCTCATCTACAGCGGGGTGTCGTTCCTGCAGCCATCCGAGCAGTCGCGCCTCGTGGCTGACATCGGAGGGCGCTCCACCGAGCTGATTCGGGGTCAAGGCAGCACCGCCCTTGCCGCAGAATCCTTCCCGGTGGGGTCGGTGAGCTTGTCGATGCGCTACTTCGGCGATGGCCGCATGAGCTCGCAGGCCTTCAGGGCCGCGCAGATTGCTGCCGGCGCCGAGTTCGAGGAGGCGATGGCGGAGTTCGCGCCCTCCCTATGGACCGAGGCCCTGGGCTCGTCCGGTACAGTCGGCGCTGTTTCCCATGCCTTGCGGGAGTCCGGTGCGACAGACGGCAGCATCACCGCTGCAGCCCTGGCTGGGCTGATCGAGCGCTGCATCGAGGCCGGTCACGTGGACCGCTTGCAGTTGCCCGGCTTGCGCGACGACCGACGCGCTGTCATTCCTGGCGGTCTGGCCATTCTGTACACCCTGCTCACTCACTTCGGGATCGAGCAGATGCGGCCCGCCAAAGGCGCCCTGCGCCAGGGAGTGATCGTCGATCTCCACGAGCGCCTGCTGGCCATGCGGCCGGGAGCGCAGGGCCAGGACGCACGGGATGTGACGGTGGCCAGCCTGCAGAACCGCTTCGCGGTAGACACCGAGCAGGCGCATCGGGTGCGCGACACCGCCTTGCAGCTGCACGATGCCGTGTGGCACGAGGCCGACCCACAGGCTCGGCGCGAATTGGCCTGGGCTTGCGACCTCCACGAACTGGGATTGGCGGTATCCCACCACGACTACCACCGCCACAGCGCCTACTTGATGGCGAATCTGGATGCGCCAGGCTTTTCGCAAAGCCAGCAGCGCCGCATCGGTCAATTGATGGTGGCGCAGCGCGGCGGCCTCAGGAAAGTGGAGGACGCCCTGGGTGAACCCTCGTTCGCCTGGCAGGTCCTGTGCCTGCGACTGGCGGTGATCCGCTGCCATGCAAGAGGGATCCAGCCCTCCGTGGGCTACCGGCTCACCCGGCGCAATGGTCGCGTGGCGCTGCTGGGCTTGGACCCTGACCGGGCCACGCCCAGCCTCAGGACCCTGCACCTGCTGCGCGAAGAAGTTCAGGCCTGGGAGCGCCAAGGCACGCTCAGGCTGGAACTGGCGCAGTGAGGCTTGCGCAATTCGTTGTGCGTGGATCTTGAGGGCGTGAAGGCGCCAGGTACAGGCCTCTCAGCGGGGTTTCAGGCGCCCTGCAGCCGCCGACGGTAGGCCGGGGACAGCTCCCGAAGTTGCAGCATCATCGGCAAGTCGGCCGTGCCGAAGTCAGGATCCCAGGCGGGGGCGCCCAGCACCTTGGCTCCACAGTTCAGGTAGCCCTTGATCAGCGGCGGAGGGTCCACCGCCAGCGTGCTGTCCAACTCTTCCACGGGCAGCGCCAGCCGTGGAGTCACGTGGTGCTCGATCGGTGCCAGATGGTGCTGCTGCAACTGCGCCCACAGGCTGGCGGCCATGTGGCCGCCGTCGCGCATCGGGATGCTCGCGCAGCCCAGCATCACGTCCAGTCCGTTGCGCGACATGAACTCCGCCAGGCTCGACCACAGCAGCATGATCACCCCGCCCGTGCGCCAGCGCTCGTCGATGCAGGAGCGCCCCAATTCGGCGATGCGCGGGCGCAGGTGGCGCAGTCGCGCCAGATCGAATTCGGTGTCGGTGTACAGGCCACCTACCAGCCGCGCGCCGCCTGGGGTGAGCAGGCGGTAGGTCCCCACCACCTCGCTGGGTTGATGGTCAGTGGCCAGCGTGCGGATCAGCAGGTGTTCGCAGACGCGGTCGTAGATGTCGATGTCGTGCCCCTCGGGTGCGCCAGGCAAACGAGTCAGTTGGGCGCCCATCTCCTGCGCGAAGACCCGGTACCGCAACTGTTGTGCAGCGCGTACCTCGTCTTCGTGCCGCGCCCACAGCGCCTGGAGCCGGGGTGCTGCGTCGAGGCCGCGCCGTGGCCGCGACGCCCTCTCCACGGCAGTGGCCTGTGCGAGGGCGGGAGGATTGAGATGGTCCATGGACCGAAATCCTCGCCACCCGTGGTGACGCGGCCATGAAGCTTCAATGACGCGCCCGTGACGTCCCTCTCATGCCCAGAAAGTCGAATCCATCCGGACCCCGGTCACAAGCTCACCGGTGAGTACATGGCCCCGTTCGACGCCCTGCACGGGGAACGAAAGCCCAAAGCGGCATCACGGCGCGAGCCTCATGCGGCCGATTGCAGGCCGCTTCAAGGCCGCTTCAAGGCCGCTTCAAGGCCGGTTGAAGGCCGGTTGAAGGCCGTTTGAAGGCCGTTTGAAGGCCGGTTGCGTCACACATGCTCGGCCGTCAGGCTGGCATGGAGGAGGATCTCCACCTGTCCCTCGCGTTGGCGCCGCTTGATCCACCACAGCGCGCCCTTGCGTACGGGCCACGGCTGGCTCACGCCGGCCAGCAGATAGGCGGCAGTCAGGCCCAGCGTGGGCTGGTGGCCCACCACCACCACGGGCTCCTTGGCGTCGGGCCAGCGGGCGGCGTGAAGCAGCGCTTCCACGGTGTCTTCGGGCTTGAGCGCGTCGATGACCCGTTTGCGCCGCTCCAGCCCCTGGGCCGTTTGTACCGTGCGCAGCGTGGGGCTCACCAGCACCCGGGCGGTGCTGGGCAAGTGCAGATTCAGCCAGCGTGCCATCTTGGCTGCTTGGCGCTCGCCTTTGGCGGTCAGCGGCCGGTCGTGATCGGTCACCCCATCACGGGCCTCGCGTGCGTCGGCGTGGCGCCACAGGATCAGGTCCACGGTCATCGCCCCACCGAGCCGTGAAGCCGCATCAAGGCTTGTTGTGCGCTCGAACCCTGCTCAAGAGACTGCATGTACTCCCCGGAAGGCTGCAGGAGCCAGGCGTCCTTGCCGTCCAGCAGGTAAGGCGTCAGGCATTCGTCAATGACACGCTGGCGCAGCGAGGCGTCCCGGACCGGCCAGGCCACTTCCACCCGGCGCAGCATGTTGCGCGACATCCAGTCCGCGCTGCTCAGGTACAGCGCCTCCTCCTCGGCTGCCGGATCGCCCCAACGGAAGTAGAAAACGCGGGTGTGCTCCAGGAAGCGCCCGATCACCGAGCGTACGCGGATGTTGTCCGTCAACCCTGCCACGCCCGGCCGCAGGATGCAGGCCCCCCGCACGATGAGATCGATGCGCGCCCCGGCCTGTCCGGCCTCCACCAGTGCGTCGGTCAGTGCAGGATCTGTCAGCGTGTTGACCTTCACTACCACGCGCGCGGTGTGGCCCAGACGCGCGGAGTCGGCCGCCTTGCGCAACAACTCCAGCATACGGGCGTGCAGTTGCGTCGGGGCCGTGAGCAAGCGGCGGTAGCCGGCGATGGGGGCCAGGCTGGAGAGCTTGAGGAACACGGCGTCCACATCGGCGCTGAGTTCCGGGTCGGCGCTGAGGTAGCCCACGTCGGTGTACAGGCGCGCGGTCCGGGGGTTGTAGTTGCCCGTGGACAGGTGCACGTAGCGCCGCAGCCTCGTGGTCCCCTTGCGTGGGGTCTCTCGTCGGGTGACCAGCAACAGCTTGGCGTGGGTCTTCAGACCCACCATGCCGTACACCACCTGCGCCCCCACCCCCTCCAGGCGCTCGGCCCAGTTGATGTTGGCCTCCTCGTCGAAGCGGGCCTTGAGTTCGAGCACCACGGTGACTTCCTTGCCGCAGCGCACCGCTTCCAAGAGCAGATCCATCAGCACGCTCTGGCTGCCGGTGCGGTAGATGGTCTGCTTGATGGCCAGGACCTGGGGATCGGCGACGGCTTGGCGCAAGAACTCCACCACCGGCTCGAAGCTCTGGAACGGGTGGTGCAACAGGATGTCGCGGGTCTTGAGCCGCTCGAACACGTTGGCGTCCTGGGGCCACTGGTCCTGCGGCCAACCGGGCTCGAAAGGCGGGAAACGCAGCCCGTCGTCGGGCGCCTGGTCAATGAGCTCGTTCAGACGCACCAGATTCACCGGGCCGTTGACGGGGTACAGCGCCTCGGGCGGCAGGGCGAATTGGCGCAGCAGCAGAGCCGAAAGCTCCGGCGGGCAGCTGCTCACCACCTCCAGGCGGATGGCCTGGCCGTAGTGGCGGGTGGTCAGCCCCGTGCGCAGGGCCTGACGCAGGTTGGTCATGTCGTCCTCATCGACCTCCAGGTCGGAGTCCCGTGTGACGCGAAACTGCGAGAACGCCTCCACGGTGCGGCCTGGCAGGAGCTCGCCCAGGTGGGCTCGGATCACGCTGGTCAGGAGGGCGAAGCCCTGCTCGCCAGCCGGCATCACCCGATCGGGCAGGCGGATCACGCGGGGCAGCGATCTGGGGACCTTGACGATGACGATCGCTCCGCCAGCGGCATGGACATCGTCCCCAGTAAGGCGCAGGATGAAGTTCAGGCTCTTGTTGGCCACCAGCGGAAAGGGGTGTGCCGGGTCCAGCGCCACCGGCACCAGCAAGGGGCGCACCTGGGCCTCGAAGAAGCGTGCCACCCAGCGGCGCTGTTCCTGGTTTCGCTCTGCATGGTTGAGGATGCGGATTCCCTTTTCTGCCAGGGCAGGCATCACTTCGTCATTGAGCACGCGGTACTGTTCGCCAATGAGGGCGTGTGCTTGCGCCGAGAGATCCGCGAACTCCTGCCGGGTCTCGCTCTGGGCGCTCTGGCGCACCAGTTCCAGCCAGTCGGGAAAGCGCACCTCGAAGAACTCATCAAGGTTTGACGAGACGATGGTGATGTAGCGCAACCGCTCCAACAGTGGCACGTCGGCTCGCCGGGCCTGGGCCAACACGCGGCGGTTGAAGGCCAGCAGAGAAACTTCGCGGTCGATCATAGGGGGGGGCTCGTTGTGGCGGCTCGGTGAGGGGCGCGCACAGGCACACGGTTCCGCTTTCTGGCTACCTTAGCCACGGTGTGTGACTGCTTTGTGACACGTGTCAGGCCTTGGAACTTCTCAAATTCTCCTTCTGCATGGGCTCTGCAAGATGTCATGTGCAGCGGCGGCTTGTCACAAAAGCTTCACGTGAGCAACTTAGAGTCACCATCAACGCAGCCCAGGATATTCGAAAGGTTCGAGGTCCGGGATCGCGCCTGCTCTCGCCTGACAGTTCATCTCACAGTTCAACATCCCGGAGAATTCCATGAAGCGTCACTTCCTCAAGACCCTGGCGGCCGCCATGGTTGCCTGCCTGGCCTGCAGCGGTACCGCACTGGCCGCCGACATCACCGGCGCCGGCGCCACCTTCCCCTTCCCGGTCTACGCCAAGTGGGCCGAGGCCTACAAGAAGGAGACAGGCATAGGCCTGAACTACCAGTCCATCGGCTCTTCTGGCGGCATCCGCCAGATTCGCGCCAAGACCGTCACTTTTGGCGCCACGGATGCACCGGTGTCGGGTCCTGATCTGGACAAGGACGGCATGGTGCAGTTCCCGGCCATCATCGGCGGCACGGTGCCCATCATCAACCTCGAGGGCTTCAAGCCGGGCGAGTTGCGCGTGAACGGTACGGTTCTGGCCGAGATGTTCATGGGGACCATTGCCAGGTGGAATGACCCGAAGTTCGCTGCCCTGAATCCGGGCAAGAGCCTGCCGGATCAGCTGATCACGGTGGTGCACCGCGCCGACGGCTCGGGCACCACCTTCAACTTCACCGACTACCTGACTGCCGTCAGCAAGGACTGGGCCGACAGGGTGGGCAAGGGCGCCGCCGTCAAGTGGCCGGCCGCCACCTCCGTGGGAGGCAAGGGCAACGAAGGCGTGGCCGCCAACGTCAACCGCATCAAGGGCTCCATCGGCTACGTGGAGTACGCCTACGTGAAGAAGAACAACATGAACTTCATGCAGATGCAGAACGCGGACGGACGCTACGTCAGCCCAGACGACCTGACCTTCGCCGCTGCCGCCGCGGGGGCAGACTGGTTTGGCGTTCCGGGCATGGGCGTGTCCATGGTCAACGCCAAGGGCCCGACCAGCTGGCCCATCTCCACCGCATCGTTCATCCTGATGTACAAAGAGCCGGAGAACAAGGGCGCATCCAACGAGGCTCTGAAGTTCTTCGACTGGGCCTTCAAGAACGGCAAGCAGATGGCACTGGAACTGGATTACGTGCCGTTGCCTGACCGGCTGACGGCCGAGATCCGCAGCCGCGTCTGGTCGCAGATCAAGCGCTGATCAACGGCCCTGGAGCACGCAGGGGGACCCATGAGCGGGACGACGTCTACGCCTTTGGACGCTTCCGGCGTCGGCCCGCAGGCCGGCCCGGGTGGCCTTGGGCATACTCCGGACGAGCGGCCTGACATGGGAGCCTCCCGCATGACTTCAACACCATCCGCCCTGGCGGGCGTGGCGCCTGCCATGGTGTCCATCGCCCGCCGGCAGCGCATCCAGGACTTCTTCTTTCACCGGATCACCCAGGCGTTTTCCTTGCTGGTCCTGGTGGCGCTGCTGGGCATCATCGGCTCGCTGCTGATCAATGCCGCGCCCACCTTCAAGAAGTTCGGTTTCGAGTTCTTGTGGCGGGCCGAGTGGGACATCATCAACGAGGAGTTCGGCGCGCTCATCGCCATCGTCGGCACGGTCACCAGTGCCGGCATGGCGATGTTGATCGCCGTGCCGCTGGCTTTCGGGATCGCGCTGTTCCTGACCGAGACCTGCCCCGTCTGGCTGCGCAGGCCGCTGGGCACGGCCATCGAGCTGCTGGCGGCGGTGCCGTCCATCATCTACGGCATGTTCGGCTTGTTCGTGTTCGCGCCGCTGTTCGCTGACTACTTCCAGGTCCCCGTGCAGCAGGTGCTGGGCGGCATGCCCCTCATCGGATGGTTGTTTGGCGGCGCCCCCAATGGGCTGGGCATCCTGGCCGCGGGGACGATCCTGGCCTTCATGGTGCTGCCTTTCGTGGCGGCGGTGATGCGTGACGTGTTCGAGATCGTCCCCCCCATCCTGCGCGAGTCGGCCTACGGTCTGGGCTGCACCACCTGGGAGGTGGTGCGCCGGGTGGTCCTGCCTTACACGCAAACGGGCGTGATTGGCGGCATCATGCTGGGTCTGGGCCGCGCGCTGGGCGAGACGATGGCCGTGACCTTTGTCATCGGCAACGCCAACCGGCTGCCCACCTCCCTGTTCTCACCAGGCACCTCGATCGCCTCGACGCTGGCCAATGAGTTCGGGGAGGCCGCAGACTTCCACCTGTCCACGCTGTTCGCGCTCGGGTTCCTGCTGTTCGTCATCACCTTCGTGGTGCTCGCGCTGGCCAAGCTCCTCATCATCCGCACCGAGAAGGGGAAGGGCCTGTGAGCATGAGTCCCGCTCTGTATCGCAAGCGCCGATTGGCCAACCGCGTGGGCCTGACCCTGTCCATGGGCGCCATGGTCCTGGGCCTGTCAGTGTTGCTGTGGATCCTGGCCGTGCTGTTCTACAACGGCCTGACGGCCATGGACTTCAAGCTCTTCACGCAGGACACGCCGGCGCCGGGTACTCCGGGCGGCGGCCTGCGTAACGCCATCGTCGGCAGCCTCATGATGCTGACACTCACGGTGGTGGTCTCCACCCCTGTGGGCATCCTCGCAGGCATCTACCTCGCCGAGTATGGCGACCGCAGCCGCACTGCGGAGTTCACGCGTTTCGTCACCGACATCATGCTGTCGGCACCCTCCATCGTGCTGGGCCTGTTCGTCTATGCGATTGCGGTGGCCACGGTGGGCAACTTCTCGGGTTATGCCGGCAGCCTGGCCTTGTCGTTGATTGCCATTCCGGTGGTGGTGCGCACGACGGAGAACATGCTGCGGCTCGTGCCTGGCAGCCTGCGCGAGGCCGCCTTCTCGCTGGGTGCGCCGCGCTGGAAGGTGGCCCTCATGGTCAGCTTGCGAGCAGCGCGCAGCGGCGTGATCACCGGCCTGTTGCTGGCGGTGGCCCGCATCAGCGGCGAGACGGCGCCTTTGCTGTTCACGGCCCTGAACAACCAGTTCTTCAACGCCGACATGAGCGAGCCGATGGCCAACCTGCCGGTGGTGATCTTCCAGTTTGCGATGAGTCCGTACGACAACTGGATCCGCCTGGCCTGGGCCGGGGCACTGCTCATCACCCTGGCCGTGCTGGTGATCAACATCGTGGCGCGGGTGTTCTTCCGCGAACGCTCCTCCAACTGAGCGCCTGCCCCACGCCAGGCCCCAACCGCCGAGCCCCTTATCCCATGCAAGCCGTCATCAACGAGACCACCGCCGCCACGCGCAATGCGCTGGAGGTGCGCAAGCTCAACTTCTTCTACGGGAAGTTCCAGGGCTTGAAGAACATCGACCTGGACATTGCCGAAAAGCGCGTCACGGCCTTCATCGGCCCCTCAGGTTGCGGCAAGTCTACCTTGCTGCGCACCTTCAACCGGATGTACAGCCTGTACCCGGGTCAGCGCGCCGAAGGGCAGATCAATTTCTACGGCGAGAACATCCTGGACGACAGGCAGGACCTGAACATGCTGCGCGCCCGCATTGGCATGGTGTTCCAGAAGCCCACGCCGTTCCCGATGTCGATCTACGACAACATCGCGTTCGGTGTGAAGCTCTACGAAACCCTGTCGCGCAGTGAAATGGACGACCGCGTGGAGTGGGCGCTGACCAAGGCGGCGCTGTGGAAGGAGGTCAAGGACAAGCTCAACCAGAGCGGCCTGTCCCTCTCTGGTGGACAGCAACAGCGCTTGTGCATCGCCCGCAGCGTGGCGGTCAAGCCGTCGGTGCTGTTGCTCGACGAACCCACTTCGGCCCTGGACCCGATCTCCACCGGCAAGATCGAGGAACTGGTGCACGAGCTCAAGAGCGACTACACGATTGCCATCGTCACCCACAACATGCAGCAGGCTGCGCGCTGCAGCGACTACACCGCCTACATGTACCTGGGCGACCTGATCGAGTTCGGTGAAACGAAGGAAATCTTCATGAAGCCCGAGCGCAAGGAGACAGAAGACTACATTACGGGCCGTTTTGGCTGAACCGCAGCCAAACTTCACAGCTTCAAGGATTGCACATGCCCGACAAGCACCTTTCCACCCAGTTTGATGCCGAGCTCAGTGGCGTCTCCACCCGCGTGCTGGAAATGGGGGGCCTGGTGGAAAGCCAGGTCTCACGCGCCATCACCGCTTTGGTTTCCATCGAAGCTGACCTGGCCGGACAGGTCCTGCGTGACGAAGAGCGCGTCAACCGCATGGAGGTCGAGATCGATCGCGACCTCTCGGGCATCATCGCCCGGCGGCAACCCACGGCCCGTGATCTGCGGCTGCTGATCGCCATCAGCAAGATCATTGCGAATCTGGAGCGGGTGGGTGACGAGGCTGCCCGCATCGCCCGCGTGGTGCAGCGATTGGCCGCCGTGGGCATGCCGGGCCGGCGTCTTCCCGTGGGCGACCTGCAGTTCGAGTGCGACCTGGCCGTTGCGCAGTTGCGCAAATCCCTGGACGCCTTCGCCCGCCTGGACACCCGCATGGCGCTGGAAGTGCTCAAGCATGACGACCAGATCGACCAGGAGTTCGAAGGCATGATGCGCAAGCTCATCACCTACATGATGGAGGATCCGCGCACCATCTCCTCCAGCATCGACCTGGTGTTTGTGGCGAAGGCGGTGGAGCGCGTGGGCGATCACGCCAAGAACCTGGCCGAGGCGGTGATCTACATCGTCAAGGGCGCGGACGTGCGCCACACCCCGATGGTGGACATCGAGTCCGTGGCCAAGTAAGGCAGGCGCTCGGCAGCCGGAAATCGCACACATGACCACAGGCCGCTTGCTGGTGGTGGAGGACGAACCGTCCATCGCCGAACTCATTTCCATCAACCTGCGGCACGCCGGGTTCACGGTGCTCACAGCGGCGACGGCCGAAGCTGCTCGTGAAGTCGTGGACCGCGAACTGCCCGGGCTGGTGGTGCTGGATTGGATGCTGCCCGACCGCAGTGGCATCGCACTGTGCCGGCAGTGGCGAAGCGAATCGCGCACGCGGGATCTGCCCGTCATCATGCTCACGGCGCGTGCCGAGGAGGCTGATCAGGTCCAGGGGCTGGAGGCCGGCGCGGATGACTACCTGGTCAAGCCCTTCTCCCCGCGCACCCTGGTGGCCCGGGTGCGCGCGGTGCTGCGTCGCCGCTCGCCGCAGGCATTGGACGACGCCGTGC
>JBJTZN010000065.1:0-32446 GCA_046087245.1 Rubrivivax sp.
CGCCGGGGGTTCCGGCGGTTTCGTTGGGGCTGGCGCGCTGTTTCTGCTTATGCGCTGGCCTCTCCAACCGCCGGGCGGTGCGAGATCCAAAAGTACGCAAAGTAAAACGAGGCGGGCAAACGCATGATCAGAAATGTAGCACGCACACCCGGGCCATCCCTGAGGCGGTGCCGGGCGACGCCGGGCTATCCTGCGGCTTGATGAATGTCCTGCCCCCCAGGGCCCCCGCGCGACGGCCCGTGCCCGGCCCCCACGGCGCGGGCCGCCGGCGCCTGTGCCTGATGACCGCGGCCGCCGCGGCCGCAGCCTGGTGCCCCCGCCGCCCCCTGGCCCAGCCCGTGCCTGCCGTGCCCACCCCGCCCGCCCGACTGCTCGACCCCGCCCGCCTGTCCTTGCTCGACCAGGCCATTGCAGCAGCCGTGCAGGCCGGGCAACTCCCGGGTGCGGTGGTGAGGGTGGAACGGCTGGCCCCTTGCGCTTCCGGGGCGAGCGAGCGAGCGCCGCTCCACGAGGTCTATGAAACCGCGGTGGGTCGCAAGGCCCTGGAGCCGGTGCCCGAGCCCCTGGAGCCCACCACCGTCTACGACTGCGCCTCGCTGGCCAAGGCGGTCGTCACTGCAGCCGTGTTGGCGCGCCTGATGCAGGACGGCGCATTGCGGCCCGACACGCCGGTGCGCGGCCTGCTGCCTGCCTTTGAAAGTGACCGTGGCGGTCCGCCCATCACCGTGGGCCAGCTCCTGACCCACACCTCCGGGCTGCCGGCCGGGCTGCCGCTGCAGCCGGCCTGGAGCGGCCTGGAGCCCGCGCTCGCGCTGGCGGCCACGCGCGCGCCCACGCACCCGCCCGGGACCTTCTTCCGCTACTCCGATGTGAACTTCATCCTTCTGGGCCAGATCGCCCAGCGCGTTACCGGTCAGGGGCTGGACGCGCTGGCACACGCTTGGTTCTTCCGGCCGCTGGGCATGCGCGACAGTGGATTTCGGCCCCTGGCCGACCCGCAGGCCTGGGCCCGCGTACCGCTTGAGCGGATCGCCCCCACCGAGTGGGACGGCGAGATCGGCGCGGCGTCCTCGGCGCAGCGCCCGGCCGCGGCCCTGCTGCGCGGCCAGGTGCACGACCCCACCGCGCGCCGCATGGGCGGTGTAGCCGGGCACGCGGGGCTGTTCAGCACGGCCGCCGACCTGGCGCGCTTTGCCCGCATGATCTTGCAAGGCGGCGAACTCGACGGCGTGCGCGTGCTCAGCGCCCAGGCCGTGGCCGGCATGACGGCCGTGGCCACGCCGCCCGGGCTGCCCGAGCAGCGCAGCCTGGGCTGGGACATCGATTCGCCGTTCTCGCGCGCGCGTGGCAGGATCTACCCGCGGGGCAGCTTCGGCCACACCGGCTTCACCGGCTGCGCGCTGTGGATCGATCCCTTCTCGCGCACCTTCCACGTGCTGCTGTCCAACCGGGTGCACCCCCGCACGCGAGAGAGCATCGTGGCGCTGTACGAGGAAGTGGGCACCCGGGCGGCGGACGCCGTGGTGGGCTTCGACTTCGAGCGCCTGCGGGGGCCCGCGCCCCCGCGCTGAGACGCAAGTTCTCAGCCCTCACCCGGCAGGGCTGAACGCTGAGTACTCAGAGCTTGTGAAGTATTCCAGCGCGCCCGAGCGGGCGTTCCAAAGGGTGCCGATCCAGGCGCAAAGCACAGCCGTAGCTCGGGCTACGGCGAGCATTTGCAACGACGAGCGGGGCCGTTTGGGGCGGACGAGCGGGTGTGCGGGGATATTTCACATGCTCTCAGCCGATCGACGCCACAGGCGTTCCCAGACTTCGCAACACATCCCGGATGTACTGCGCCCGGTCCTTGGGATCCGCGAACTCGCGCTCGATGCGCAGCTTGTCGTTGCCGGCCAGGCGCACGTTGCGGTTCTTCTGCACCAATCCGATGATGCGCGCCGCGTCCACGGGTGGGTTGGGGCGGAAGGTGATGCTCATCAACCGGGGGCCGGCGTCGATCTTCTGCACGCCATAGGGCCGCGCCAGGACGCGCAGGCGGTGGGTGTCGAACAGGGTCTGGCCCTGGGGCGGCAGGCGACCGAAGCGGTCGGTCAGCTCCTCCAGCAGTGTGTCCAGTTGCTCGGGCTTCTCCGCCAAGGCCAGGCGCTTGTAGAGGTTGAGACGGGTGTGGACATCGCCACAGTAGCTGTCGGGCAGCAGGGCCGGGGCGTGCAGGTTGATCTCGGTGCCACCGCCGAAGACGCCCGTGGGTGACAACAGGTCAGGCTCGCGGCCCGACCGCAAGGCCCGCACCGCCTCGGACAGCATCTCGTTGTAGAGCTGGAAGCCCACCTCCATCATGTTGCCACTCTGGTGGTCGCCCAGCACCTCGCCGGCGCCGCGGATCTCCAGGTCGTGCATGGCCAGATAGAAGCCCGAGCCGAGTTCTTCCATCGACTGGATGGCTTCCAGCCGCTGGGCGGCCTGCTTGGTCAGGCCCTCGACATCGGGCACCAGCAAATAGGCGTAGGCCTGGTGGTGGCTGCGCCCCACGCGGCCGCGCAGCTGGTGCAGTTGCGCCAGGCCGAACTTGTCTGCACGGCTGATGACGATGGTGTTGGCGCTGGGCACGTCGATGCCGGTCTCGATGATGGTGGAGCACAGCAGCACGTTGTGGCGCTGGGCCACGAAGTCGCGCATCACGCGCTCCAGCTCACGCTCGGGCATCTGGCCGTGGGCCACGGCGATGCGCGCCTCGGGCAGCAACTCGGTCAGTTTCTCGGCGCGGTTCTGGATGGTCTCCACCTCGTTGTGCAGGAAGTAGACCTGGCCGCCGCGCTTCAACTCCCGCAGCACCGCCTCGCGGATCACGCCGCTGCCCTCGTTGCGCACGAAGGTCTTGATGGCCAGCCGGCGCTGCGGCGCGGTGGCAATCACGCTCAGGTCGCGCAGGCCTTCGAGTGCCATGCCCAGGGTGCGCGGGATGGGCGTCGCGGTGAGCGTCAGCACGTCCACCTCGGCGCGCAGCGCCTTCATCGCCTCCTTGTGCCGCACGCCGAAGCGGTGTTCCTCGTCGATGACGAGCAGGCCCAGTCGCTTGAACTTCACGTCGGCGCTGAGCAGCTTGTGCGTGCCCACCACGATGTCGATGGTGCCGGCCTCCAGGCCCTCCAGCGCGGCCTTCACCTCCTTGGGCGAGCGAAAGCGCGACAGCTCGGCCACGCGCACGGGCCACTTGCCGAAGCGGTCCACCAGAGTCTGGTAATGCTGCTCGGCCAGCAGCGTGGTGGGGGCGAGGATCGCCACCTGCTTGCCCCCGTGCACGGCCACGAATGCCGCGCGCAGCGCCACCTCGGTCTTGCCAAAACCCACGTCGCCACAGATCAGTCGGTCCATGGGCCTGGGGCTGACCAGGTCCTGGATCACGGCGTGGATGGCGGCGCGCTGGTCGGCCGTCTCCTCGAAGCCGAAACTGGCGGCGAAAGCCTCGTAGTCGTTGGGTGTGAACCGGTGGGCATGGCCCTCGCGCGCGGCGCGGCGGGCGTAGAGGTTCAGCAGCTCGGCCGCGACGTCGCGCACCTGCTCGGCCGCCTTGCGCCGCGCCTTCTCCCACTGGCCCGAGCCCAGACGGTGCAGCGGCGCCTCGTCGGCGCTGACGCCGGTGTAACGGCCGATCAGGTGCAGCTGCGACACCGGCACGTACAGCGTGGCCTGGTCGGCGTACTCCAGGTGCAGGAACTCGCTCGATCCTTCCCCCGTGTCGATATGCACCAGGCCCTTGTAGCGGCCGATGCCGTGGTTCACATGCACCACGGGGTCGCCCACCTTGAGTTCCGACAGGTCCTTGATCAGGGCTTCGACGCTGCTGGTCTGCTCCTGCTTGCGTCGGCGCCGGGCCTGCGGCGTGGTGGCGAACAGCTCGGTCTCGGTGATGAACTGCAGGCTGAGCGCGGGCGCAGCGTCATTTGGCAAGGCGCGGTCCAGCCAATGGAAACCCGCCGCCAGGGGCGACGCGGCAATGGCCATGCGTTCGTCACCGTCGATGAATTCCTGCAGTGAATCCACGCTGGGCACGTCGATGCGGTGGTCGCGCAGCATCTCCAGCAGGCTCTCACGCCGGCCGTCGCTTTCGGCCACCAGCAGCACCCGGGCAGGTGTCTGGCGCAGGTGGGCTTCCAGCGCATGCAGCGGCTCGGTCGCCCCACGGTCGACACTCACGTCCGGCAAGGGCCGTGCCCACTCCACCGGCTCGTTGCCACGCAGCGACAGCGTGGCATGAGGTTGAGTCAGCGTGAAGAAGTCCTCGGGCCGAAGAAACAGGGCCTCCGGCGGCAAGATGGGGCGCTCGGGGTCGTGCTGCAAGAAGCGGTGGCGGTCGCGCGTGTCGGACCAGTAGCGCTCCAGTGCCGCATCCACCTCGCCGTGCAGCACCAGCGCGGCCTCCTGGCGGAGATACGAGAAGAAGGTAGCCGTCTCGTCGAAGAACAGCGGCAGGTAGTACTCGATGCCGGCGGTGGCGATGCCCTGGCCCACGTCCTTGTAGACGCGTGCCTTGGTCGGGTCGCCCTCGATGCGCTCGCGCCAGCGGGCGCGAAAGGCGGTGCGCGCCGCCTCGTCCATCGGGAACTCGCGCCCCGGCAGCAGGCGCACCTCCGGCACGGGGTACAGGCTGCGCTGGGAGTCGGGGTCGAAGGTGCGGATGGAGTCCACCTCGTCGCCGAACAGGTCCACGCGGTAAGGCACCAGCGAGCCCATGGGAAACAGGTCGATTAAGCCGCCGCGCACGGCATATTCTCCTGGGGAGACCACCTGCGTCACGTGCTGGTAGCCGGCCAGGGTCAGCTGCGACTTGAGTCCGGCCTCGTCAAGCCGCGCCTTCTGCTTGAAGTGGAAGGTGGTGCCGGCCAGGAAGGAGGGCGGTGCCAGCCGCGTGAGCGCCGTGGTGGCGGGCAGCAGCACCACGTCCAACTCGCGCTGCAGCACTTTCCACAGCGTGGCCAGGCGTTCGGAGATCAGGTCCTGGTGCGGGCTGAAGGTGTCCCAGGGCAGGGTCTCCCAGTCCGGAAACACCGCTACCCGCAGGCCCGGCGCGAAGAACGGCAGTTCGTCGGCCAGCCGCTGGGCGTCCCCGGGTTCGGCCGTCACCACGGCCAGCAGACGTTGCTCGGCCGCCCGGGCCTGCGCCAGCCGACCGATCAGCAGCGCGTCGGCCGAGCCCGTGGGGCGGGGCAGGGTGTAGCGCCTGCCCGGCGCGATGAAGGGGAGTTGCATGGTGCGGAAAACGACAGGCCCGCCCCGGCAGAGGACTGCGGGGGCGGGCTGTGCCGGATTGTAGGCAGCCTCTGCGGCCACGGGCGCGTCATGACGCCAGTTCAGAGCGCCAGCGGGCGCCTCTCTAGAATCCGCAGGATGTCTGCGCACGCCCCCGCCCCGGTGGACCTTGAATCAGGCGCGGGTTCCGCGCCTCGCCTGTTCGCGCTCGTCCCCTGCGCCGGCTTGGGTGCCAGGTCAGGTGCTGGCCTGCCCAAGCAATACGTCCGGCTAGCGGGCCTGCCCCTGGTGGCCCATACCTTGAGAGCCCTGGCCCAGGTGCGACGGCTGTCGGCCACGACGGTGGTGCTCTCGCCCGAGGACACCTTGTTTCGCGACTTGCTACCTGACTTCGAGGGGCCAGCAGCCTGGCTGGCAGCTTGCGGGGGGGCGACCCGTGCGGCGTCGGTCGCGGCCGGCCTGGGCTGGCTGGTCGAGCATGGTGCAAGCGACGACGACTGGGTGCTCGTGCACGATGCAGCGCGCTGCCTCGTGCAGCCCGCCTGGGTGGAGCGCCTGATCGACGCCTGCCTGGGTGACGCCGTGGGCGGTCTGCTGGCGCTGCCCCTGGCTGACACGCTCAAGTCCGAGCACGAAGGACGGGTGTCCGCCACCGTGCCGCGCAGCGGCAAGTGGGCAGCGCAGACACCGCAGATGTTTCGAATGGGCGTGTTGCGTCAGGCGCTGGCAGCCTGCACGGACGCCGTGACTGACGAATCCGGCGCGGTGGAAGCACTGGGGCTCAAACCGTTGCTCGTGGTGGGTTCGGTGGAGAACTTCAAGGTCACCTACCCGGACGACTTCGTCCTGGCCGCCCGCCTGCTTTCAACCCGACTCTGAGGCGCAGCCCATGGATCCATCAACCGCCACGCGCCCAGCCCCGGCCGCCCCCCCTTTCCGCGTGGGCGAGGGCTGGGACACCCACGCCCTGGTGGCCGGCCGGCCTCTCGTGCTGGGGGGCGTGAGCATCGCCCACAGCCACGGGCTGCTGGGGCATTCGGACGCCGATGCGTTGCTGCATGCCATCACCGACGCCCTGCTTGGCGCGGCTGCTCTGGGCGACATCGGGCGCCACTTCCCGGATACCGATCCCGCCTTGCGGGGTGCCGACTCCGCCGTGCTGCTGGCCGAAGCCGCGCGTCGCGTGAACGCCCAAGGCTGGTCCGTCGCCAATGTGGACGCGACCATCGTGGCGCAGGCCCCGCGGATGGCACCCCACATTCCCGCCATGCGAGAGCGTATCGCCCAAGTGCTCGGACTGGCCATCGACCAGGTCAATGTCAAGGCCAAGACGGCGGAGCAGATGGGCCCCGTGGGCGAGGGTCGGGCCATCGAGACACGAGCGGTGTGCCTGTTGTGGAGACCGCCCGGCCAAGGCGGCTGAGCCTTCAGTCTCGCAAGCGGGCGCGAGGCAGCCGGACACAGACTTCCAGCCCCTGACCCGGCAGGTTGCGGAAGTCCAGACTCCCTTTCATGCGCTGCACAGCCTTTTCCACGATGGTCAGCCCCAGGCCTGCACCCGAAGCTTCGGTACGCGCGGAGTTGCCCCTGAAGAAGGGCTGGGTGAGCAGGGCGAGTTGGGCCTGGGGCACACCCGGGCCCCGGTCGCTCAGGCACAGCGTCACCTCGTCCGTACCGATGCGCGCCGTGACGCTGACCTCGGCCGGACCACCGTCGCGCTGGCGCGCGTAACGCGCGGCGTTCTCCAGCAGGTTCACCAGCACCCGCTGCAACTCCGTCGGATCGGCCCGCACCACCGCGTCAGGGGGCAGATCCACGGCCACTCGCAGCCGACCGTCGCCATCGAAACGCGCACAGGCTTCATGCAACTGCTGGCGCAAGTCCACGGACATCGGTGCCGGCACCTCCGGCCTGGCGTACTCGGTGAACTTGTCGATGATGGCGTCGAGCTGTCCGATGTCGGCTGCGATGTGCGCCAGCGCCTGCGGATCGCTGACGCTCAACTCCGCCTCCAGGCGCAGACGGGCCAAGGGTGTTCTCAAGTCGTGGCTGAGCCCGGCCAGCATGACGGCGCGGTCCTGCTCCACCCGCGCCAGCTCGCGGGCCATCCGGTTGAAACCGGCGTTCACCTCCCGGATCTCCCGGGCCGCTGCATCTTCATCCAACGGGGGCTGTCCATGACCCGGCAGCAGGTCGTGGGTGGGCCGTGAAAGTGCAGCCAAGGGACGGTTCACCCACCAGGCGACCAAGGCCAGGGCAGCCAGCGTCCCGGCCCAGGCCAGGGCGACCGTGCCGGTTGCGCCGGCGCCCGGCGCGGGCACGCTCGCTGCATCACCGGAGAAGACAGCGGGGCGTCCGAACCGCGACCACACCACGCCCAGTGCGGCCGTCAGCAGGGTCAGGCCTGCAAACGTGCGCCAGAACAGCCGGAATCGAGGGGCGGGCATGAACATGAGGGGATCATGCCGCACGTGGCATGTGATCCGGCATGAGCGTTGTGAATCAGGAAGCCATGTCAGGCACGAACACGTAACCGACACCCCACACCGTCTGGATGAAGCGCGGGTGTGCAGGATCGGTCTCCAGCATCTTGCGCAGGCGCGATATCTGAACGTCCAGGCTGCGGTCGAAGGGCTCGAAGTCGCGACCGCGGGCGAGCTGGGCCAGCTTGTCCCGCGAAAGGGGTTGGCGAGGGTGGCGCACCAGCGCCTTGAGCATGGCGAACTCCCCAGTGGTCAGCGCCAGCGGATCCCCATCGCGCGTGAGCTTGCGCAGGGCCAGATCGAACTCGAAGGGCCCGAACACGACCTTCTCGACCAGCGCCGAGGGCGCGCCCGGAGCTTCACGGGCCGGGCGCCTGCGCAGCACCGCATGCACCCGTGCGAGCAGTTCGCGGGGATTGAAGGGCTTGGTCAGGTAGTCGTCGGCGCCAATTTCCAGGCCGACGATGCGGTCCACCTCATCGCCCTTGGCCGTGAGCATGATGACAGGCGTCTGGTCCTGGCGAGCGCGCAGCCGTCGGCACACCGACAGCCCGTCTTCTCCAGGCAACATCAAGTCCAGCACGATCAGATCAGCGTGGTCGCGCAGCAGCAGGCGGTCCAACGCGCGCGCATCCTCGGCCAGCAGAACCTCGAAACCCTCCTGGCTGAGATAGCGCCTGAGCAGTTCACGGATGCGGCCATCGTCATCCACGACGATCAGCCGGTACGGCTTGGCGGGGATCTTGGCAGTTGTCACGCAGGCTCTTGGAGTGGCATGTTGAGATTGTGCAAGTCCGTGGTCAGATCCTGGGGCGGCTGTCACTCGGTGTTACACCCCTTGCGCCCGGAAGCGGGCACACGCCCGATTGCGCCACGGCCCCACGTGCGCAGGCACACGCCATCATCAACCCAAGCGCAGGTGCCGCGCCAGCGCCTGCCTTGCGCAGGCTCAAGCCCTGTGCTGCCTGTCGAGCCGCGAGCGCAGGCCACGAAGACCGCGCAGGCCATGCGCCAGCCAAGACGGCCAGGACGGCCAGGACGGCCAAGCTGTCCGCTTGGAGGGCTGGGCAGGTGCGGTTGGCAGGTCGACTTACTGCGCCAGCCAGCCGCCGTCCACGTTGATGGCCGCACCGCGGATGTTGTCGCCCGCGGGTGAGCACAGGAAGACGGCCAGCTCGCCCAACTGGTCGGGTGTGGTGAACTGCAGGGAAGGCTGCTTCTCACCCAGCAGGCGCTTCTTGGCCTCGTCGTTGCTGACCCCATCTTGCACCGCGCGGGCGTCCACCTGCCGCTGAACCAGCGGGGTGAGCACCCAGCCCGGGCAGATGGCGTTGCATGTGATGGCTGACGTGGCCGTCTCCAGGGCCACGGCCTTGGTCATGCCCACCAGTCCGTGCTTGGCTGCCACGTAGGCCGATTTCTGGGCCGAGGCCACCAGGCCATGCGCCGAGGCGATGTTGAGGATGCGTCCCCAGCGGCGCCTCTTCATGGCCGGCAGCGCCAGGCGCGTGGTGTGGAATGCGGCGCTGAGGTTGATGGCGATTACCGCATCCCAGCGCTCCACCGGAAACTCGTCGATGGGTGCCACGTGCTGGATGCCGGCGTTGTTGACGAGGATATCGATGCCCCCCATCTCCATCTCCGCATACTTGACCATGGCGGCGATCTCCTCGGGCTTGCTCATGTCCGCGTCGTGATAACCGACTTCTGCATCAAACTCCGCGACCACCCGCCTGGCTGCTTCCACATCCCCGAAGCCGTTGAGCACGATGTTGGCGCCGTGCATCGCCATGACGCGCGCGATGCCCAGGCCGATGCCACTGGTCGAACCTGTGATGAGTGCGGTCTTGCCGGTGAGCATCGGATGAATCCTCCAAGTGTGATGAACAAGCGCAGATTAGGATCATTATCTGAACAAGCCCTTACCCCTTGCAGAGACAGACGATGTCCAGCTCCCCCGAGAACATCATTGAGCCCGCTTGCCCCCCCGCCGCAGAGCAGTTGGCAGGCGCCGACAGGGAGCCCCGGCTGCTGCATGTCCAGTGCCTGGGTAACCGTGGCCTGCACCGCATGGCCTACTGGGAGTGGGGGGATCCATCCAACCCGCGGGTCTTGGTGTGTGTGCACGGGTTGACACGCCAGGGCCGAGACTTCGACACCCTGGCCCGAGATCTGTGCACTACCTGGCGCGTGGTCTGCCCCGATGTGGTCGGGCGCGGCCGATCTGACTGGCTGACCGACCCCGCGGGCTATGCCCTTGGAGCCTACGTGGCCGACATGGTGACCCTGCTGGGGCGACTCGATGCCCGGACCGTGCACTGGGTAGGCACCTCCATGGGCGGCCTCATCGGCATGCTGATGGCTGCTCTGCCGAATTCACCGGTGCAGCGCCTGGTGCTCAATGACGTGGGCCCGCAGTTGCAGGCCTCGGCCCTGGCTCGAATCGGCAGCTACCTCGGCGTACCCGTGCGCTTCCAGAATCTGGAGGATGCCGCAGACCGACTCTGGTCGATCTCGCAGGGATTCGGCCCGCACACCCGGCAGCAGTGGCTCGACCTGACCCGTGCGCAGGTCGTGCCGGACGGGCAGGGAGCCTGGAAGCCCCACTACGACCCGGCGATCGCCGTGCCCTTTCGAGCCCTCACGCCCGAACTGGCGGCAGCGGGCGAAGCCGCTCTCTGGCAGGCCTTCGACGCCATCCGATGCCCGACGCTGCTGCTGCGCGGCGCCGACTCCGATCTCTTGATGGCTCACACTGCCCATGCCATGGCCGCCCGTGGTCCCCGACCGCGGGTGCATGAGTTTGCGGGTGTGGGCCATGCCCCCACGCTGGTCCAAGCCGATCAGCGCGAAGTGGTGCGCGACTTCCTGGCTGGCGCGGCGGGCCCCTGAAGGGGGCGGCATGGCATGGCTGGCACGAAGTCATCATGAAGACCTCGTCGGACCTGGGTGGCGGGCTTGGCAGCAGGCAGGGCGCATCAGGCGAGGAGGCGCACCTACCCATCGTGGCGGCCACGGCCGGGGCCAGCAACTTGCTGGACGAGACTCGGGTGCTGGACATGGCGCGTGCCTTTGCAGAGCCGCTGCTCAAGGCAAGGCGGTTGGACTCGGGCGAGGAGGCCTGGTCACATGCCAGCGAAGTGGCGCAGATCCTGAAGGGCCTGGGCGCCGGGCCGGGGATGCAGGCCGCCGCCTTCCTGGTCTACGTGGGGGACTTCCTGCAGCGTCCGCAGGAAACTGTCGCCCAGGTCTTCGGTCAAGGTTACGCGGGATTGGTGGAGCTGACCCGCAAGCTGGTGCAGGTGCAGCGCGCCGCCCGCGAGGCCAGCATCGACGGTCAGGGGCAGGCCTTGCAGACCGAGCGTGTGCGCAAGATGCTGTTGGCATTTTCCAAAGACCTGCGCGTGGTACTTCTGCGCCTGGCATCGCGGCTGCAGACCCTGCGCTGGTATGCAGCCACCAGGACGCCCTGCCCGCAAGTGCTGGCCCTGGAGTCTCAACAGGTGTTCGCAGCGCTGGCCAGCCGCCTGGGGATCTGGCAGATCAAATGGGAAGTGGAGGACCTGTCGTTCCGATTCCTGGATCCGCAGGCTTACCACCGGATTGCCGGACTGCTGGATGAACGTCGTCAGTCCCGCGAACTGGCCGTGGAATTCGTGCGGCACCAGGTCGCCGGCGTCCTGCGCCAGGCTGGTCTGGACTGCCAGGTTCAAGGGCGGCCCAAGCACCTGTACAGCATCTGGCGCAAGATGCAGGGCAAGGACCTGCCGTTCGACAGGGTGCTGGACATCCGCGCCCTGCGGGTGATCGTGCCCGATGTGCCGGCCTGCTACGCGGCCTTGTCGGCGCTGCACGGTCGCTACCCAGCGGTGGAAGGCGAGTTCGACGACTACATCGCACGCCCCAAGGCCAACGGCTACCAGTCGCTGCACACCGTGGTGCGAGGCGACGACCGTCGGGCGGTCGAGGTGCAGATCCGCACCCAGGCCATGCACGACCACGCCGAGCACGGGGTGGCAGCGCACTGGGCCTACAAGGAAGCGGGCACCAAGGGCTATGCGGGTGTGGGCGCCAGCGCAGACGCAGCCGAGCGCATGGCCGAGGCCCGCAAGCAGGTGATGCGCCAGTTGCTGGCTTGGGAGCGCGACTTTGCCGCGCCTGCGAACAGCGACGCCGCCATGAGGTCTGCCTCGTCAGCACAGCGCCCGGGTAGCGGCGCCGCGGACGCCGCGGAACGCATCTACGTGCTGACCCCCCAGTACACGGTGGTGGAACTCACCGCGGGTGCCACGGCGGTGGACTTCGCCTATGCCTTGCACACCGATCTGGGCCATCGTTGCCGGGGCGCCCGCGTGGATGGCGCGCTGGTGCCCTTGAACACCGCACTGGTCAACGGCCAGGTGGTGGAGGTGCTGACGGTGCGCGAAGGTGGGCCGTCCATGGACTGGATCAATCCCGATCTGGGCTACCTGCAAAGTCCCCGTGCCCGTGCCAAGGTGCGCGCCTGGTTCAATGCCCAGGCACAGCAGCAGACCATCGCCAAGGGGCGCGAACTGGTGGATCGCCTGCTCCAGCGCGAAGGCAAGACGGCCGTCAAGCTGGACGATCTTGCCGAGCGCCTGGGCTTCAAGGAGGCCGCCGCGCTGTTCGAGGTGGTGGGCAAGGACGAGTTCTCACTCAAGCAGATCGAAACCTTGCTGCGCCCGGCCCCCGAGGCGCTGGCCGGCCAGGACGACAAGGTGGTGCTCAAGCGCTCGCGCGCGGGGCACAGCGGCGTGCTCGTGGTGGGTGTGGAGTCCTTGATGACCACGTTGTCGCGCTGCTGCCGTCCCGCACCCCCAGATGGGATCGGCGGCTTCGTCACCCGCGGCCGGGGCGTGGCCATCCACCGCACTGACTGCAGCAACTGGCGCCACATGAGCACCCAGTCGCCCGACCGCGTCATCCCAGTGGCCTGGAGCGGGCAGACGGTCGAACCGAAGTCGGGGCGTGGCGGGCGCGATGGCCCGACGCCCGCCGCGTCGAAGGCCCTGTATCCCATGGACGTGCTCATCGAGGCCAGCGATCGGCAAGGCCTCCTGCGCGACATCTCGGAAGTCCTGGCCCGGCAACGCGTCAACGTCACGGGGGTGAACACCCGCAGCGTCAGGGACAGCGCGGGAGGCACCGCCTGGATGACCTTCACGGTGGAGGTCAGCGACACCCGCCGTCTGCAACAGGTGCTGCGCGAGGTGGCCGAAGTCCCGGGAGTGCGCAGCGCGCGCCGCCGCTGACTGCGGCGTGGGGACCTGACTGGCCGCAAGGTGCGACTGCTATACTTGAAGGCTATCGCAGGCGCGTAGCTCAGCTGGTTAGAGCACCACCTTGACATGGTGGGGGTCGTTGGTTCGAGTCCAATCGCGCCTACCAACCACGAGCCCGGGCAGGTTACGCATCTGCCCGGGCTCGCCTCTTCAGGGAGCTCCCGCACGTCACCCACAGGGCTGCCCGGCGTGCGCCGCCTGGGTGTTGTGCCAACCCCGCTCAGCCCATGGCTTGCAGGGTGGGGTAGTCGGTGTAGCCTTTGGCGTCTGCAGTGTAGAAGCTGGCCATGTCGGGAGCGTTGAGCAGGGCTCCGGTCCTCATGCGGTGAACCAGGTCGGGATTGGCCAGGAAAGGTCGGCCGAAGGCGATGAGGTCCGCATCCCGCGCCTGCAGCGCTGCCTCAGCCGTGGCGGCGTCGAATCCCCCGGCCAGCGTGAACGGGCCCGTGAAGGCTTCGCGAAGACGCTTCTTCAATGAGGCCGGCACCGCTGGTGCGCCCACGGCCGAGTGATCCAGCAGGTGCACGAACAGCAGGCCCAGGGTCGAGAGTTCGCGCACCAGATCCGCGTACTGTTCGTCCACGCCGGGGTAGGGACCCGTGCCGTTGAAGACGCCATGGGGGGACAGGCGGATGCCCAGCCTGTCGGCGCCTATGGCCTGGGCACAGGCGCGGACGAGCTCCAGGACGAACCGGTTGCGCGCGGCGATGCTGCCGCCCCAAGCGTCGCTGCGCTGGTTCACGTTGGCATTGAGGAACTGCTCGATCAGGTAGCCGTTGGCCGCGTGCAGTTCCACGCCGTCGAATCCCGCCTGCAGCGCCAGGCGACAGGCCTGAGCGTACTCGTCGATGGCCGATTGGATGTCGAGCGCCGACATGGCGCGCGCCGCCGTGTGCGGCTGCATCTGCTGGCTGTCGGTCCACATCTGCCCAGGGCACACACCGTCCACAGGGGCCAGCACCTGAGCGCCGGCGGGCAGGTTGGCTTGGTGCGTCACGCGCCCGGTGTGCATCAACTGCACGACGATGTGACCGCCTGCAGCGTGCACGGCGTCGGTCACCTGCCTCCAGCCTTGCGCCTGCGCCTCGTTGAACAAGCCGGGAATGCGCGCGTACCCCAGCCCGTTGGGCGACGGAGACACCCCTTCCGTCACGATCAGTCCGGCCGAAGCCCGCTGCGCGTAATAGGTGGCCATCAACGCATTGGGCAGGTTGCCGACGGCACGGCTGCGGGTCATGGGTGCCATGACCGCGCGGTTGGCAAGCCTGAGGTGGCGGACCTGTATCGGGTCGAACAGCATCGGAGTTCTCCAGGAGATTTGTTCGGCGCCCGGCGCGCTGCGCCTGATGGTAGCCCCGGCGCAAGGGGTACGAAGTGAGATTGCGGGGTGGCCTGTATTCTCCCGGCGCCCCTCGGGCAGCCTACGGCACGCGTCGGGCGACGGGTGCGCTGTGCGGCGCCAGGCCGGATCAGCTGCCGGCCAAGGTATGCCCCGCCCCTGAACCACGCTCAGTCGCCGAATTGAGGCATTCTTCGGATTCTGATGTTGCTCGACACGCGGCGACGTCCCCACGCCTTGGAGGCTTGCATGATCACCCCTCACGATCTGGCCCAGAGTCTGGACTTGCCCAAGCGCGCCGTCGCACTGGTGCTGGCCGGCGGTCGCGGCAGCCGGCTCAAGAGCCTGACCGACAACCGCGCCAAGCCGGCGGTGTACTTCGGCGGCAAGTTCCGCATCGTGGACTTCGCGCTGTCGAATTGCCTGAACTCGGGCATCCGGCGCATCGGGGTCATCACCCAGTACAAGAGCCACAGCCTGTTGCGCCACCTGCAGCGGGGTTGGGCCTTTCTGAGGCCGGAAATGAACGAGTTCGTGGACCTGCTGCCGGCCCAGCAGCGTGTCGACGAGGAGTCGTGGTACCGCGGCACGGCCGATGCGGTCTACCAGAACCAGGACATCCTGGCGGCTTACGGCGCCGACTACGTGGTGGTGTTGGCCGGTGACCACATCTACAAGATGAACTACGCGGTGATGCTGGCCGACCACGTGGCCCTGGGGCGAGAGGTGACGGTGGGCTGCATCGAGGTGGATCGCCAGGAGGCCCGCGCCTTCGGAGTGATGGCCGTTGACGAGCGCCGCAACATCACCGACTTCGTGGAAAAGCCCGAGGACCCCCCCGCCATGCCGGGCAAGGCGGACCGCGCCCTGGCCAGCATGGGCATCTACATCTTCAATGCCCGCTACCTCTACCGTGAACTGGAGCGCGACATCGCCGACCCCGATTCGAGCCACGACTTCGGCAAGGACATCATTCCCAACGCCGTGAAGGCCGGCAAGGCCGCCGCCCACCCGTTCGAACTCAGCTGCGTGGGACGCAGGCTGGGCTGCGAGCCGTACTGGCGCGACGTGGGCACGATCGACGCCTACTGGGACGCCAACATCGATCTGACCGCCACCGACCCGCTGCTGAACCTGTACGACACGCGGTGGCCCGTGTGGACCTACCAGCCGCAGTTGCCCCCGGCCAAGTTCGTGCACAACGCCGACGACCGGCGCGGCATGGCCATCGAGTCGCTGGTCTCGGGCGGATGCATCGTGTCGGGCTCGGTGTTCCGCAGCGTGCTGTTCTCCCAGGTGCGGGTGCACTCCTACGCCAGTGTCCAGTGGAGCGTACTCCTGCCGGGAGTGACCGTCGGGCGCGGCGCGCGCCTGAACCGGGTGGTCGTGGACCGGGGTTGCCAGATTCCCGACGGGATGGTCATCGGTGAAGACCCCGTGCAGGATGGGCGTCGCTATCTGCGCACCGAAAGCGGCATCACGTTGGTGACGCGAGAGATGCTGCACGCGGTGACGGGAGGCTTTGACCGGGTGCCTGGCGCATGAAGGTGCTGCATGTGGCCGCGGAGGCCCACCCCCTGGTCAAGACCGGCGGTCTGGCTGACGTGCTGGGGTCTCTGCCCCAGGCCCTGCAGGCCCAGGGCGATCTGCAGATCCGCCTGCTGCTGCCCGGATGGCCGGCTGTGATCGAGGGGGTCGGTGAACTGCACACTGTGGCAGTTCTGGGCCCGTGCTTCGGTGCCGCACGCGTGGAACTGCGGCTGGGCCGCATGCCGCAAACGGGACTGCCGGTCTACGTGATCGACGCTCCCTTGCTGTACGCCCGCGCAGGCAACCCCTACCACGACGCGACGGGTCAGGCATGGCCTGACAACCTGCAGCGCTTCGGTCTGCTGGGCTGGACCGCGGCCCAGGTTGCCGCGGGCGGACTTGATCCGCAGTGGCAAGCGAAGCTTGTACACGCCCATGACTGGCATGCCGCGATGGCCTGCGCCTACCTGCGCGCCCATGCCGCGCCCGCAGCCTCGGTCTACACCGTGCACAACCTGGCCTACCAGGGCTTGTTTCCACACCAGGACAGCGCCCTGCTGGGCCTGTCCTCGCGCTTCATGAGCTCCACCGGTCTGGAGTACCACGGCCAGCTCTCGTTCATGAAGGCAGGACTGAAATTCGCAGATCAGCTGACCACCGTCAGCCCGACCTATGCCCGCGAGATCACCACCCCGGCCTACGGTTGTGGGTTGGACGGCGTGCTGCGCAGCCGGTCCGATGCGCTGACAGGCATCCTCAACGGCATTGATCAGCAACTGTGGGACCCGAGGTCCGACCCACAGCTCCCCCAGGTTTACGGCCCCGCCGAACTGGGCGGCAAGGCGCTGTGCAAGTCGGCCTTGCAGCAGGAAGCGGGGCTGGCCGTGCAGGACTCTGCGCCCGTGGTGCTGGCACTGAGCCGTCTGACGGAACAAAAGGGCCTGGACCTGCTGCTGGCAGCCCTGCCCACCCTGCTCGGCCAGGGGGCGCAACTTGTGGTGCAAGGCACGGGCGACGCCGCTTTGGAGGCGTCCTTTTCCCAGGCTGCACGCGACCATCCCGGTCGGGTTGCCGTGTTCATCGGCTATGACGAAGGCCGCGCCCACCGGCTGATGGCCGGGGCCGATCTGCTGATCGTGCCCTCGCGTTTCGAGCCCTGCGGGCTGACTCAGATGTATGCGCTGCGCTACGGCACTTTGCCGCTGGTGTGCGCCACCGGGGGCCTGGCGGATACCGTGGTGCCGCCGGACGGGGCGGTGGCCGAAGGGGGCGGCGCCAACGGTTTCGCATTCGCCAGGCCCACCCTGGCTGCGCTGACCGAAGGCCTGATGCAGGCCCTGGCAGGCTGGCGCCATCCTGCGCTGCGCCGCAGCCTGCAACAAGTCGGCATGTCTCAGGATTTCTCCTGGACGGCCCCTGCGCGGCGGTACCGGGCGCTTTACGACCGGTTGGCCTGCGGTGCAGCCTGATCCGGCCAGGTGGCCAGCACCAGGCCGGCCAGCGCCATCGCGAAGGCCAGGCCGTGGGCGGGCCCGAAGGGTTCGCCCAGCCACACCACTCCCACGGTAGCGGCGCTGACGGGCAGGCACACGGTGAAGATGCCCGCGCGCGACGCTGGCACATGGCGCAGGCCGCGCATCCATAGCCACACCGTGGCCACGCTGGCTGCCAGGGCGTAGAACACCAGCAGGGCCCAGGTGGAGGCGCTGACGCCGCCAAATGGGAAGGAAAGCGCCTGCCACAGGCCCAGCGGCGTGATAAGCGCCAGACCCCACAGGTTGATGAGGGCGCTGATACGCTGCGCCGAGACCGTGGCGGCCAGGCGCTTGCCGATCACCACATAGCTCGCTTCGCACACCACGGCTCCCAGCAGCAGGGCATAGCCCCACCAGGGGGCAGGCGCAGCCCCTGGCTCCTGCGGCTCGCGGGCCAGCGCCAGGGTGGCAATGCCGGCGGCCGCCACCACGATGGCCCATTGCACACGCGGCGCGATACGCTCGCCCAGGAACACACGAGACAGCAGCGCAACCACTGCGGGAATGGCCGCCATCACCACGCCCGCAGCCACCGCGGAGGTGGCGGCCACGCCAAAGAGCATGCAGATGGAGAACCCGAAGTTACCGAGGAAGCTCTCCCAGAAGAGCAGCTTGCGGTCCCGCGCCGACAGGGGGAGTTCCCCAGGACGGCGGCGCAGCCACGTTGCCATGGCCACGGCTGCGATGCCGAAACGCATCCAGGCCAGCAGAAAGACGGGAATGGCCGCCACAAGCAGGCGTGACAGCCCCACGTAACTGCCCACCAGCATCATGCTGGCGGCCAGGCAGACGTAGGCGCCCAGGGGAACGGCGGGCAGGCTCAGAAGGTCACCACCAACGAGGCGCAGAACAGCCTGTCGCGCCCAAGGCCGGATGGCGGATCAGGCGGCCCGGCGAATGGCCGCCCGCACGGTGTCCACGATGTGGTCGATGTGAGACCTCTCCACGATCAGCGGCGGGGACAGGGCGATGGTGTCGCCCGTGGTGCGGATCATGACCCCCTTGTCGTAGCAGTCCAGGAAGATGTCGAAGGCGCGCTTGGTCGGCTGGCCCGCCAGGGGCTGCAACTCGATGCCGCCCACGAGGCCGAGGTTGCGGATGTCGATGACGTGCGGCTCACCGCGCAGCGAGTGCAGCGCCTGGGCGAAGTACGGCGCCATCTCGCCCGCGCGGGTGAGCAGGCCCTCTTCGGCGTAGGTGTCCAGGGTGCCCAGTGCCGCGGCACAGGCCAGGGGGTGCGCCGAATAGGTGTAGCCGTGGAAGAACTCGATGAGATGCTCGGGGCCGGTCATGAAGGCGTCGTGGACCTTGTCCCGGGCGAGCACGCCGCCCATGGGCACACAGCCGTTGGTGATGCCCTTGGCCACCGTCATCAAGTCGGGCGTGACTCCGAAGGTCTGCGAACCGAAAGGCTGGCCCGTGCGGCCGAAACCCGTGATCACTTCGTCAAAGATCAGCAGGATGCCGTGCTTGTCGCAGATCTCGCGCAGGCGCTGCAGGTAGCCCTGGGGAGGGATCAGCACCCCGGTGGAGCCGGCCACCGGCTCCACGATCACGGCAGCGATGGTGGAGGCGTCATGCAGGGCCACCAGACGTTCGAGGTCGTCCGCGAACTCCGCTCCGTGCGCGGGCTGACCCACTGAGAACGCATTGCGTGCCGGGTCATGGGTGTGGCGGATGTGATCCACGCCAGCCAGCAAGGTGCCGAACATCTTGCGGTTGGAGACGATGCCGCCGACCGAGATGCCCCCAAAATTGACGCCGTGGTAACCGCGCTCGCGGCCGATGAGCCGGGTGCGGGAACCCTCGCCGCGCACCCGGTGGTAGGCGATGGCCATCTTCAGCGCCGTCTCCACCGCCTCGGAGCCCGAGTTCGTGAAGAACACCTTGCTCATGCCCTCGGGCGCGAGCTTGACGATGCGGTCGGCCAGCTCAAAGGCCTTGGGGTGGGCCATCTGGAAGGACGGTGCAAAGTCCAGTTCGGCGGCTTGGTCCTGGATCGCCTGCACGATGCGCGGCCGCGCGTGCCCGGCATTGACACACCACAGGCCCGCCACCGCATCCAGGATCTGGCGCCCCTTGTCGTCCCAGTAGTGCATGCCCGACGAGCGGGCCAGCATCCGCGGGGCCTTCTTGAACTGCCGGTTGGCGGTGAAGGGCATCCAGTAGGCGTCCAGATCCTTGTACATGACGTTGCGTCTCCTGATGGGGCCCGCGATGACGGGCGGACTGGTCAGCACAGGGCCCGTCGCACCTGCAACGCCCCTGACATGCAGCATGATACGAGGAGGAACCTGGCTTGGGCACCATGAAACCCGTACTCATCCTGCAGCACATGCGTCATGACGGCCCCGCCTACCTGGCAACCTGGCTGGACCGCCAGGGGGTGGCCTTCGACCTGCGCGACGCGAGCGCCGGCCAGGCCTATCCCGCCGACATGTCCGACTACAGCGCCCTGGCGGTGCTGGGCGGTGCGATGAGCGCCAACGATCCGCTGCCGCTACTGCGCGATGCGGAGCGTCTGATTCTGCAGGCCATGGGCAGGGGCCAACCCGTGATCGGCCACTGCTTGGGCGGGCAGTTGATGGCGCGCGCGCTGGGTGCCCGTGTGGCGGCCTCGCCCGCACCGGAGATCGGCTGGCAAGCCCTGGATGTGCTGAACGATCCCGTGGCCCTGGATTGGTTCGGTCCTGCGTCGCAGCACCATGTCATGCACTGGCACTACGAAGCCTTCGAACTGCCCCCAGGCGCTCGCTGGCTCGCACGCAGCGCAAGCTGTCCGCATCAGGCGTTTGCCATCGGGCCGCACCTGGCCATGCAATTCCACATCGAGATCGATCCGACCAAGCTGCGGCGTTGGCTCGACGAGGGCGACCCGGCCTGGCACGCCGCGCTGCAGTTGCACGGTCGGACGGTTCAGGACAAGGCCGCCATCCTGGCCCAGGCGGAGGTCAGGATGCAGGCGCACCACCAGCTGGCCGATCGCCTGTATGGGCGCTGGATCGCGGGCGTTCAGCGCACTTCTGCATCGTGCCCTGCTGATTGCGCCATATGAAATGAGGCGACCTGCCTGTTCAAGGGGCCACTTCACCTGCGGAGACGGCATTTCGCATCATGGTGTTGATCGCGCAAGTCCTTGATTTTGTTGAAGGTTATTTTTTATCTTATATAAGACATAAGTCTTCACAAGGCCCCGGCATGCACGTAGGCTTGCAGCCATTGCATCCCTCGTGACCCGTGCTGCCAAAGGAGCCTGCCATGACCCGAAACACCCGTGAACAACAAGCCGCCGCCCTCGAGAAGGACTGGGCCGAGAACCCCCGCTGGAAGGGGATCAAGCGCGGCTACACCGCTGCCGAGGTGGTGCGCCTGCGCGGCTCGCTCCAGGTCGAGCACACGCTGGCCAGGCGCGGTGCCGAGAAGCTGTGGAGTCTGCTGAACACCGAGCCGTTCGTGAACACGCTCGGTGCGCTGACCGGCAACCAGGCCCTGCAACAGGTCAAGGCGGGCCTGAAGGCGATTTACCTGTCGGGCTGGCAGGTCGCCGCCGATGCCAACGACAACGGCGAGATGTACCCCGACCAGTCCTTGTACTCCGTGGACTCGGTGCCCAAGGTGGTGCGCCGCATCAACAACGCCTTCACCCGCGCCGACCAGATTCAGTGGAGCGAGGGCAAGGACGACACCGACTACTTCGCGCCCATCGTGGCAGACGCCGAGGCCGGCTTCGGCGGCGTGCTGAACGCCTTCGAGTTGATGAAGGCCATGATCGACGCCGGCGCTGCGGGTGTGCACTTCGAGGACCAGTTGGCCTCCGTCAAGAAGTGCGGCCACATGGGCGGCAAGGTGCTGGTGCCCACCCGCGAGGCGGTCAGCAAGCTGGTGGCCGCGCGTCTGGCCGCAGACGTGATGGGCACGCCCACCATCCTGCTGGCCCGCACCGACGCGGAAGCGGCTGACCTGGTCACCAGCGATGTGGACGAGAACGACACCCCCTTCCTGACCGGTGAGCGCACCGTGGAAGGCTTCTTCCGCACCCGCAAGGGCATCGGCCAGGCCATCAGTCGCGGGCTGGCCTACGCCGAGGTCGCCGACCTGATCTGGTGCGAGACCGGCACCCCGGACCTGGCCTTTGCCAAGAAGTTTGCCGACGCCATCCACGACAAGTTCCCGGGCAAGCTGCTGGCCTACAACTGCAGCCCCAGCTTCAATTGGAAGAAGAACCTGGACGACGCCACCATCGCCAAGTTCCAGCGCGAACTGGGCGCCATGGGCTACAAGTTCCAGTTCATCACCCTGGCGGGCTTCCACATGCTGAATTACGGCATGTTCGATCTGGCTTATGGCTACGCCCGCCAGAACATGACCGCCTTCGTGGAACTGCAGCAGAAGGAGTTCGCGGCGGCCGAGCGCGGGTTCTCGGCTGTGAAGCACCAACGTGAGGTCGGTACCGGCTACTTCGACGCCGTGACCACCACCATCGAGCGCCTGGCCTCCACCGCGGCGCTCAAGGGCTCCACCGAAGACGAGCAGTTCCTCGACGGCACGCACCATTGACGGCCGCCCGGACTGCAAAGACAAGGGCCCCCAGGGCCCGGGGATCGCCGGGCCCTGAGGGCTTCAGGGCTTCAGGGGCGCTGCGGCACCGGGCCGTCGGGCCACGAAGTCGATCTCGATGAGCGCGCCGCGCGCCAAACCGCTGACGCCCACGCAGGTGCGCGCCGGACGCCGTGCGGGCGGGAAATAGGTCTGGTACACCGCGTTCATGGGTCCGTAGTCACGCTCGAAGTGCAGCAGGAACACGCGCACGTTGAGCACATGTTCCAGCCCCAGCCCGATGCCCTGCAGGACACGGCCGAGGTTGGCGAACACCTGATGCGTCTGCGCCTCAATGCCCTCGGGGTAGGGTGAATCGTTGGCTGTGCCGGTGAAAGGCATCTGGCCCGTCAGGAACACCCACCCGTCCTGTTCGACCGCATGGCTGAAGGGGGCCACCGGATCGGGGGCCCCGGCGATCATGTGGAACAGTGGGCGGGTGGCGGAGGCGCTCATGGGCAAGTCCTCAGGGATTCAGGGGTTCAAGACAGGGCAGGGGAGCGAACCGGGCACGGTCCGGACCTGGGGGGCTCACAAGGATTGCCGCAGCATCTCCCGGTAGTCCTCCCGGGTGGCCAAGCGGGGGTTGGTCTTGTGGCAATGGTCGGCCATGGCCCCATCGATCACCCGCTCGAACAGATCGGGTGTCACGCCCAGGGCCGCCAGGCCGCTGGGCAGACCCAGGCGAGCGTTGAGATCGCGCAGGGCCTCGGCAAGCTCGGTACCGCGCACGTCGCAGGAGCCGATGCCGATGGCCTGGGCCATGCGCTGCAGACGGTGCTCGCGCTGGACCGATTCCGCCAGGGCATTGAAGGTGACCACGGCGGGCAGGAACATCGCGTTGAGCGTGCCGTGGTGCAGGCGCGGGTTGACGCCGCCCAGGCTGTGGCTGAGCGAGTGCACGCAACCCAGCCCCTTCTGGAAGGCCATGGCGCCCTGCATGCTGGCGCTCATCATCTGCCAGCGGGCTTCGCGATCGCCGCCACTGCGCGTGGCCCGTTCAACATGGCGCCAGCCGCGGGCCAGGCCGTCCAGGCCGATGCCGTCGGCCGGCGGGTTCACGGCAGGGGCCATGAAGGTCTCCATGCAATGGGCGATGGCGTCCATGCCTGTGGCCGCTGTCAGCAGCGGGGGCAGCCCCAGGGTGAGATCTGGATCCAGCAGCGCTGCCTTGGGCATCAAGTCCCAGGAGTGGAAGCCCAGTTTGCGCCCGTCGTCCACGATCAGGATGGCGCCGCGCGCCACCTCGCTGCCCGTGCCGGCGGTGGTGGGAACGGCAATCAGCGGCAGCACCCGGTGGGTGATGCGCGGGCTGCCCCCTTCGATGGTGGCGTAGTGCTTCAAGGGGCCTTCGTGCGTGGCGGCGATGGCCACCCCCTTGGCCAGGTCGATGCTGGAGCCGCCGCCCACGGCAATCAGGCCGTCGCAGGCCTGGGCATGACACAGGGCCACGGCCGCGCGGACCGCCACCTCCGTCGGGTTGGACGGCGTGCCGTCGAACACCGCATGCGGCAGGTCACCCAGCGCGGCCACGGCCTGCGCCAGCACGCCGGCATCGCGCACACCCGCGTCCGTGACGATCAGCGGCTTGCGCATGCCCACGCGCTGGCACTCCCCCGGCAGCAGGTGGACGACACCGTGGTCGAGATGAATCTGGGTAAGGTACTGGATGAAGGCCATGCCGCTGAACCTGCAAGGAAGGTGGAGGATGGAGCGCAGCCTTCCAGTATCGCGCGGGCATACTCCCACTCATGACACCTCTGCGCTCACCCCTTCCACCTGGACCCCGCCCTGCCCGGTGCTGCTGTTCCGTCACGGCGGCGGCTTCGTTCCGGGAGGGTGGGAGGCGCACGACGGCCCGTGCCGGCAGTTCGTCCCGCGCAGCGGCCGTGCCGGCACTGGAGCATCGCCTTGCGCCCGAGCACCCGTTGCCCGCAGCCTGGGACGACGCCAGGGCGGCCCTGCGATGGCCAGCCAGGGCCTCCTGATCGGCACGGCCACCATGACCTGGGTCTTGGACCGTGCCATACGCCGGGCGCACTGCAGGGTCCCGCGTTTGGCAGCGCTGGAATCTCCGGGTCGGCAGGGTGTGTGCCGCCTGAGGCCGGGCAGGCCCTGGACGCCGCGGCGCGTGCCCTGATGCTCGCATGGAAGGGAGCCCCGCCAGCATGAATCCCCAGGACTTTCGGTTTCTCGACCGCCTGCGCGTGCGCTGGGCGGAAGTCGACATGCAGCGCATCGTCTTCAACGGTCACTACCTGATGTACCTGGATACCGCCGTGGGCGGCTACTGGCGCAGCCTGGCCATGCCCTACCACGAGACCATGGCCATGCTGGGCGGGGATCTCTACGTGCGCAAGGCCACGCTGGAGTACCTGGGCTCGGCCCATTACGACGAACGCCTGCAGGTGGGCATCCGCTGCGAGCGCATCGGCAACTCATCCATGCGCTTCATCGGCTGCGTGTTCCGCGACCGGACGCCCCTTGTCACGGGCGAACTGGTCTACGTCTTCGCCGACCCCGCCACGCAGACCTCTCGTCCGGTGCCGCCCCTGCTGCGCTCAGTGCTGGAGGCTTTCGAGGCGCGTGAACCCATGTTCAGCATGGCCGTGGGCACCTGGGACGAACTGGCTGGCATGGCGCAGCCCATCCGCCAGGGCGTGTTCGTCCAGGAACAGGGCATGGCGGCCGAGGTCCAGGCCGATGGCAATGACGGGCGCGCCTTGCACGCGGTGGCCAGCAACCGCTTCGGCATGGCCGTCGGCGCGGGGCGCGCGCTCATCGAAGAGCGTCACGACGAGCGCGACGGACGTGGCGGACGCATCGGACGCATCGGACTCATCGGACGCATGGCCGTTGTGGCCGGCGTGAGAGGCGCCGGCGTGGGCGCGGCGCTCCTGTCCGGTCTGATCCAGGCTTGCCGCGACCGTGGTGCGAGTCAGATCGTCCTGCACGCCCCGCGCGATGCGGTGGCGTTCTACGCACGCCAGGGCTTCGAGCCTCGCGGCCCGATCCTTGAGGAAGCGGGCATCGAGCACCAGGAGATGGTGCTGGGCTGAGGCAGGCAGGGCGCGCGGACCGTTCGGTGGTGCGAAAGGGCGGCACACCAGGCGGCCTCAGAGCTTGTGAAGTCTTCCGGCGCGCCCGAGCGGGCGTTCCAAAGGGTGCCGATCCAGGCGCAAAGCACAGCCGTAGCTCGGGCTACGGCGAGCATTTGCAGCGACGAGCAGGGCCGTTTGGGGCGAACGAGCGGGTGTGCGGGGATGTTTCACAAGCTGTCAACCCGTCACCTTCAAGCAGCTTCCAGCGGCAAAGGGTAGGGCAGGCTAGCAAGGTTCAGGCCTACCGCGCCCGCGGTGAGCACGCCCTGCGCTTCCACCAGCGCCGACTTGCACTCCACCAAGGCCAGGTGGCGTCCTGCGGCGTCGCCCGGCACCGCGGCAGCCAGGACCACCATGCCGGCGGGTTGCCCCGGATCGGCGGGGTGGTGGACCTCTTGGCCCGGGCTCAGCGCAGCGTCGGCGGTCATGAGAAACATCCGGCGCTTGAGCGTGCCCCGGTACTGGCTGCGGGCCACCACCTCCTGGCCGGGGTAACAGCCCTTCTGAAAGTTCACTCCGCCCGTGACTTCCAGGTTCACCATCTGCGGCACGAACTGCTCCACCGTGGCGGCCACCACCCGCGCGACGCCAGCCTGCACCTCCAGCCCATCCCAGTCGGCGCGCACCAGGGGCGGCAGCGGCGGCGGGGACAGCTCTGCCGGCTGCGCCAGCAACCAGCGCGACGCCGCAGTGCCCGAAGGCAGGCGGATCGCGCGCGAGGCGCCGAGTACCCGCACCGCCCAGGGCGCCACCGGCAAGGGTCCGCCGCCGGCCTCGGCCAACCACCGCTCGGCGCTGGGCCCGCTCAAGCCGTACAAGGCGAGTTGGCCATCGCCTGAGGACAAGCTGCACTTGGCGCGCAGCACGAACATGGACAAGCGCTTGAGCGTGGGCGCCAGCAGGTCCGCGCTGCAGGCCAGCGCAATCTGCTCGGGGCCCGCACGCCAGGCCGTGAAGGTGGCCAGCAGCCGGCCCTTGGCTGAGCAGTAGCCCGCCAGGCGCGCCTGCCCGTCGTCCAGGTGAAGCATGTCCTGGGTGAGTTGCCCGTGAAGAAACGAGGCGCTGTCGGGCCCGGTGGCGAGGATCACCCCCCAGTCCGTCAAGCTACAGGCACCGTCGCACAGGGCGCTGGCGCGAGGGTCCCCTGGTACGGGCGCTGCAGGCGTGGGAGAGTTCATCGCCTCATTATCATCAGCACTCATGCCCGCATTTCGATCCAGGCCTCCCGGGCCGTCCTCGCGCCCTGTGGTTCGCATCCTCGCCCGGGCTGCGCTGTGTCTGGCGGTGCTGGCCGCCGGTCTGGCCGGCCTTGTATCGTGGTGGCTGGTACGGCCGCTGGCGCTGGCGACGCCTGCGGTGGAGTTGTCGGTCGAGCCCGGCATGACACCGCGCGAGGTGGCCCAAGGCTGGGTGGCCGCGGGCGTGGACACGTCACCGCAGCTTCTGTACGAGTGGTTCCGCTGGTCCGGGCAGGCGCGGCGCATCCGCGCCGGCAGCTACGCCGCCGAGCCTGGCACCACGCCACGTGGACTGCTGGACAAGATGGTGCAGGGTGACGAGCAATTGGAGACGGTGCGGCTGATCGAAGGCTGGACCTTTCGGCAGTTCCGTCAGACCCTGGCGCAGGCCCCGCACCTGCGACCGGTCACCGCCGGCCTGAGCGATGCCGACTTGATGCAGGCGTTGGGCCTGCCGCGCGTCTCACCCGAGGGAAGATTCTTTCCGGACACCTACCGCTATGGACGGGGCGTGAGCGACCTCACCGTGCTCAAGCGTGCCCAGCGCGCCATGCAGGAACGCCTGGCCGCCGCCTGGAACGAGCGCGCGCAGGACCTGCCCCTGAAGACCGCCGAGGAGGCGCTGGTGCTGGCCTCCATCGTCGAGAAGGAAACGGGCCGGGCGCAGGACCGTGGGCGCATTGCCGCAGTGTTCGTGAACCGCCTGCGCATCGGCATGCCGCTGCAGACCGATCCGACAGTCATCTACGGCCTGGGAGAAGCCTTCGACGGCAACCTGCGCAACCGCGACCTGCAGACGGATACGCCCTGGAACACCTACACGCGTCGGGGGCTGCCGCCCACGCCCATCGCCATGCCGGGCATGGCGTCCCTGCGCGCAGCCGTGCGCCCCGAGCAGTCCAGTGACCTGTACTTCGTCGCCAGGGGTGATGGCAGCAGCGTCTTCAGCGCCACCCTCGAAGCCCATAATCGGGCCGTCAACCGGTACCAGCGCGGCGGGCGCTGAGCCGTGCGCCCTGGCGCGGTGCCTCCATGTACTTGCCCTCGAACCCCTCTGGAACGCCTGCTCGACGCGTCAGCAACCCTTGGCGATGACCGGACGCTTCATCACCTTCGAAGGCATAGACGGCGCCGGCAAGTCGTCCCACATCGCCCCCTTGGCCGGCTGGCTGCGAAGTCGGGGACACGAGGTGCTGCTGACCCGCGAGCCCGGAGGGACACCCCTGGCGGAGAGCCTGCGGGAGCTGGTGCTGCACCGGCCCATGGATCCCATGACCGAGGCCCTGCTCGTGTTTGCGGCCCGCCGGGATCACTTGCAGCAACAGATTCGACCGGCCCTGGCCGCGGGGCACACGGTGCTGTGCGACCGTTTCACCGATGCCAGCTTCGCCTACCAGGGCGGGGGGCGGGGCTTGGACCTGGGCATGTTGACGCAACTGGAAGCCTGGGTGCACGAAGGGCTTCAACCCGATCTCACCCTGTGGTTCGACCTGCCCGCGCAGGTGGCTGGTCGGCGGCGTGCAGCAGTGCGAGCCGCCGATCGATTCGAGGCCCAGGAGGACGATTTCTTCGACCGCGTTCGCCAGGGTTACCAGCGCCGACGGGAGGCCCAGCCCGAACGGTTCGCGGTGCTGCAGGCCCAGCAGTCGCCCGACGTGGTGTGGGCTCAGGTGATCGCGGCAGTGGAGTCCCGGGGATGGTGACCCGGTCCGTGGAGGCTGCAGCCCACGAGGTCCAGGCCCTGAGCCCGCAGGATCTGGCCTTGCCGTGGCTGGAGGCGCCGCTGCGGCAGACGCTCGCACAGCACCGCGGCCATGCCCTGCTGGTGTGCGGGCAGGCCGGAGCCGGAGCTCTGGAGTTCGTCCTGCGGTTGGCGCAGGCATGGTTGTGCGAGGCGGTGCAGCCGAAGCAAGCCGGGCACCCCGGGGGCGCACCCGGCGGGGTGGACTGGCGCGCCCAAGGATCCCCGGCCGCTTGCGGGCACTGCGGCAGTTGCCGGCTCTTCCTGTCGCATGCGCACCCCGATTTCCGCCTGCGTGTGCCGCAGACCCTGGCTGTGCGGCGCGGGTTCCCGGTACGGCTTGAGGAGGGACGCAAGCCCAGCCGGCAGATCCGCATCGACGAGGTGCGCCAGGCCATCGACTGGATGGCCACCACCTCGGGCAGAGGGCAGGGCAAGGTCCTGGCCCTGCACCCGGCCGAGGCCCTGAACCCTGCGGCCGCCAGCGCCCTGCTCAAGACCCTGGAGGAGCCTCCGGCCGGGGCGCGCCTGATCCTGAGCACCCCCGACCCAGGCCTGCTCCTGCCTACCGTCGTCAGTCGCTGCCAGATGCTGCGCCTGGCCCCGCCCGCGCGCGAACTCGCGCAGCAATGGCTGGCGCACCAGGGCTTGGTAGAGCAGGCGGACGTGCTGCTGGATGGCGCGGGCGCCATGCCCTTGACGGCCCTGCAGTGGAGCCGTGAGGGCGTGACCGCAGCCGCGTGGCTCTCGCTGCCGCAGGCCGTGGCGGCCGGTGATGCGTCACCCTTCGCGGGTTGGCCCATCTCCCGAGTGGTGGATGCGTTGCAAAAGCTTTGCCACGACGCCGGCTGCCGGTGGGCCGGCGGCCAACCGCGCTTCTTCCCCAGTGCCCTGTGGCCCGACGGGATGTCGGCACGGCGGTTGGTGCAGTGGTACAAGAGCCTGCAGCGCGTGATGCAGCACGCCGAGCACCCCTGGAACGAGCCCCTGCTCATCGAATCCATGGTGTCCGAGGGCCGAGGCGTCTGGGAACCATCGGCGCGCCGTGCGGGCAAGGGTTGACCGAACGGGGAACTGGCGTGCCATCTGGCCCATTGCTGCCCCCAATCTTTCCCGGCCCTGAGGCCCCCACATGTTCACTGACTCACACTGCCACCTCACGTTTCCTGAACTGAGCGCCCAGTTGCAGTCCATCCGCGAGGCCATGGCTGCGGCCCGGGTGGACCGGGCTTTGTGCATCTGCACCACCTTGGAAGAGGCCCCTCAGGTGGTGTCGCTCGCCCAGCAGTACGACAACTTCTGGGCCACCGTGGGCGTGCATCCCGACAACGAGGGCGTGAGCGAGCCCGATGTCGACACCCTGGTGGCCCTTGCCGGGGCGCCGAAAGTGGTCGCGATTGGCGAAACGGGGCTGGACTACTACCGCCTGGGCGATCGGACAACGCACCAGATGGAGTGGCAGCGTCAGCGGTTTCGCGTACACATTCAGGCGGCACGGCGGGCGCAGCGCCCGCTGGTGATCCACACAAGGAGCGCGGCCGACGACACCCTGCGCCTGTTGATGCAGGAGGGCGGCCAGGACGTGGGCGGCGTGTTCCATTGCTTCACCGAGTCCGCGCAGGTCGCCAGGGCTGTCCTGGACCTGGGTTTTCACATCTCCTTCTCAGGCATCCTCAGTTTCAAGAATGCCCAGGATCTGCGTGCAGTGGCCGCTTTCGTGCCGCTGGAGCGCTGCCTCATCGAAACCGACAGCCCCTACCTGGCCCCGGTACCGTACCGAGGCAAGTTGAACTCGCCGGCCTACGTGCCCTTCGTTGCCCAAGCCTTGGCCCAGGCCAAGGGCCTGAGCGTGGAAGAGGTGGCCCAGGCTACGAGCCAGAACTTCACCAGGCTGTTCCTCAATCACGGCGACGCCCCGCAACCGACCCCGCAATGATCGCTTCCTCATCATGAATCATCGGTTTAAGAAAATCATTCAACTTGTTCTCTTTACAAGTATTTCTGGCGCTCATGCAGGCGCTTATGAGGACTTCTTCAAGGCGGTCGAACTCGATGACGGACGGGTCATCACCCAGTTGCTCGGACGCGGATTCGACGTCAATTCACCCAGCGAATCGGGGCAGACAGCGCTGTTCCTGGCCCTTCGCGGAAGCGCCCATCAAGCGGTGGCCGCGCTGCTGTCGGCCCCGGATCTGAAGGTGGACCAGGTCAACGAAGCCAACGAGACGGCCTTGATGATGGCGGCGCTGAGGGGCCACTTGACGTGGTGCAAGCGGCTTGTGGAGCGCGGCGCCGCCGTCAACCGGGCCGGCTGGACGCCCTTGCACTACGCGGCCACCGGGCCCGAGCCGCAGGTGGTGAGCTTCCTGCTTGCCAGTGGTGCCAAGGTGGACGCTGCGTCGCCCAATGGCACCACGCCGCTGATGATGGCAGCCCGGTATGGTCAGGAGGACTCCGTGCAACTGCTGCTCGGGGCCCGGGCCGACCCCCGCCTGCGCAACCAGAAGGACTTGTCCGCAGCCGACTTCGCGCGGGATGCCGGGCGCCAAGCCTTGGCCTCACGTCTGGACCTGCTGAGCCGGTGACGCCCGCAGGGACGGGGCCGCAGGAGTCTTGACAGCGAACCTGGGGAGTTGATCAAGCGCACTTCGATGGCCCACGGGCCATGGATCATGGGCCTCCGCTTCCAGGATGTTTGCCATGGTTTCTTCGCCTGTTTTCAACCCCTTCGTGCTGCTGATGGATCCAGCCTCCGTGCTGCGGGCTGTCGAGGCTTCGCCCGCGCTGTGCCAACTGAACGCCCGGGTGTTCCGGCCGCTGGGCCCTTTGGAACAGGGGTGCGGTGAGCCCGGCGAAGAGGCCGATGCGGGCGGCAGGGGGGCCGACGAGGCGGCCGACCAGCAAGACTGAACAGGTTGGCACATCTGATGCCAACCTCGTGTTGATACGTTACGATGTATATTATGTAAAGTCTTATCGGTCGGCCAGCCTGTTCGGCACAGTACACTGCACGCGGGTCGTCAAGCTGCTTGCATGTGACGTGGCTTGGCGGCCCCTCTGCCTCGCCGGCCCACCCGTGCGGCAAGCCACATCCGACCCCACCGGGTCGAGCCAGCGCCCCGCGTGGCGCTTCACCCAACCCCGCACCGGCTGACGTTCTCTGCGACCGCCGGATCCCCATGGCCAGACCGTGCGAGGCTCATCCGAAAGCCGGACGATGCCCCGCCAGACCGCAGCCGACCCAGGTGGCGGCTGGCCATCACACGCTGGCACGCGGCCCGTACGCCGGTCGTGTTGCCCGCTTCACGAGAGACAACCCTCACATGGCCAAGGAAGAACTGATCGAAATGCGCGGCAAGGTGGCCGAAGTCCTGCCAGATGCCCGTTACCGGGTGACACTGGACAACGGACATCAGATGGTGGCCTACACCTCAGGCAAGATGCGCAAGAACCACATCCGCATCCTGGCTGGCGACAACGTGTCACTGGAACTGTCGCCCTACGACCTGACGAAAGGCCGCATCACGTTCCGCCATCTGGAGGCCCGCCCCAGCGGCCCGCCGTACGCGGCGGCCCGGCGGCCCACACGCTGAAGTCTCCGACCCGAGTCCCTGACCCACCCATGCAACGGGCCTTCGGGCCCGTTTGCATTTCACAGTCTGGCCGGGCGAGAGGGATCTCGATGAACGACGCCGGTCAACACATCCGGCACCAGCTCGACATGGTCAGCGGCTTCACATCTGATGCGCTTGCCAAGTGGGCCAAGGCCATCCTGCTGCCCAAGACCATCGTCACCTGTGACGGCCTGGGGTGCTTTGCCGCAGTCACCGAAGCCGGATGCATCCATATGCCCCGGGTGGTGGGCGCTCTCAAGCCCCGGGACCTGCCGGAGTTCAAGTGGATCAATACCGTGCCGGGCAACCTCAAGACCATGATGTCGGGCGCTTTCAAGGCGCTGAACTACCGCAAGTACGCCCAGACCTGCCTCGGCGCCTTTGCCTGCCGGTTCAGCCACCGATTCGACCTGCGCGACATGATCGTCAGGCTCATCGTTGACGCGGCGCGGACCAAGCCAGTGCCGAAAAAGACGAAGTGCACGCTTGCTGGGCGCAGGGTACAGGCCGGCAAGTGCCGGCCTGTGGGAGATGTTCCCTTGAAGCCCGTCATCGACGGGCGCCCCGGGCCCGGGGGCCTCAGAGCCTGTGAAGCATTTGCTTCGCGCCGACCGAAGGTGCGCCCTCGTCCAGCGAAGCGGTTGACGAAGCCGCAGGCGCCAGCGGTGCGCTCGGCGAGCTGTCTGGCACGAGCAAGGGTCGGATTTGCGGGTCTA
>JBJTZN010000066.1:0-3571 GCA_046087245.1 Rubrivivax sp.
CCTCGGCATGGCGGAACACCTGCTGCGCGTAGTTCAGTTGCGCCCCCGGGAACCACCGCGCCCCGGGCATCCGGTCGTCCGCCAGCACGGCCGTGTGCGGCGTGGGCGACTGCAGCGCGAAGAAATCCCAGATCGACTGCCAGAAGGCGTCCAGGTCGGTGACCGACCAGGCCCACATCGCGTCGTAGTCGGTAAAGCGCAGGCCGCGCTCGCGTTCCAGCCACTGCTGGTACAGGGTGATACGGGGGGTGGGGAGATGCAGTGCAGCCATGCCGGGATGTTGCCTCAGCCGCGGCCTGTCGCTGCCAGGCCAGTATTGGCAGCCAACCTGCCCTTGACCAGACTTCCCGCCACAATCATGACAAGTTGTCCACTTTCGATGCCTCCAGTGATAAGCTTTGAGCCATGAAGACGCTGTCCGTGGCTGAACTGAAAGCCCAGTTCTCCGAAGTGCTCACCCAGATGGCCGCCGACGGTGAACCCGTGGCCATCAGCTTTGGGCGCCGCAAAGAGAAGGTGGCGGCCATCGTGCCGTATCGGCTGCTACAAGCGCCTCGACCACGCATGCTGGGCTTGCTGCAGGGTCGCGCCCGTTTCAAGCTGCGCGAGGACTTCGCCCTGAGCGACGAAGAGTTTCTGAGCGCATGAAGCTGCTGCTGGACACGCACGCCTTCTTGTGGGCGGCGTTCTCGCCGCGCAAGCTCAGTGCGCGGGCCCGATCGGCCCTGATCGACCAGGAGAACGAGGTCGCCGTCAGCAGCCTGTCGTTCTGGGAGGTCTCGTTGAAGTTTTCGCTGGGCAAGATCACCCTGGAAGGGTGCACGCCTGACGAATTGCCCACGGTGGCGCAGGAGATGCAGTTTGCGATTCTGCAAACCGACGCCACCGACATGGCGTCGTTCCACGCCCTTCCCAGGACGGCACACAAGGACCCGTTCGACCGCATGATCATCTGGCAGGCCATCCGCCAGGGACACGCGCTGGTGTCCAAGGATGGGCAATTCGCACCGTACCAAGAGCACGGTCTGAGGGTACTGTGGTGATCTCTCTGCGTGCGACAGTCGCAGAGGATCACCCTGTTCGATCGCCTTGATGGACCCGGTCTGGCAGACCACATAGGCTTCAATAGGCCTACTCGTACGAATCGCACGATTCGTCCATAATTTCTTGATCTCAACACTTTCCACCCCACGAACAGGACCATGCGAACCTACTCCGCCAACGAAGCCAAGACCCACTTCGGTGAGTTTCTCGACGACGCCCAGCGCGCCCCCGTGCGCGTGATGCGGCGTGATCGGCTGGTAGGCGTGATGGTCAGTGCGCAGGACTACGAGGCCATGCGCGCCTTTTACGCGAACCGGCTGCGCCACACCATGGACCAGGTGGCTGACCGGGCGGCCGCCGCCGGCCTGACCGAAGAGGCCCTGGCCGAGTTGCTGGCCGATGAGTCCTGAAGGGCTTCCACGGGTTGTCATCGACACCAAGGTCTGGATCAGCGCATTCTTGGTGCGGTCCGGCACGGCAGGCCTGGCCGTGCGCCGTTTGCTGGAGTTCAGGCGCCCGTGCTTCAGTGAAGCGACCTTCGCGGAGCTGGAGAACCGCATCTGGAAGCCCAAGTTCGACCGCTATCTCAGCCTGGAGGACCGACGCGCCCTCCTCCACGATGTGCAAGCCTTGGCACATTGGGTGGAGGTGCCCCGCGCAGCGGCGGCACAGGGGTGGTGCAGAGATGCGGACGACGACAAGTTCATCCACACAGCACTGGCAGCCCAGGCCGCCTGGCTGGTGACGGGCGACCTGGCCCTGCTGTCGGTACAAGCACCCGAGGGCCTGCAGATTCTCACGCCAGCAGATGCATGGGCTGAGCTGAACGCCGCGTGAGGCCTCAGCCCTGCACATCCACAAACCGCCAGATATCCCGCATGAAGGGGTGGCGCCAGTAGTGCTGCGTCCAGGGTTGTACGAGGTCGTTGATGACGAGGTGGCCGTGCACCTTGAAGGGCAGGTAGGCCACGAGAAGGTCCTTGGCCTGACGGATCAGGGCCTCGCGCTCGGGGCCGTCCGGCAGGCGCTGCTGGCGTTCGTACAGGCGGTCGAAGGCGTCAAGCTTGAAGCGCGGGTCGTTGGATTCGCTGGCGTTCGGGCCGTAGGCGATGCCCAGGAAGAAGCCGCCGTCGGGGGAGCCCGCGCTCCAGGAGTAGCCCCACATCATCAGCGTGCCGGCGCGGCTCTTCTTCAGCAGCTCGGGCCAGGTGGAGATGTCGAAGCTCATCTTCAGGCCGATGCGGTCCATGGAGCGCTTCCACAGCTCGTTGGACAAGCGGTCGCGCTGCGAGCCCATCGAGGCCATCACCAGCTCCAGCGGCTGGCCGTCGGGTTGCTCGCGCCAGCCATCACCATTGCGATCCACGTAGCCATGCAGGTCCAGCAGGGCCTGGGCACGCGCCGGGTCAAAGCTGCCCATCTCGCTGCGGTAGGCGGGGTCGAAGCCGGAAGTGAACGGAGGGATGGTGGACTGGGCCAGCATCATCTGCCCTCCCCACACCTGATCGATGTAGCGCTGGCCGTCGAAGGCCAGGCCGATGGCACGGCGCAGCGCCACCTTCTCTGGCGTGTAGCCGCCCACCAGCGGATGCTCCATGAAGAAGAAGCTCATGGTCATCATGGGCTGCAGGCTGCGTTGCAGCCGCACGCCCTTCTTCTTCAGGAAGGGCGCGAGCTCGCCCCCGGGCGCCGCCAGGCGGACGAAATCCCCAGGCACCTGCAGCCAGTGGTAGCCGCCGTTGAGAAAGGACAGCCACCGGGGTTGGGACTCTTCCACGATGTCCACCTGCACCTCGTCCACCAGGGGCAGGGCGCGGCCCGCCAGGCTGCGCGCCATGGGCTGGGCCAGGTCGGCCTCGGGTCCTGCGGCGGCGGGGATGCCGTCGTAGACCACGCGGCGGTAGCCGGGGTTGCGTTCCAGCACGATGCGCGAGGCTCGGCGCCAACTCTTCAGGCGAAAGGCTCCCGTGCCCACCGGGTGCGCGCCGATCTCCTTGCCGTAGAACTCCACCACCTCGCGCGCCACGGCGCCAGCCACGGCCGGGTCGGCCAGCAGGTACACGAAGCGCGGGTTGGGCTCTCCCAGCACCAGGCGGAAGGTGTAGCGGTCCAGCGCCTTCAGGCCCTCCACCTCGGCGTCGTAATCGAAGGGCTGGCGGGTCTTGACCGCACGCTCGCGCACGGCCGACAGGCCCAGTAGCTTGGCCGTCTCGAACAGGTACAGGTCGCTGGAGTTGTACTGCGGGTCGTAAAAGCGCTTGATGGCATAGACGTAGTCCTGCGCCACCAGTTCGCGCCGCTGTCCCTTGAAGGCCGGGTCGTCGGCAAAGAAGATGCCGGGCTGCAGGCGCACGGTGATGGTGCGGCCATCGGCGGAGATGTCCGGCAGGGCCGCAGCCGTCTGCGGCACCAGGCGCACCGGGCGCGCCAGGTAGTCGTAGGCCAGCGGTGCCTCGAGGATCTGCGCAATGAGGGTGGACGAATAGAAGTCGCTGTTGGTCTGCGTGGGGTCGAAGCTCGACTCCGG
>JBJTZN010000067.1:0-17542 GCA_046087245.1 Rubrivivax sp.
CCCACCACGTTGTGCATGAGCGTGCGGTGCGTGTGCATGCAGCCCTTGGGCAAGCCCGTGGTGCCCGAGGTGTAAGGCAGCAGGGCCAGGTCGTCAGGGCCGGCCGTGTGCGGGCCGGGCTGATGCCTCGCAGCCAGGGCGTCCAGCCAGTGTTCGAAACGCGCGTCCGGCAGCACCGCCTGCGTCCGCAGCCAGGCCAGCACGGGCTCGGCCGGGGCCTCGGCCGGGTCCAGTTCGGCCTCGGCGGGCATGGCGTCGGCATAGCGTGTCACCAGCACGTGCTGCAGCCTTTGTTCGGCGGGCAGGCGGGCGTCAGCCTCGGCCACGACGGCGGCCAGATCAGCGCTGACGATGGCCACGCGGGCCTCAGGGTCGGTGATGTAGTGGCCGAACTCGTCGGCCCGGTTCATCGGGTTCACCGGCACGATCACCGCGTTGGCGCGCAGCACCGCGAAGGCCGCCACCACGTACTGAGGGCAGTTCTGCATGAACAGCAGCACCCGGTCGCCGCCTTGCACGCCACGGGTCTGCAGCCAACCGGCCAGCGCCTCGGCCTGGCGGTGCAATTCCTGCCAGGTGATCTCGCGCCCCAGGTACAGGTAGGCGGCCTTGTGCGGGTAACGCCGCGCCGCCGCCTCCAGGTTGAAGCACAGCGATGTCTGGGGCACCTGCAGTTCCCGCGGCAGGCGGGCCGGCCAGTGCGCCAGGTGAGGGCGTGGGGTCGCGTTCGGGGTCAAGTTCGAAGCTCCGCAGGTGGGCCGTCTCAGGATGGGTCAGGCAGGGTCGAGCAGCAGCCCCATGGCAACCGTATTGATGTAGTGGCCGCGCACGCGCATGCCGTGTCGTTTGACGCCCTCAGCGACAAACCCCAGCCGCCGGTAAAGCGCCCGGGCCGGGAGGTTGTCCTCGCGAACCTCCAACTCGACGCGTGTGATGCCCACCGCTGTGGCAAGCGTCAGACAGGCTGAAAACAGCGCTTCTCCAATACGCTGGCCCCGGTACTGCGCAAGCAGGCCCATGCCGAGCGAACCGCAGTGCTTGAGAGTGTGATGCCAGCCAGGCATGATGTCGCACCAACCCACCACGCGGCTGTCATGAATCGCCACCACCTGGGGGACTCGATTGCTGATGTTGTCAGCGACGAATTTCTGCATGCGTTCAAGCGTCGGGGCCTCCAGCAAGGCGAGAAACCTCTCCTCTCGAGCGACAACATCCAGGCAAGCGTGAAACGATGCCGCATCGTCGGCGGTGATGGGACGCACGGTGACTGTCATTGCAGCTGCCCTTTCATGGGTGACGTGGCCCGGAAGAAGACTCGGGCCGGCATCGGTTCAGGCTTCGGTTCAAACAGTCCGCCGCAAGACCTGCGGCTTGCACCGGCCCCAAGGTGAGAGGTGCTTGAAAGCAAACTCCGGCGCGCTTGTAGCCGGCTTCCTGCAATCCGTCCTAAACTCACGCCCATGCGTCGATTCTGGCTCATCGTGTTGCTGGTCGCCCTGATCCCCGTTCGGGGTTGGGCGGCGGCCGGTATGGCCGCGTCGTCGCCGCTTTCGGGCCTCCAAGCCCAGGCCGAAGCAGCCGCTGTGCCCTGTCACGCCGAGCCCTTCGACGCCATCTCCACCGCGCAGTCCGATGATGCGGAATCAGCCTCGCATCTTTGCAACAGTTGTGACTTGTGCCACGCGCCGCTGGCCACGGCGGCCTCAGGCACGGTGACACCCGGGCCAGCGCCCGAAGAGGGGCCGCGGGTGGGCCCTTCGCGCGATACCGGCCGCATGCTGGCCGGCGGCATGGAACGACCTCCCCGAGGCTGACGCTGCACGCCACCGGTCTGCGCGACCGGTGGTTGGCCCTGACCGGCCCCGGTCAGGGCCCGGATGCAAGCCTCGCGCGGGTTCTGATGCCCGCGCGCCGTGCCATCTTCGGAGTGTCGTTCATGTTTTTTCCGCTTTCGCTCCTGCGGAGCGCCTGCCTCGGCATACGGTGGCGCGCGCTCGTCGGGTCATGCCTGCTGGCTCTCGTGGCCGCACCCGTGCAAGCGCTGCCCATGGCCTCTCAGGGCTACTGGATGGTGATGGGGGACTTCGAGGAGGGCTCACGCAAGCTCTCCGCGAACTACGCCCTCACGGGACGCGACGCCATCGGGGCGGCGGTGGCCCGCTTCGACAGCCCGGCCCACGGCGCCAGCGGGATGCGGTCCTCGCGCGATCTGGCGGCTTTCACCTATACCCGGCTCCTGCACCGCTGGAACCTGCCCGACGCCCAGGCCAACCTGTGGTTCATCGGGCAGGTCGGTGGGCTGCGCGCCGAAGGGGTGGCCGGCGGCACCCGCACGCTGCTGTGGCCAGCGGTGCTGGCCGACTGGGAGACCACGCGGCTCTACGTGGGTGGCGGTGTCGAGGCCCAGCGCGCGGGCGACTGGCGGCGCACGTCGGTCTACGCCCGCACGGGCTTCTCGCTGTACGAAGTCGAGTACGAGCAGGTGCAGCCGTGGATCCTGCTCGAGGGACGGCGCGACAGCGAGCGCATCCCGCGCTCCGCCGCCGCGGCCCACGAGGTTGCCAAGACCGAGTGGATGCCGATGGTGCGCCTGATCCACCGCCGCTGGTTCCTCGAGCTTGGTGCGCGCCGCGACGGGGCGCACGTGAGCTTCATGTGGGTGCCATGAGTTCACCTCTTGGACAGCCCACCGTCGTACCCAACCCTTCCTCCAATGTTCCTTCCATTTCCTTCCATCTCCTCCTGAAAGGACTTCCCATGAAAACCCGATTCGCTTTCCGTCCGCTTCCAGTCGCACGTCTGGCACCGATGCTGTCGGTCGTGTTCGCAGGCGCCGCCCTGGTCGTGTTCGCCACCACCGTGCACGCGCAAGCCGCAACGCCGGCCAAGGCCGCGGAAGCGGCGCGTCCCGCCCAGGCCTCCGCCGTCAAGCTCTCCGTCAATGGCATGGTCTGCGCCTTCTGTGCCCAGGGCATCGAGACGAGGCTGAAGAAGCTGCCCGAGACGGCCGACCTGTACATCAACCTCAAGCAGAAGGTGGTGGCCGTTCAAGCCAAGCCCGGACAGACCCTGGCCGTGGACAAGCTCAAGGCCGAGGTCGTCGAGGCGGGCTACGAGGTGACACGAGCCGAGCCGATGTCGCAGACAGTGGCGCAACTGCGCGAGCAGATGCGCAGCCGGCAGTGAGCAGCGCCAGGTCTGCAAGCACAGGACCCGCGGGCCTCGGTGGCGGTACGGCCGTGGTGGGCTGGTGGTCGTCCTGGCTGTCGCTGCTGGCCAGCGGCGGCACGCTCGTGTGCTGCGCCCTGCCGGCCCTGCTGGTCTCGCTCGGGCTCGGTGCCGCACTCGCCGGACTGGTGAGCGCCGTGCCGGCGCTGGTGTGGGTCAGCGAGTACAAGGTGCCCGTTTTCGGGATGGCGGCCCTGCTGCTGGCCGGTGCCGGGGCCCTGCAATGGCGACTGCGGACGGCGCCGTGCCCCATCGATCCTGTGCTTCGGCAGGCCTGCCTGCGCACACGGCGGTGGTCGCGCTGGGTGTGGGCCGCCTCGGTGGGGCTCTTCGGGGTCGGTGCCTTCTTCGCCTTCGTGGCGCCGCTGTGGATGCAGCGGTAGCCCGGCACATGAACCTTCAGGCCCGGCGCCGGGACCGCGTCTGCCGCGGCGCGGTCCACCCTGTCGTGCCCGAATGCAGCCTGTCCCTCGGGACCCGGCGCGGTTTCACGATGGCGGCCTCGGGGGACGTCCGCATCGAGGTGCCGCGGCCGGATGGCTTCGACCTCGCTCAATCCGGTTCAGGCGACTTGGTGCTGGGCGGGATGAGGGAGACGCGCATGCGCGTGGAGATTTCGGACAGCGGCAAGGTGACGGTGCGCGATTTGCAGGTACGGCCTGCCGCGCCGGCCGTTGAACCGGGCGGCGCGCGTTCGCTTACGGGCAGCGAACGTGGCAGGCACACGTGGTTGGCGGGTTCGGCCGGTGAGTCTCCTGGAACTGAACCAGCGTGCGGGGGTAGCAGGTGCGGCAAATGCACCGGTTCAACACTGTGTTCCCCCCGTCCGTGCGTGACGTCTTGAGACCACCAACACCGCTCAATCTGGTGCGATCCCGCGGCCGTCGCAAGGGCTCCTGCCCAACATAGTGACGCCAGTGAGTCCTGGTAGGCGCAAGCTCAGTCAGCTGCCCCGACACCGCTGCGAACCAGATCCGCGATCCGCACTGCCATGCTGCGTGCAGGATCGAACGGAAGGTCCTCGAATCCGAAGGCCGCACAGAGCGCCCTCACATCGTCATCCAGCGGATGCGTCAGCACGCAGAAGCAGCCGACTTGGTCGCACAGGCGCACCGCCGTCGTGAGCGCATAGAACATCAGCGATCGCGCAACGCCCTGCCCCTGCCACCGCAGGTCGACCGCCAACTGGCCCAGCAAGATGGCGGGCAACGGGTCGGGGCGATTGCGTTGCTGTGCTTTGGGCAACCAAGTTCGCTCGACCTGCGCCGTCGACAGGCTCACATAGCCGACGATGCCGCCAGCTTCCGCATCGCAGATCACGGTCGTCCGGGAGACTCCCAGTTCTTGGTTGCGCCAGGCCTGGCGCCGGAACCAATGGTTCAATGCGTCGCGTCCGCAATCGAACGCCGCCGTGTCGTCATCGACCGCCTGAGGTCGCGGCGATGTGAAGGCAGCCATCGGGTCTGGGCTTACCGCTGCCAGACGGGGCGAGCCTTGGACAGTCTTCGAAGCGCCGGGACTTCCCTCGCCGGCGAACTGGCCCAGGCCTCGAACCTGGCCCAGTCCTTCGCCGCAATCGTCACGATGCGACGATTGAGCAAGTCGGTCTCAGCGGCTTCGAGTGCACGCCGCCTCACGAAGTCGCTGAGACTGGTACTGGCCTGCTCGGCCGCGGCCTCCAGCAAGGCACGTTCCCTGGCACTGACGCGAACACTCAGAACGGCGACGGAGGCGGTTGGCATGAGGACAATTCCCAGCGGATGTATGACAATAACATACAAGACCGCGAAGAGCCATGTGCCGGCCAGGTCCTTCGCCTTAGGCGAGAGACATTCCGCGACCTTGTTCGACAACAGCTCGCGCCGCTTCACCCACCTCACTTGACACCTACCATGAACGTTCACCCCCTGCACCCGCGCGATCACGAAGACGCTGCCCGCGTCGCCATCTCGTGGCTGGCCGAGCGCCATCGCAAGGGCTGGCGCAACGCATTCGAGGCCCTGCTGGATCTCTGGCGGCCCGACGGCCCGCTTGACGGCTGGCAGCTGGACGAAGACGGCATGACCATGGTGTCGATCAACGCGGGCGAGTGGTTGATCGCCCGCGGGGAGATCCACGCCCGCGGTGGCCCGCGCGAGATCAACGCCTACCTGCTGGGACGTGATGGTCCGTTTCTCACACCCGGCCAGCGCGACTGGATCGCTCAACTGCGCGCACGGCCCCTGCGCCTGTACCGGGTCACCGACGTGCAGCCCGGCACCTGCATGACCCTGATCGACGAGTTCGATCCGCAGGCCGATCCGCAGTCAGTGCGTGAGATCAGCGGCAGCCGCGCGGCGAAGCCGGGCATGCTGATGGGCGCTCGCATCATGGAGGTCGCTGCCGGCGCGGGCATACCTGGGCACCTTGAGCTCTCGGGGGCCATCTATCCGTTCGCCAAGCTGGCCGAGGCAGCCGTGCTGGCCCAGGCCCGTCAGGTACTGGTCGGCTCTGCCGAGTTGAAGCTTCACGTCGACAACCAACGCGATCTGCTCGAGCTGGAGATCGCCCGCGCCTGGCTCCACCAGTGGTTCGCGCCCGCACCGCTGCCGCAGATCCAGGATGCCTCAACCGGCGATCCCCTGCTCCTGGTGACCGACCATTACCGCGTGCTCGATGCAGCGGCGCTCGCCGCTTCCATGGCGTCGCAGCCCGATGTCGAGGGCGATGCGCGGCTGGGATGGAACCGCCTGATCGAGGGCGCTGACGGTGCGCTGCGCAGCCTGTCGACCATCAACCCAGGACGCAGCATCGACCGCGTCGAACTGTTCCACCGCACCCAGCGGCTGGCGGATGATGGCCGCGCCTGGTTCGAAGGCGTCGCCGGCGCGACCGTGCAGCACCTGACGCGAGAGATCACCGATCCGGCAGGCTATGTTGCCCGAGTGGGTGGCAACCAGGGTGGCAACACCTCGGGTCGGGCACCGCGGCCCTCCTTTGCCGGCACAGCGGACCTGCCTTCCGAGGTCATTGCACAGGCCATCGAGCAAGCGATCCGCCGCTACTATGCCAACTGGGTTGACGAGACCATCCCGGCCCTGGGCGGACGTACCCCGCGCCAGGCCATCACCACCTCGGCAGGCCTGGAGCGCGTGAAGGGCCTGCTGCGCGAGTACGAGGAAGGCGAGCGACAGCAGTCCGCCGCCCAAGGACGGCCTGCAGTGTCTTACCAGTTCTTGTGGGACGCCTTGGGGATCATCAGATGAGCCTGGACGACACCCCAACCGGCTGCGGCGGCGATGCAGCACGGGTACTGACCATCGACCTCGAAGAGTTGATCTGGGCCTTGAGTTCGCGCTACCCACTCGGGGAGAGCAGCCACTGGTTGAACGTCGAGTCGGGGGCGATCCTGTGCCTGATCGGACCCGATGCCGGCGACGAAGCCGACGAGGATCCGCGCGACGACGACCGCTGGCTGTTCATCGAACCCATCCAGTCGGCCGAGGGCTTCCGCGTCATGGAGGACTTTGTTGATCAGTGTGGCGACGACCGGCTCGCCCGCGATCTCGGTCAGGCGCTGCAACAGCGCAAGCCCTTCCGTCGCTTCAAGGACGCGCTGGCAGCGCACCCGGCGCAGCGAGAGACCTGGTTCGCCTTCGAGCGACGGGCGATGGAGGCGATCGCGCGACGGTGGTGCGAAGGGCATGACATCTCGCCCCGGTGGGCCGCCCGGTCGAACAGGCCTACGCCTTGAGCCGTGTCAGGTCGTTGAGGTCCGCCCGTCGCTGCGCGACCCTGCGCTCGTAGCTCGCCTGGTTCTTGGTGCACACCAGCACATGCGGACTGCCCTGTCGCTCCGTGCTGCAGTTGACGTCGCACCGCCCCTGACGGATCGAGTCCTCGACGTGGCGTCGCTCAGCCTCGCGCGCCTTGAAGCGCCAGACCTCCTGGTCGGCACTCTGCAGGAAGCGGCCCAGGGCCAGGCAGTGCTCGCAACGGCAGCTCAAGCGGGCCTCGCGCCGCCAGTCGGCAGGCGACGCCAAGTCCTGTGCGCAGCGTGCGCGAAGATGGTTCAGCGCAGCCGCCCGCAGTCGCAGGCAGGCCGGCCGGTTCAGCAGCGCGGGCCGTTCGGCAAGACAGCGCAATGCCGGAACGATGACGGCATCCATGCCATAGGTCTTGGGCCAGGCCAGCCAGTGCGTCACGGCCTGGTCGGCCAACGCGGACAGGCCCGCATGACTCGTGGCGGCCAAGGCACGCAGCGTGTCTTGTACCGCGCCTGCATCGGCGCGCTCTCGGCGCCACGCGTCGGCCTGCGACCGGGGCCGCGCCGGATCGCCCGGCATGGCATCGAGCAGCGCCTGGGCTGCGCCCAGCAGTTGTCCCCGCCAGGCTGAAACAGCAACAGCACGTGCCAGCAGGTCAGCGCAGCCCGCGATGTGGAGGTCAGCATTGCCTTGCACGACGGCCAGCAACAGGGCGCCGACGCGCGAGGCCGGCAGCAGCTTCAGCGCCTGCATCAGGGCCGCGTTGTCGCCGGCTGCATAGGCACCAGCCGCGACGACCTTGGTCAGCATCGATTCGATGTGCGGTCGATCCTGCAGGCGTACCAGTTGCGACAGCATCGCGCTCTCCGCGCTCGGGCCATCGTTCGCCCAACGAGCAGATTGCACGGGCCAGCAGGCCAACATCTCTGCGGCCAAGCCGTGGGCCTCTTGCCAGTACGCATGGCCCGATTCGGCTCCGCCGTCGATCCAAGCCCCGACCATCCCGCCCAGCGCGGGCAACGAGGCCGCAAGACCTGCCCGCGAGATCAACCGCAGCCTTTGCGCATGCGGCCACAACACCAGGGCCGCTCGCTGGTAGCTGCGCTCGAACGAGGCGCCTTCGTTGCCGGTGGCCTCGTGGAAGTGCTGTTCGTCCGGTTCCATGTCCGCCAGCGCGTCTGGCGGACAGACCTCGCCATCGTTGAAGGGCAAGGTGCCCAAGGACACCACGGCACCGTCGGGCCGCCTCCAATCCGACAGGGTCAAGGAGCGATCGAAGATTTCGGCGACCCTGAACTCGTCATCGTCCTCGCCATCACCGTCTTCCTCGTCATCGCCGTGGTAGCGGCTGCGCCAGCGTGGGCGGGCGTAGCCGTGGTGCTCCGCCGCACCACTCTCTTCGATACGCAGCAGCGCCACGTGCAGATCGCAGGCGGCATCGCCCGCGGCCGCAGTCAGCACGGTGGCAGCAGCGGCATCTGCGCCTTTAAGCGCAGCAAACGACAGCTCGGCCGGCGTGTAGGCATGCGCCAACGGGTAGACCAGCTTGAGCGGCCGGTCTTCATCGGGCTTCGCTGTTTCGTTGCACCACGCGCGCAGCAAGCGTTCCAGTGCAACCGTCTCCTTGACGTAAGACGGCGGCCGGGGCAAGCGCCTTCGGCCCTTGCGTCGCAGGTTGTAGACGAGCACCAGCCGGCACCCCGAAGTGATGGGCAGCACTTCGTGCACGCAATCCGCATAGAACGCGGCCCAGGCGAGCTCGGACACGTCGGCGCAGCGCAGGTCGAGTCGTGCTTCGCGCTCGAGATGACGGATCACCAGTTCGCCGCCGCCGTGCAACGACGGCAGCGCGACGATCAGCGTGCCGAACATCCCGGGTGCCTTTTCGGTGTCGCGATGCTCGAGGAAAAAGCTGCCCTCGTCGTAGACCAGAAGCTTGTACAAGTCGGCCTCCACCCCGGCGCCTGCGCCGAGCCCAACGGCCGCGCGTTCGACGATGCCGTCCAGCATGGCCGGCCAGTGCCTGCCCTTGATGCGAACGCGGTCGACCCCGATTTGCCAGGTGCGGCGCACGGCGGTGTCGACGAGCGTGTCTGCCCCACGGCCGTAGGGGGCGCGCTCAGCCACTGCGACGAGTTGAGCGGCCTGCGCCGGCAGCAGTGGCAAGGCGATCGGGCCGATGCCTTCGACCTCGATCAGCGGAACATGCAGGGCGCACTCGCCAGTCGCAAAGAAGTCGCCCGGCGTCTGCACGGTTCGCAGGATGGCCGCGAGCGCGTCGTTGATCGAGTCCATGATCGGTTCCCTCAAGGCCGACAGTGTGCCCGGTGTCGCCCAATTCTCACCCGGTCGGCGGCACCGCATCGGATGGTCGGAGGAACCTGAACCGTTCGCCACGGCATTTTGTCGAGCGGGACGCAATTGCCGTGCCTCACGCCAGCCGCTTCAATCGAATCGACATCGGCGCAACGATGCAGGAACGCATGGGCGGGAAAGGCACCGGCGTCGAAGTCCGCGGCCACGCCATCCGCAATCAATCAGCCGCCGACGCCGTGCCGCGAAGAAGTCAACCTGTTCGCGCTACATCGGCCGGACTGAACGCGCGCTCGGTGGCACGGAGTCCTGGCCAAAGATGAGTCGACGTCCGCCCTGGCACCGGGCGGTGCGAGCGGATGAAGCGTGGTTGGGCTGATCGTCGGCAGCGGCCCAGCAGCCGCTCCCGTACCCCGCTGAGACGGAGATCTCGATCACAAAGCCGTCTACAGAACAGCGGCTACGGAAGATTTTTTCGGGCCCATGACCGAACCGGTTCGACCCGGCAAGCAAACCCACGTAGGCGGCGTACTGAGCCCGCTCCGGCGTGCGAGGCGCGGCGCTGCAACCTCGATTGGAAGCCCTCTCGGGGCGGCTCCCCTTCGCGATTCCGGCCCAACTCTGGACCATGGAGAGGAGTCGAGAGGGCTAAGCTCTTGATTTCAAAAAGCAATCAGTGGGGTGGCTGATGGGAACCAAAACGGCGACCTAAGCTGTTGATCTCATTGGGAAACGCTGCGGGATCAATAGATCCGTTCACCCACTTGTTCCCCTACCCCAACCGGGATGTCATGAGACCATCAACAGCCTGATGGTGTCCATACCGCCGATCATCGGCAACGCCCTGTCGAGCCCGCGACGACGCTGTCAGCGATGACCTTCAGGCCGCCGACCTGGGAGCCGCGAGCCGGACGACATTGGCCGATGTCTCTGCATCAGAACGACCCAGCAGCGTCTGCAGAAGTTGGGGCTGCACCCGCATCTCGCGCGCTACAGCCGCTTCGGGCACCCCGAAGTGCTCCCTCATGACCTTCAGGCTCTCGACGATCACTTCGGGCTCCTCGCTCGGGATCAGGTGATCCTCGGTCTCGCGCAGGGCTTCGCCATGCCGGTTCAGGCCGACGTAGCCCGCCCGGGCCTGTTCCTCCGTGAACAGGCCGAGCTGGCGGGCCCGAAAGATGATCGCGGCCTTGGACACCCCCCAGCGCATCTTCAGCTCCGAGAGTCCCGCCCAGTTCAGGCGTGTGCCTCGAAGTGCCAGCCGGCACTCGGTGGCGAACGTGCTGCGCGGCAGCAGCAGCGCACTCGCGAATCGGTTGGCCTGCGTCTCGGTCAGGCGATCACCGGTGAGGACGCCGATGTGCAGGGAGAAGTGTCCGAGTTCATGGGCAATCCCGAAGCGCTCGCGACAAGCAGACCGACCGTCGCCGTTCAAGGCGATAAGAGGTCGCTTGGTGGCAAAGGAGATCGCATCGATCTCAGGCGCCAGTCCGCTCACGCGCATCACGACGGCCCCCGCGTTCTCGGCGATCCGGGTCACGCTGCTCAGCGGCCCCATGCCCAGGCCGAACAGCGACCGGAAGATCTCGGCAGTACGCTCGATGGCCTCGGTCGTCTCCGCGTCCGCCTCCTTCACCTGATACGACGGCAGTTCAACATGCTCATCGAGCACGCCGATCAGGCGCTTGAGCATCTCTCCACGGGCACGGGCGACCTGGCGCAACGCGACCTTGGTCGTGAGCTGTCGGCGGAAGTGGCACTGCTCGTCGGCGATCGGGTGGGTGTCGACGCGGTGGAAGAACTCCGGCAGGACCTGCAGTTCCTCTGCCAGGCTCACTTGGAGCTGCCCCGAGGCGGGCTCCGCTCCGGTCTCGATGCGGCTCAGGAACTGCTTGGAGACGCCGACCTTGTCGCCCAACTCGGTGAGCGACAGGTCGTGGAACAGGCGGGCCAGTCGCAGATTGCTCCCGATGAACCCGGTGTTCATCGAACTGCTTCTGCGGCTGCGTCCCCTTCGTCCCGGCGCTTGGGCCCGATCTGCGGCTTGCCGACAGGCACCGTAGGCGCCAGCGGCTGATCGCCTTCTACCCGCAGCACGCGCACCGCATCGGAGACCCAGCGGCAGGCAACTTCGCCACTCGGGGTGAACCCCAGAAACTCGACGCGCGGCTCGGATGCGCCGTCCTGACCGCGATCGATGATGAAGCAGAACCGACCGGGCTCACCCGGGCTGGCGAACTCGAGGAACTCGGTCTGGTAGCGGTTCGCGATGAGTACTGCGTCCTTGGACGGGTTCGCCGGGTCGTCATTGCTGAAGCGGCACGGCACGCCGCCGATCGTGAAGACGACGTCGTTGTTGCCACTGGGAAGTCCAAGCCAGGCGTGCCTGCCGGACGCAGCCTCGGCCACGATGCGGCTGCGCTGGCGCCCGAACGTCGTGCAGCCCCGCGTGTAACCGTTGTCGGTCGAGCGGGACAGGTCATCCTCGGTTGCGTAGAGCTCGTCCAGCAACCACGTCGCAACCTCCTGGAGTCGGTCAGAAGACAGCGCGGGATTGAAGACGGCAGGCAGCGGCAGGGTCATTTGTGCAAATCCGAAAAAACGTCAACCGGAGTTTGGTGCGAATTCCGACTTTCGTCAACCTGCTCTCTCCCTGCCAAGCCGTTGCCGAGGTGCCATGTCAGAAACTATAGTACTATTCTGACCTCAACGGTGCAGTCATGAGTACGATCCGCCGCTCCATCCTTTCGCATGCCGAGTCCCTGCCCGAGGGAGGGCTGGTATCGCCCAAGGAGTTCCTGCATCTCTGGAGCCGAGCCGCGGTGGATCAGGCGTTCTCCAGGCTCACCAAGGAAGGCAAGTTGCTTCGGGTGGGCCGGGGCATCTATGTCACGCCGGTCTCGAGCCGATTCGGAACACGCGCGCCGGCGCCTGAGAAGGTCGTCCAGTCCCTGGCCGTGCAGAGTGGCGAGGTGGTGACGCCGCACGGCGCCAACGCAGCCAATGCGCTCGGCCTCACACAACAGGTGCCGATCCGTGAGGTCTATCTGACGTCGGGGCGCAGCCGCAAGCTCAGCCTGGGCCGCTACGAGGTGACTGTCAAGCACGCCCCTCGCTGGATGCTGGCGCTGGGCGGCGGCCAGGCCGGTGCTGCCGTTCGAGCGCTGGCCTGGATGGGGCCGACGCATGTGCGCGAGTCGCTGGCCGCCTTGCGGCGAACACTGCCATCCACGGAATGGCAGGCGCTGACGGCAGGCCGCGCCGGCCTTCCCTCCTGGATGGCCAGGGCGATCGGCGAAGCGATCGTTGAACAAGAGACCCGTGGCTGAGCCCTACTTCTCTCTGAGCGACGAGGACCGGGCCGAAGTCCTCGAACTGGGCCGGGAGCGCACCGGCCGCCCAGCCCATCTGTTGGAGAAGGACGTATGGGTCGTGTGGACGTTGGGCGCCTTGTTCGGATCCCCGGTCGGCGCTGACCTGACGTTCAAGGGCGGCACGTCGCTCTCCAAGGCGTATCGGATCATCGACCGATTCTCGGAAGACCTCGACCTGACCTACGACATCCGCAGGCTGATCGCCGACCTGACAGGGGGCGAAGAGTTCTTGCCGACGAGCCGCAGCCAGGCCGGCAAGTGGACGAGGGCCGTTCGCGACCGCCTCCCCGAGTGGATCGCCGGCACGGTGCAGCCTGTCATTCAGGCAGCACTCGACCAGGCGAGTTTGGGTGCGAAGCTGGAGCTCTCCGGCGCAGACAAGGACAAGCTGCTGCTGCACTACCCGGCAGTCAAGCGAGGAACCGGATATGTCGCGCCGGTCGTCACCATGGAGTTCGGCGGCCGGGCGACGGGCGAGCCGCACTCGATCATGCCGGTGACATGCGATATCGAGGACAAGGTCGACGGCGTGTCGTTTCCGGTGGCATCGCCCATGGTGATGAGCGTCACGCGGACCTTCTGGGAGAAGGCAACCGCCGCGCACGTCTACTGCGCCCAAGGCCGGATCCGCGGCGAGCGGTATGCGAGGCACTGGCATGACCTCGCGGCAATCATGCGAAGCCCTCACTTCGACACCGCCGTCAAGGACCGCGAAGTCGCGCGCGCCGTGGCCGAACACAAGTCGCACTTCTTCAGCGAGAAGGACGCCACCGGCCGTCCGGTTGACTACCTTGCTGCCGTCGCCGGGTCTCTGCACCTGGTGCCGGAGGGAGCCGCGCGCGAAGCACTGGCGGCAGACTACGCCAGCATGCTCGAGGACCAGGTGATGGTGGGCGACGCGCTGCCCTTCGAGGATCTCATGGCGGCCTGCGAGGAAGTGGCATCAAGAGCCAACGCGGCTGCCGGTGCCGGGCCTTGAGCAGCCGGCCACGTACGCCGGCCGCTACCGCCCAACCGCCCGGCAACGCGCATTTCATCCGACCCGCGGTTGATCAACAGCCCGTCGGCCGCGATAGAGGTCAGGCCGTCGAGGATCGATCATGACCAAACCCGCCGTTGAGTTCGAGATCTCAGCCAACGAGCTTCGCCTCGTCTACCGACCGCGCGATGACACCAACTGGGTCCGCGAGAGGTTCGAGCGCGGCGATGGACTGGTGGTGAAAGGTACCTTCCACCTCACGCCGCAGGAGCTTGTCGACGAAGCCGGAGAAGCGGCGCCCAGCGTGGACGACGATGACGAGATCCCGTGGGTCGACGACGATCGCTTGGTGTTTGCCGTCGCCATTGCTGATGGCGAGTACTTCCGGTTCAAGCCGGAAGTACTCGGATTCGAGACGCCGGTCCTTCTGCACCGGGATGCGCGGCCCGACTGGAAATGGTTCAGCGCCGAACGCAAGGTGTCCATTCTCGGCGTCGTCGAAAGCCTCGGTCTCGAGCGCATCGTCATCGGCGGACCAGAACCGGACGCCATCCCGACCCAGGAGTACGAGCGGCTGATCAGCCAGTTCCCCACGCCGCACGAACTGCGCCGCTATGTCCAGGCGCGGGTCGGCACCGTGGTTCGCCAGTACACCGAGCCAGCGGTCGACGCTGAAGCGCTGCTGAATGCGTACGTCGACAGGCGGACGACGGCGATCGCCCCCGACCTCGAAGCACCCTTTCGTCAGTTCGATGTCGCCAAGTACGCCTCTGCGTTGCAACGGCTTCAGGCCATGCTGACCAACGAGGCGGGGACATCGGAGGCGCAGTGGCAACTGGAGATCGTGGAGATCATCCTGCTGCTGCATCCCAGGTACATCAAGGCCTTTACCGAGGTCAGGCTCTGGGACGCCGACGCTGCCATCTGGCGGCGCATCGACATCCTCCTGGTCGATGCGTCAGGCAACGTCGATGTCATCGAGATCAAGAAGCCGATGGGCAAACCGATCATGCTGCCGGCTCGCTATCGCGACCACCACCTCCCAATGCGCGATCTGGTCGGCGCCATGGGCCAGGTCACGCACTACCTCAGGCACCTGAACAGATGGGGGCCGACTGGCGAGACCTATCTCACCCAATTGCTCGGACCCCAGTTGCCTGCGGGCTTCAAGATCCGCATCATCAACCCCACCGGCATCGTGATCACGGGGCGCAGCAGCGCGCTGTCCGATGCTCAGCGGCGCGAGTTCGAAGTGCTGCGCCGCGATTCCAAGGGCGTCGTCGGCATCGTGACCTACGACGACCTGTTGGCGCGCCTGCAAGCGGTCCTGGATCAGCTTCGCGTCGGTCCCGCAGTCAGCGCGGCACCGGCGTCTCCGCCGACCGGATGGGCCGGGCTGGAAACGAAGATCCCTCTGGGACCGGTGCCAAAGCGACCGAGACCCGGTCCCGCGACATCGGCCTGACCGATCAGCTGGGCGGCGGCCCGGCGCCCTGGGCAGCACGAGCATCAGCGATGCGGTCGCACCTCAACCGGCCGGCTATGGCTGCTTACACTCGATCATGCCTATCGACTACGTGGCCACATCCCCTGTTCCGCACCATCTCCTGCCGGAGAAGCTGCGCCGCCTGCTCTCCCCGATCAGCCTCGACCCGCAGGAGCGCGTCGAGGTCAGCGCCTTGTCCGAAGAGAAGGACGCGAGCGGAAACCTCGATGAGGTGGTGCACCTCGTCATGGCAGCGGTGCCGGAAGCCGATGCCGACAATCTCGAGGTGCTTGAGGCCGGCAGCAATGGCGTCGTGTCGTACTCGGTACCCTCGCTTCGCGAGAAGGGGAACTGTGCCGAGTTCGCACCTTCCGTGTCCGGCTACGACTACATCGTGGCCTCCTGGGGTGACGGCGCCTTCTATACCTACAGCCTGGCCGAGAAGGTCTGGATGGCCCTCGGCCTCACCGCCACATGCCTCGGGAACGAAAAGCAGCGCCTGGTCTATGACGACCTCGGTCCTCCAGAGTTCGGGGTTGCAGAAGGCGAGGTCTCGGCCAACTACCACTGGGAGGTCTCGCGCAACGTCTGCTGGCGAATGTCCAACGAGTACTTCCGCAAGTACCTGTGGATGCGGGGCGCTGTCGGCGTCCGTTCGTTCTACTACTCAGCAATCCTGCCGGACACGCCCGAGCTTCTCGCGTTGATGGCGGGCCAGGACCACATCGACCTGAAGAGCGAAGGCAACTGGTGCGATGGTGACATCCGAAAGGACGAGCATGGTCTGCTCCTTCAGGTCTGGGCCACCGTAGCGGCGGTGAGTTGCGAGCTTTGCCCTGAGCAGACGGCCGAAGGCCTCCAGTGGCCGGGCCTCGACGGCCCGATGACACGCGCACGTGCCAACGCCCTACTCCACGGCGGCCGGATCTACCTCGATGACCGGTTCCTCGAGCGGTATGAGCAGAGCTCCTTCTACGAGAGCATTCCCAACCGCCACGGCGGCACGAATCCCTCCTACCGAGGTCAGTGGACGTTCTCGGACTGCGTCCGCGTCGGTCGCAACCTCATCCAAGTTCCCATTCGGGAACTCTACAAGCCCAAGCCCGATCGAGAAATCGTCCATGCCCATCGTTTCGTCGTCGACGAGGGGCGCGTTGCCGGTGCGGACCTCCATGAGGAGCACGTCGTATCCGAGACGATGCGCCTGCTGGACCAAATCCTCAATTTCGGCGACAACCTCTCCAGGCTCAGCGAGGCCGTTGGAATCCCGAGAGAGCCAGCCGAACTGGTCGGGTTCTCGCGCGCCGAGATCGAAGCCAACCGGTGGACCAGCTACCCACAGCTTTCCCGGCTGGCGCAGGTGGCGCCGTTGAACATGACACAGCAGGCCTTCCTTGCGCGATGCAAGGGCCTGCACGAACTCTGGCAGCGAGTGCCGGACGGCTTCATGCGCCAGCTGTTGCGCAAGGCCGGCTGCCCGGCGAAGAGCGTGAAGGATCTGGGCAGCCTCAAGCTGCTCCAGGGTCTTCTCAACATCGTGGAGCACTTGGACGCGCAACAGGAAGCAGTTGAAGCGTTCGTCCGCACAACCGAACCAGAGACCTGGGCGAACCGGAACGACCGCATGGCGCCGCTGTTCCTCACGAACGATCTGCGGATTGCCGATGCACATGAGTCGTTTGGTCGAGCCCTGGCGACGCTGCAGGCACTGGGTTTCGACACCGCCACGGTGAACCAAGGCTATGGGAGAGCGCTTGACTTCGTGTTCGATGGTGTCATTGGCGCGTTTACAGCGGTCAACGGTCCGATCACGAGATTGCTCGCGCGCTAGCTACCGGGACGAAGCTTCGAAACAGCCAGGATGGACCCAAGGGACCCTTCCTACTGGAGGCCCCGAAACAGCCGAAGCGCTCGCTAGAACTTCTGCGGCCTTCGGACTGCCCCCTACCAATCGCTCGCCGGCGTCACGGCAAGCAGCCCACTGTCCACAGCGGCGGCAGACGTTCTCTTTCTCGGGCCAGCGCGGAACCTCCACTCCATCCATCAGTCGCCAACGCCGCTCGACGAGCGCGTCGATCGCGGTGCGAGACATCAATTGGACTGCTCGCACGGCAAATGGCGCGGGGGCGCGGGCAGGGATCAGCACGAACGCCTCGTCCGTCACCTGCAGCCCCAACTCATCCTCCAGCGCGATGCGTTGCGCCGACAACTGGATCACATCCGAAGGCAGCACCGCCACCGTCGACCGCGTCTTCAGCTCCATCAGGCGCATAGGAAGTTCGCCTCGTCAGAAGAATCTGTGGGCGAGTTTTGGCTCCGGGAGCTTGCCAAGCACGTGATACAGAGAGAGCTCGGCGATCCGGAAGGTCCTGTAGCCGTATGCTTTTCTCATAGTGACTTTGGCCTTGTTGTTCAG
>JBJTZN010000068.1:0-10050 GCA_046087245.1 Rubrivivax sp.
TCAACGCTGACGAACACGCGGTGCTGACCGATGTCACGCCGCTGTGGAGCGTGCTGAGCGTGATGGGGCCGAACGCGCGCGAGTTGCTGGCGCGGGTGTCGCCGGACGATCTGTCGCCCGCGGGCCTGAAGTTCTCGCACACCCGCGAGATCGACCTCGGCCACGCCCGGGTGCGCGCCGCCCGCATGGCCTACGTGGGCGGGCCGGGTTACGAGCTGTACGTGCCGGTGGAGATGACGCGTCACGTCTACCTGGCGCTGATGAATTCCGGCCCCGACCTGGGCCTGCGCGACGCCGGCTACTACGCGCTGGACGCCTTGCGCATCGAGGCCGGGCGCCGCGCCTGGGGGGCAGAGCTGGGCCCGGACGAGACGCCGTTCGAGGCGGGGCTGGAGTTCGCCGTGAAGCTGGACAAGCCCGGCTTCATCGGCCGCGAGGCCCTGCTGGCCGCGCGCGGCCAGCCCTTGCGCAAGAAGCTGATGGCCTTTGTGGTGAGTGATCCTGCCCACTACCTGTGGGGCGGCGAGAGCATCGTGCTGAACGGCCAGCCGGTGGGCGAGGTGTCTTCCGCTGGCTGGAGCCTGAAGGCCGGGGCCTGCAGGGCGCTGGGCTATGTCCGCGGCCCGGCGGTGGCGGCGGTGCAGGACGGCATGGCGGTGCACATCGATCTGTGGGGTGAGCCGGTGGCTGCCACGGCGCGCAGCCTGTAAGACGACAGGGCGACAGGGCGACGGGACGACAGGGCGACCCGTCCGTCTTGCCGGGCCCGCGCCTCAACGCGCGGCCAGCGCCTTCTCCACCGCCGCCACCAGTTGCGCGCTGGTGGGCGAGACCGAGCTCGCAAAGCTGGCCACGGGCTGGCCCTGGCGGTCCACCAGGTACTTGTGGAAGTTCCAGCGCGGCGTCTGCCCGGTGGCCTGGGCCAGCTGCGCGTACAGCGCGTTGGCGCCCGGTCCCTTCACCACGGTCTTGGCGAACATCGGAAACTTCACGCCGTAGGTGTTGAAGCACAGGTCGGCAATCTGCTGGCTGCTGCCAGGTTCCTGCTGGCCGAAGTCGTTGGACGGAAAGCCCAGCACCACCAGGCCGCGCGAGGCGTACTTCGCGTGCAGCGCCTCCAGCCCCTCGTACTGGCTGGTGAAGCCGCAGTAGCTGGCGGTGTTCACCACCAGCAGCACCTTGCCCGCGTACTGGCACAGCGCCTGGGGCTTGTCGTCCTGCAGCCGTGGGAAGCTGTGCTGCAGCAAGGGCGCACAGGCGGCTGGCGGTGCAGCCACGGCCGCAGTGGTGGTGGGAGTGGTGGCCGCGGGCGTTGTGCCGGCGGCCGCAGGTCGCACAGCTTGCGCGGCTTGCGTCCAGGCGGGCCCTGCCAGCAGCGCGGCGCACAGCACGAGCCAAGGGCCGACCGCGGCGCCGCGTCGGGCACTGGGCGTGAAGAGGTGCCGGTGGCGGGGGCCTGAGGGTGTCATGGGCTGATGCATGGGGTTCTGGGGCAGGTAGGGGCGGGCGGGTTGTGCGTCGGCCCCAGGGCTGGGGGCTCCTGTGCCAAGCGGACCAGCAAGGGGACTGCAGACGCTATCAATCGACATCTTGGCGCAACTTGCGCGGGCGCGCTGGCGCTGGGACAAGGCGGGGCGCCGCTGCCTGGAACAGCGGCCCGATCACCGGGTTGGGCCGGTAGACCGTCAGGCCCTTCAGACCGTGGCGCCAGGCGTGGCGCAGCAGGCGCGCCAGCCGCCGGGGCGTGGCATCGGGCGGCAGCAGCACGGTCTTGCTGATGGCGGCGTCAATGAAGGGTGCTACCGCCTCGGCCATCGCCAACTGGCGCAGCGGCGAGATGTCATCGGCGGTCAGAAAGGCTGGGGGCAGGGCGGCGGTGGCGCTGTCGGCCCCGGCGCCGGCTGAACGCCCGCGGCCGGCAGGGCGGGCTTGCCGAGCCCGGTACAGGCGCCAGGCATGGTTCTCGAAAGCCAACGGATCGATCGCCCCGTCGCCACGGTGCACGGGGCGCACGGTCTGCCAGGCCCATGCCGGCTCGATCCCGCTGCCCACGTTGTCGGCCATGGCCAGGCTGATGCTGCCGGCCGGGGCCAGCGACAGCAGGTGCGAGTTGCGCAGCCCGTGTTGGGCGATGGCCTCCTGCAGGCCTGCAGGCAGGCGCGAGGCAAAGCCCGGGGGTGCCAGGTGCCTGGCGGCATCGAAGCAGGGGAAGGCCCCGCGCTCCCGGGCCAGCTGGACCGACGCATGCACGGCGCTGTCACGCAGCACGCGGGCGATGTGCACGGCCAGGGCACGCCCCTGGGCGCGGTCGTAGCGCAGGCCCAGCATGATCAGCGCGTCGGCCAGGCCCGTGAAACCCAGGCCGATGCGGCGGGTCTGCAGCGCTTCGTGCCGCTGCGCGGCCAGCGGCCAGGGCGTCAGGTCGATCACGTTGTCCAGCATGCGCACGGCGGTGGCGGCCAGGGCGCACAGGCCGGCATCGTCGAAGTGCGCGTTGTCGGTGAAGGCTTGCCGCACCAGGCGCGACAGGTCGATCGAACCCAGACAGCAGCTGCCGTGGGCCGGCAGGGGCTGCTCGCCGCAGGGGTTGGTGGCGCGCAGGGTCTCGCGCCAGGCCAGGCTGTTGTCGCGGTTCAAGGTGTCCAGGAACAGCACCCCGGGCTCGCCGTGGTGCCAGGCCGCGCGCACCAGGTGCTGCCAGCGCGCGCTGGCCTCGGGGTCGCCAGCCTGCACCTGCCGCATGAAGGCGTCGGTCAGCCCGACCGAGAGGTTGAAGTGCGTGAGCCCGCCGGCCGCCTTGGCGTCGATGAACGCGCTCAGCTCGGGGTGGTCCACGTGCAGCACCCCCATCAAGGCACCCGGGCGCGCACCTTCACGGGCTGGAGGGCGGTGGCGCTGGGGTTCAGGCCCCGCGTCCCGGCAGGGCGAAGCGCCGGTTTCGCAAGACCCGTTGTGGCCCCCGGTGCAAGCCTGCGCGGCGCGTTCGAAGGCGTGCAGCGCCGGCAGCACCTGGCCTGAAGCGAGAGCGGAGAAGTCCAGGCCCACGCCGCCGCCCAGCGCCAGGGTGCGTGCGGTCTGCGCCAGGGCTTCGGCCAGCGTCGGCAGCCCGGTGTCACCCGCGCTGCCGGTAGCTCCCAGGGGCTGCACGAAGCAGTTGATCAGGGGCCGCGCGGGCGTGAGGCCCGCGCCTGCCAGGATGCGCCCGGCGGGGATGAAGCCCGCCTGCAGCGCCAGCTCGAAACGCGCGGCCCAGCGTGAGCGCTCGCCTGGCGCCTCGGCCTCGGCCAGCGCCCGCGCCACCCGCCGGTTCACGTCCTGCGGCGTCCACTCTCCTGGCGCGGCGTACTTGTGACGCAGCACCGCCAAGCTTGCGGCCTGCGGACTCAGCGCCAGCCCCGGCACAGGCATGTCCTGAGCGGGTGGGTGAGTCGCGTTCCCGCACAGCCCGGGCATCTGCCATCCCTCCTCGCTTGTTCGGTCACCGGCCGTGCAAGCGCGCATCATCACAACGGATGTGCTTGACCGGATGATGGCGCGCAAGGTCGGGAGTCGAGTTTCCCTGATGCAGCGGGCGGGCTTACCGCTTTCTCAACCCCAGCACCATCACCGCGCCCACCACCAGCAGCGCGCCCAGCCACTGCACGGACGCCATGGCCTGGCCGAGGATGGGCCAGGCCAGCAGCAGCGCGGCCACGGGCTCGACGTTCATGATGGGCGAGCTGCCCACCACCCCCAGTTTGGGCAGCAAAGTGAACATCACCGTGAAGCCGGTGCCGTACAGCACGGTCAGCGCCGCCAGGCCCCACCAGCCGGCCGGCGCGTTGGGCAGGTGCAGCCCCGTCTGGGTGCCCGCCACGGCGAAGCTCAGCACGGCCACGATGCCCATGGTCAGCGCCGACCGGAAGCGGCCGTCCAGCACCGCCACCTCGTGCTGCGTCAGCACCAGGATCAGGCCGAAGGTGGCTGCCGCGGCGGTGGCGAAAGCCGCGCCCGCACCGATGCTCGCCCATTGCCTCTGGGCGCCCAGGCCCGAGCTGGCACCCGCCACGTCCAGCGCCAGCGCCAGGCCGAAGAGGATCACCGGCATGGCCACTAGCACGGCGCGCTCCGGCTGGTGCCGGTACAGCGCTCAGGCCCAGAAGGCGGCCCACAGCGGATAGGCGTTGAAGGCCAGCAGCGCCAGGCCCACGGGCAGCCGCGCCACGGACGAATACAGCCACGCGCTCTGCAACGCCACCAGCGTGCCGATCAAGCCCATCATCAGCAGGTGCCGGCGCGTCATGCGTACCTTCACGCGCAGCGCCACCACGATCAGCGTCACCACCCCGGCGGTCACCGCACTGCGTGCGGCCACCGCGGTGATCACGTCCACGCCATGGTCCATGGCGATGCGCGCAGCCACATGGTTGCCGGCCATCATGCAGGCCAGCAGCAGCAAGGTGGCGAAGGCCTGGGGGGACAGGGCGGCGGTCTTGGTACTGCGGGCACTGGGCGGCGAGCTCATGTGCCCAGCTTACGCGATGCCCGGGCTGGGTCAGGCCGGGCTGGGTGCCCTGCCAAGTTCCTGCAGCGCATCGGGCCAGCATGCCAGCATCACACCCTGGTGCATGCCAGCGGTCTGAGCACTGCTGATGAGCATGGGCTGTCCCCGTCGCGCGAGGGCTGCATGGCGGATCCAGGTTTCCAGACCCCTGCGCCACTCGGGCTGGAAGGTGGCGCCCGACTTCATCTCCACCGGCCACAACTCGCCCGCCTGTTCGATCAGCAGGTCCACCTCGTTGCCGATGTGGTCGCGCCAGAAGTACATTTCGCGCGCCAGCCCAAGGTGGCGACAGTACTTGCGGTACTCGATCACGAGCATGTTCTCGAACAGCGCGCCGCGCATGGGGTGGCTGTCGAGTTGAACTGTCGAGGTGATGCCTTGCAGCCAGCAGGCCAGCCCTGTGTCGTGGAAGTACAGTTTCGGTGTCTTCACGAGCCGCTTGCCGAAATTGGTGTGGTACGGGGGCAGACGCCAGACCACATAGGTGGCCTCCAGCACATCGAGCCAGTCCCGCGCGGTGGTCTGAGCCACTCCCAAGTCTTGTGCCACGGCGTTGAGATTGAGCAGCTGTCCGACACGAGCGGCCATCATGCGCATGAACCGCTGGAAGGCCAGCAGGTCGTTGATGCGGCTGACCTGCCGGACGTCACGTTCGATGTAGGTGCCCACGTAGCTTGACATCCAGTCCCGCGCTGCAACTGGCCGGTCATAAAGTGCGGGGTAGCCGCCTTTGAGCAGCCATTCATTCAAGCCAGAAGGCAGCAGCGCTTTCGAGTGCTGCGCTATCTCCGCCCAGGACAGTGGCAGCAGTTCGAGCAGGCCTGCCCTCCCAGCCAGGCTCTGGGTGATCGCTGCGGACAGCGTGAGATTTTGCGAACCGGTGAGAATGAAACGTCCCATCTTCGCAGAGGCGTCGGCGGCCGTCTGCAGGTAGCTCAGCAGTTCCGGCAGTCTCTGTACCTCGTCAATCACCACACCGTTCGCATGACGCGCAAGGAAGCCTCGCGGATCGCTGGCCACTTGCCAGCGCACATCAGGGTCCTCCAGAGAAATGCATTCGAAGTCCGGAAATGCAGCGCGGGCCAGCGTGGTCTTGCCTGACTGACGCGGGCCCGTGACGACGACCACGGGGAACCCCTGCGCGAGGATCCGGGCGCGTTCGATAGCCAGCCGATGAATCATGGATTTACAAATTCAGCCAGAAAAGCTGAAACTGTACGTCAACAAGGCGCTCGCGCAGCGCCAGCGGGCCCTCAGCCACCGGACCACCATGCAACTGCCCATGGACGTGCGCGTGGCCTCCGCGCAGGCGCTGTCAGCCCGCCCCCGCCCGCTGGCGCGCTTCATGCAGCGCAGCCAGCGAGATCTTGCGCACCTCCACCTTGCTCAGTTCGATGTGCGCCTTGAGCAGCAGGCGGGCCGGTTCGGTCTTGCGCTGGATGATCTGGCGCAGGATCTTTGCGTGCTCGGCATAGGTCGCCTCGATGCGGTCAGGCCGCGTGAAGTCCAGCCGCCGCACCACGCGGATGCGCTCGGTGACGTCCCAGTGCACGCGCGCCAGTTCCTCGTTGCCCGAGGCCCGCACCAGCGTGCTGTGGAACTCCTCGTCCAGCGTGCCCACCTCGCGGGCGTCGGTCAGCCGCTCGGCCGCGGGCACCAGCCACACCGCCTCGAGGGCGTCGAGCGCGGGGGCCGGGGCGCTGCGGCTGACCAGGCGGTCGATGCTGGCCTGCTCCAGGATGATGCGCAGGTCGTAGAGCTGGTCCAGCCGCGCGAAGTCGATCGGCCGCATCATCCAGCCGCTCTTGCTCTCCACCTCCAGCAGGCCCTCGTTGCGCAGGCGGAACAGCGCCTCGCGCACCGGTGTGCGGCTCACGCCGAGGCGGCGGCCGATCTCCTGCTCGGAGAAGCGGTCGCCCGGCACCAGCCGGAAGGCGTGCATCTGCTCCTTGAGTTCCTGGTAGACCTGCTCGGCCAGGTTCGAACGCGGTGCCCCCTCGGTGGCGGGCGGCGAGGCCAGTTGCAGGCGGGAACTGCGGGTCATCTCGGGTTCAGCGCTGGTGCACGGCAGGATCACGGCAGGTTCAGGACGCCGGGGCGGGTGGCGGGGCGTCCGCGGCCCACAGCGGAAAGTGGCAGGCGGCCTGGTGCGCACCCGCCAGCCTGGCCATGCGGCCCGCGGCTTCGCCAGCCCGTGCGCGGACCGGCAGCCCGATCAGCTGCGGCCCCTCCCGCAGGCAGCGGTCCTGCGCCGAGGGGCAGCGGCTCTGGAAGCGGCACACCTCGGGCGGCAGGTCGATCGGGCTGCTGATCTCGCCTTCCAGCCTGATGCGCGGGCCCTGACCCGGAATCGCCGAGACCAGCGCCCGCGTGTAGGGGTGCGCAGGACGCGCGAACACTTCGTCCGACGCGGCCAGTTCCACCACCCGCCCCAGGTACATCACGGCCACGCGGTCGGTCAGCAGCCGCACCACGTTCAGGTCGTGCGAGACGAAGATCGTCGACAACCCCAGTTCGCGGCGCAGGCGGTCCAGCAGTTGCAGCACCACGGCCTGCACCGACACGTCCAGCGCCGCCGTGGGCTCGTCCAGGATCAGCAGGCGCGGCCGGGGCGCCAGCGCCCGGGCGATGCCCACCCGGGCCTTCTGTCCGCCGGAGAGCTGGTGCGGATAACGCGACAGCAGCTCACCCGGCAGACCCACCTGCGCCGCCACCTCGTCCACCCGCGCCTGCGCGGCGCGCGCGTCCATGCCGGCCAGCAGGCGGCAGGGTTCGGCGATGGTGTCGCGCGCCGTGTAGCGCGGGTTCAGGCTGTCGGTCGGGTCCTGGAACACCATCTGGAGGGCGGCGCGCTGGGGCGTGCGGGCAAAGCTGCGCGCCGGCAACGCGGCCAGATCCTGCCCCTCGAAGACGATGCGGCCCTCGGTCGGGTCCAGCAGGCGCGTCAGCAGGCGCACCAGCGTGGACTTGCCGCAGCCCGATTCGCCCACCAAGCCCAGGCTCTCGCCCGGGGCCAGATCGAAGGACACATCGTCCACCGCGTGCAGGAACGAGCCGCGCCGGCCACTGACGGCAAAGCGCTTGTGCAGCCGCTCCACCCGCAGCAGCGGCTCCACCGTGGTGCTTGTGGCGGTGCGCAGGTGCGGCTCAGCCATGGGGGACCTCTCCCGCGCCGTCCACCCCGGCGGCGGCGGTCTCGGCCTGTGCCGGATTCAGCGGGTGCCAGCAGGCCACGGCGTGGCCTTGCGTCGCCTGCAGCGCAGGCATCACGGTGCGGCAGCGTTCGTCGGCGCGCTCACAGCGTTCGGCAAAGCGGCAGGCGGGCAGATCACCGCGCCGCAGGTCGGGCAGTTGCCCGGGCACGGGCGCCAGCGCGTCCAGGGCGGTGTCGGGCCCGGGCGTGGACGACATCAGCCGGGCGGTGTAGGGGTGGCGCGGGCCGGCGAACAGCCGGGTGGTGGGGGCCGACTCCACCTCGTGGCCCGCATGCATCACCACGATGCGGTCGCAGTAGTCGGCCGCGAGCGCCAGATCGTGCGTGATGAACAGGGTGGCCATCTGCCGCTCGCGCGCCAGCGTGGTGATCAGATCCATCACCGCGGCCTGGGTGGTCACGTCCAGACCCGTGGTCGGCTCGTCGGCGATCAGCAGGCTGGGCCGGCAGGCCAGCGCGATGGCGATCATCACCCGCTGGCACATGCCGCCCGACAGCTCGAACGGGTAGGCCTTCGCCCGGCGTTCCGGATCGGCGATCGCCACCTCGCGCAGCGCCTGCACCGCGCGCTCACGGTAGGCCAGACCGAGGTCCGGTCCCGTGTGGCCGCGCACGGCCACGGCATGGCGCCGCAGCACGTCCTCGATCTGCAGCCCCACGGGGCGGATGGGGTTGAGCGCGGTGCGCGGGCTCTGGAAGATCATCGAGATCTCGCGCCCGCGCAGGTTGGCCAGCGTACCGGGGTCGGCCTTGAGCAGGTCCACGCCGCCGAAGTGCACCTGCCCGCCTGTGACCTTGGCCGCCGCATCGCTGATGCCCAGCATCGCGTAGGACAGCACCGACTTGCCCGAGCCCGACTCGCCCACCAGCGCCACGATCTCGCCCTTGTGGATCTGCAGGTCGACGCCCTGCAGCGCGTGCACCGTGCCGCTGCGGGTGCGGAACTCCAGCCCGAAGTCGCGCACCTGCAGCAGCGGGGGTTGCACGGTGGGGTTCACCTGTGGGCTCATGTCCGCCTCCGGGGATCGAACAAGTCGCGCAGTGCGTCGCCCAGCAGGTTGAAGGAGAACACCGCCAGCATCAGCACCGCCCCCGGGAAGAAGCTCACCCACCACTCGCCCGAGACGATGAACTGCGCGCCCTCGGCCACCAGGATGCCCCACTCCGGCGTGGGCGGTCGCACCCCCAGGCCGATGAAGCTCAGGCCGGCGGCGTTCAGGATGGCCCAGCCCAGGTTCAGGCTCACCTGCACCATGGCCGGCGGCAGGATGTTGGGAAACAGGTGCACGGCCAGGATGCGCAGGTCGGTGTTGCCGCTCAGGCGTGCGGCCTCCACGAAGCCAGCGCTGCGCCGCACGTTGGTCTCGGCCCGGGCCACGCGCACATAGAAGGGCAGGTTGATGATCGCGGTGGCCAGCACGATGTTGCCCACCGTGTTGCCCAGTGCCGCCACGATGCCCATGGCCAGCACGAACAGCGGAAAGGCCATGATGGTGTCCGACAGGCGTGTCACCACCACGTCCCACCAGCCGCCGAAGTAGCCCGCGGCCAAGCCTAGCGGAATGCCCACCACGAAGGAGGCTGCCACGGCGGCCACGGCGATGCCCAGGTCCAGCCGCGTGGCCACCAGCGTGCGCGACAGGATGTCGCGGCCCAGGGCGTCGGTGCCGAACCAATGCGCGGCCGAGGGCGGCTGCAGCGCGATGCTCGTGTTCGTGGCCAGCGGATCGTAGGGCACGATCCAGGGGCCCACCAGGGCCAGCAGCACGAACAGGGCGAACAGGGCGGTTGCGACCAGCGTCACCGGGTTGTCGGCCAGCACGTGGCGTGCGTGGCGCAGGGTGGTGGCGTTCATCGTCGTCTCAGTTTTCCAGGCTGACCCGCGGGTCGATCAGCGTGTACAGCAGGTCCACCAGCAGGTTCAGCAGCACGAACAGCACCCCCATGGCCAGCACGAAACCCTGCACCGGCGCGTAGTCGCTGGCGGTCAGCGCGTCGATGGCGTAGCTGCCCACGCCGGGCCAGCCGAAGACCTTCTCCACCACCACGCTGGAGCCCAGCATGAAGCCGAACACCATGCCCAATGTCGTCACCACCGGCAGCAGCGCGTTGCGCAGCGCATAGCGCACCAGCACCGTGGAGGACGACAAGCCGCTGGCGCGCGCGGTGCGCACGAAGTCCGCGCTCAGCACCTGCAGCATGGAGGCCCGCGTCATGCGCGCAATCGGCGCCAGCACGAACACCGCCATGGTCAGCACCGGCAGGATCAACTGGCGCAGGCTGGCCCACCACA
>JBJTZN010000069.1:0-9319 GCA_046087245.1 Rubrivivax sp.
ATCGACGTGGACGAGACCGTTTACTTCAAGCCCGACGCCGGCCAGTTCCTGCTGTCGCCCGCCAACGAAGACCCCATGGACCCCTGCGACGTGGCGCCCGAGGAACTGGACGTCGCCATCGCGGTGGACCGCTTCCAGGCGCTGACCACCCACCCCGTGCGCCGCATCGCCCACCGCTGGGCGGGGCTGCGCAGCTTCGTGGCCGACCGCTCGCCCGTGGCCGGCTGGGACGCCCAGGCCGAAGGCTTCTTCTGGCTGGCCGGGCAGGGCGGCTACGGCATCCAGATGGCCCCGGCCCTGGCGCGCGCCGCGGCCGCGCTGGTGCTGGGCCAGGCCCTGCCGGCAGACATTGCTGCCCAGGGCGTGACGCCCCAGGCGCTTTCCCCCCAAAGACTGGCCCCATGAAGATCCACATCGCCGGCATCGCCACCGAGACCAACACCTTTGCCCTGGCCCCCACGGGCCAGGCCGCCTGGGAGGTGGACCATGGCGAGGGCCGCAGCGCCGAGGCGCAGCGCTGGCACGCGGCCGGGCGCCGGCTGGCCGCGCGTGACGCGCACGAGGTGCACTTCGGCCTGCTGGCCGCGGCGCAGCCGGCCGGCATCACCGTGCAGACCGCCTATGAAACCCTGCGTGACGAACTGCTGCAGCGCCTGCAGGCCGCGCTGCCGGTGAACGCGGTGCTGCTGGTGCTGCACGGTGCCATGGTGGCCGAGGCCTGCGCCGACTGCGAGGGCGATCTGATCGAACGCGTGCGCGCCCTGGTGGGCCCGGGCGTGCCCATCGGCGTGGAACTGGACCTGCACTGCCATTACACCGAGCGCATGCACCGCCATGCCGACATCGTCATCGCCTACAAGGAGTACCCCCACACCGACATGGTGGAGCGCTTCGAGGAACTGTGGGCCCTGACCCTGGCCACCGCGCAGGGCCGCGTGCGCCCGGTGACCGCCGTGCACGACTGCCGCATGGTGGGCTTCTGGCACACCACGCGCGAGCCCATGAAAAGCTTCGTGGCCCGCATGAAGGCGCTGGAAGCGCAGCCGGGGGTGCTGAGCGTCAGCTTCGGCCACGGCTTCCCCTGGGGCGACGTGCCCGAGGCCGGCGCCAAGGTGTGGGTGGTGACCGATGCAGACCTGGCGCTGGGGCAGCGCCTGGCGCAGGCACTGGGCCGGCAGATCTGGGAGATGCGCCACCAGACGGCGGCCCGCCAGAGCAGCATCGACCAGGCGATGGACCGCCTGGCCGCGCACACCGGTGGCCGGCCCCTTGTGCTGGCCGACATCGCCGACAACGCCGGTGGTGGCGCCGGCAGCGATGCCACCTTCATCCTGCAGGCCCTGGTGCAGCGCGGCATCGGCCAGGTGGCCCTGGCGCCCTTCTGGGACCTGGGGGCCCTGCAGGTGTGCGCCGAGGCCGGCGTGGGCACCCGGCTGAGCCTGCGCGTGGGCGGCAAGCTGGGTCCGCTGTCAGGTGACCCGGTGGACCTGCGCGTCACCGTGCGCGCCCTGGTGGAAGACCATTGGCAAAGCGGCCTGGGCGGCCACCCCGCGCCCTGCGGCCGATCAGCCTGGGTGCGCACCGACGACGGACTGGACCTGGTGCTGATCTCCCACCGCCAGCAGGCTTTCGGCACCGAGCTCTTCACCGGCCTGGGCATCGATCTCACCTCCTGCCGCGGCATCGTCGTCAAGAGCTCCCAGCACTTCCACGCCGCCTACGCCCCCCTGGCCAGCGAAGTGCTCTACGTCGAATCCCCCGGCCTGCTCAACACCGATTTCGCGAACGTGGCCTACCGCCACCGCAGCCTGGACTACTGGCCGCGGGTGGAGCGGGTGGGCTGAAGCGCAGCCCCGCCCTAGGCAGGTGCCAGGCCGCGCATCTCCGCATGGTGGTACACCGCGCTGGCGGCGGGTGGCTGCAAGGCCAGGGCCACCATGGCGGCGGCGATCTCCGTGGTGCGGATGGGCCGCAGGCGCGAGGGCAGCACGGGCGCCATCAGCGCCAGCGCGCCGGCGATGAGCCCGCCCGTGTGGCGCGAGCCGATGATCACCGAAGGCCGCAGGATGCTCACCACCTGCGGGCCCTGGGCCTTCACGACCTGCTCGGCCTCACCTTTCACGCGGGCATAGCGCGGCATGCCCGCCGCGCCTGAGCCCGTGGTCCTGGCCTGCGGGTCCGCCCCCACGGCGGACATGAACACCAGGTGCTGCACCGCATTCGAGTGCTTCAGCCCCCGGGCAAAAGCGGCGTTCAGTTCCACATCCACCGCGCGGTGCTGGTCAATCGTCAGCGCCGCCGTGCCCGCGCCCACCCCCAGCACGCTGAACCCCACCGCAGGGCCTGCGCACCCCGCCAGCGCGTCCACCACCGCCTGCTCCAGCGCCTGCGGCTGCATGTCGGGCACCAGGTGTTCCATCACACCGGCCGCGCCGCCCCCGCCAGGCCCCGCGGCCCCTGGCCTGCGGGCCAGCAGGATCACCGGCCCGAAGCGCCCGCTGCGCACCACCGCGTCCATCAGCGCCTGGCCGACGGACCCCGAAGCACCCAGGATGATGGCGGTGGTGAGTGGCATGGTGGTGGGGGGTGGACGGTGGGGTCCATGGTGGGGCAGGGCAGGGGGGGCCCGGAATGGCCTGGCGATGCTGCCACACGGCTGGGGCAGGGACAAGGCTGCCAGCAACGGCCGCCCCGCACCCGGCACCCGCCGTCCCGCACCCACCCATTCGTCCCGGCCGGCCCCGCGCTTCGTAAACTCGGCCCCATGACTGAACCCAGCGTGTACTCCCCACCGACTGTCTGGGCCTGGAACAAGCCCAGCGGCGGCACCTTCGCCGGCATCAACCGCCCCATCGCCGGGCCCACCCATGAGCGCGCGCTGCCCGTGGGCCGGCACCCGCTGCAGCTGTATTCCCTGGCCACGCCCAACGGCGTGAAGGTCACGGTGATGCTGGAAGAACTGCTGGCGCTGGGCCACGCGGGCGCGGAGTACGACGCATGGCTCATCAACATCCGCGACGGCGACCAGTTCGGCTCCGGTTTCGTGGAGCTCAACCCCAACTCCAAGATCCCCGCGCTGATGGACCGCAGCGGCCCGCAGCCGGTGCGCGTGTTCGAAAGCGGCGCCATCCTGCTGTACCTGGCGGAGAAGTTCGGCGAATTCCTGCCCACCGGCGCCGCGCGCGCCGAGTGCCTGTCGTGGCTGTTCTGGCAGATGGGCAGCGCACCCTATCTGGGCGGCGGCTTCGGCCACTTCTACGCCTACGCGCCCTTCAAGATGGAATACCCGATCGACCGCTTCGCCATGGAAGTCAAGCGCCAGATGGACGTGCTGAACCGCCGCCTGGCCGAGAGCCGCTTCCTGGCGGGCGAGCACTACACCGTGGCTGACATGGCCGTGTGGCCCTGGTACGGCGCGCTGGCCAAGGGCCTGCTGTACGGCGCGGGCGAGTTCCTGTCGGTGCACGAGTACACGCACGTCATCCGCTGGGCCGACGAGATCGGCCAGCGCCCCGCCGTCAGGCGCGGGCGCATGGTCAACCGCGCCTCGGGCGATCCCGCGTCGCAGCTGCGCGAGCGCCATGACGCCAGCGATTTCGACCTGCGCACCCAGGACAAGCTGGCGCCATGAGCAGCAGCCCGGCCCTCACCCTCTACGACTGCGCCACCGCGCCCAGCCCCCGGCGCGCGCGCATCCTGCTGGCCGAAAAGGGCGTGGCCCACCATACCGTGCAGGTGGACCTGCGCAGCGGCCAGCAGTTCAGCCCCGCCTACCGCGCCTTGAACCCGCAGTGCACCGTGCCGGCGCTGCAGCTGCCTGGCGGGGCCGTGCTCACCGACAACGCCGCCATCGCCGCCTGGCTGGAGGCCGCCTACCCCCAGCCCCCGCTGCTGGGCACCACGCCCGAAGAGAAGGCCGCCGTGGCCAGCTGGCAATGGCGCGCCGAGTTCGACGGCCTGTTCGCCGTGGCCGAGGCGCTGCGCAACGGGTCACCGGCCATGGCCAACCGCGCGCTGCCCGGCCCGGTGGACTACCCGCAGATCCCCGAGCTGGCCCGGCGCGGCGCCGAGCGCACCGCGCAGTTCATGGCGGTGCTCAACGAGCAACTGGCCACCCACGAGCACGTGGCCGGCGCGCGCTTCAGCGTGGCCGACATCACCGCCGCCGTGGCGGTGGACTTCGCGCGCATCGTCAAGGTCAAGCCCGACGAGCGCCACCCGCACCTGCTGCGCTGGCGCGAGATGCTGGGCCGCCGGCCGGCGTTTTCGGTGTGAGGGGTGGGGGCTTGGGGGCTGCGGGGCAGTGGATCCTTGAGCCCGCGGCCGCCCTGGAAGGCCCCCCAAAGCCCCAGCGCCGCCCTGGTGGCCTGCGCGAGATCGCCAGCCCTTGTACGTAACATCAAACAGAGAGTCCTCCATCAGGGCGCGCGATGGCGGTGATGAGAGATGGGTAAACCCCGAGCGCCCGCTTTCCTTCGGCAGCGCTACTCGTGGCGTACAGTGAAATGTTGTTTTGGAAGCGCCCCACTGAATCGCCCGCGTACGCGGTTGGGGATCAGCCTTAGGCGCCCGTATCCGTCGAAAATCGCAGTTCGTACGATGGCCGAACCGCGTTGAAGGCGCCTCGGCTTCGACATTGTTGCGACTGGAGCAATTTACCGAGCGCGTTTCAAGATTGCGATCGCTGCATGCAACCCGAACTGCGAGACCCGCTTACATCACTAGGTTTTCGATTTGGGTCGAACGGTCCGCATGCCGCTCGGACCATGATGCTGGAAGAACTGCGCAAGCTGTTTGGGAACACCGAGTACAAGGCGACCCGTGCTGATTATGTTGAGGCAGTCGTGGATGCCAACATCCTGGGCAAACCGACTCGTCGCGCCAGGGAACTGACTCATCGGTACCTGGCTGCCCTGTACAGCCTGGATCTTGCCAGTCCGATCTTTCGCGCACTTCGTCGCTTGTGGCCGATGACGGCGGCCGCCCAGCCGATGCTGTCGCTTACAGCTGCCCTGGCCCGAGATTCACTTCTTCGGGCGACTCAGCCGTTCATCCAAGCGTTGCCCATCGGAGCTTCCGTCTCAAGGGAGGCAGTCGAAAACTTCTTGAGTCAGCAATATCCTGATCGGTTCAGCCCTGCGTCTCTCAGGTCATTCGCACAGAACATCGCCGGCACCTGGACCGCAGCTGGGCTGCTCAGTGGCTATAGAAGCAAGGTCCGATCTCGACCTCAAGCGCATCCGGAGTCTGTGTCGATGCTGCTGTTCCTGGGCTACCTCATGGGCAGGACGGGTCAGAGACTCTTTACTTCCGAGTGGGCGAGCCTCCTTTGTGAGACCCCCGAGGAGCTGGAGGCCTTGGCCAACTCGGCGTCCAACCGAGGTCTGCTTGTCTTCATGAATGCGGGAGGCGTCAAGGAAGTGAGATTCCCCGGCTATCTCACCCCAGAAGAGGAACGGACTCGTCAGGAGATATCGCATGTCATCTAAGGTTTCGAAGCTGGCTGCCGTTTATCGGCAACACCTGTCGGTGCCATGGCAGGCCGGGCTTGCCGCTATCCAGCGCGTCATCTTTGCGGTGTACGACAAGGCCGACGAGCTTCGCCTGCGCGCCAACGTCGGCGAGTTCGAGCTCGCCACCCAGCAGGCCGGCAAGCAGTGGCTGCTGCTGGACGTGACCAATGCCTTCCCGCTGTGGATGGCGGCCCAGGAGTACCGCGACGCCTACTTCGAGTCACCCGAAGACCTGGCCGGCTACCAGACTGGAGAGCTCACGGAGTTCGTCGCCGACCTGACGGCGAAGCTGAAGGCCAGGATTGCCGCAGAGGCCGGGCCCGACACGGTCGTCGCCCTGCTGGGGGTTGGCGCGCTGTTCGGCCTCGCTCGGGTGTCCTCGGTCGTCGAGGGCATCAAAGAGAGCGTCCAGGGCCGGCTGCTTGTCTTCTTCCCGGGCGAACACCACCCGGAGAACCACAGCTACCGCCTGCTGGATGCGCGCGATGGCTGGAACTACCTCGCCGTGCCCTTGGTTGCCAAGGACCTCGCCCAGGAATGACGCAACGCACCACCTGAAGAACCAAAGCAAGGACCACCATGCTGAACAGGGATGTCTACAACAAGCCCCCGAAGGAAAACCGCCTCGTCAACAACGGCGTGGCCGAGGTCTCCGAAGACCACTCCGAGGCCGCGCAGGCCATCCTGCGCTACGAGCTCGAGACCTTCGTCTGCGACGGCCAGTACGAGAAGGGTCTGGAGACCATGCTCGACAAGTTCCTGCTGAACTTGGACTCCACGTCCGAGCAGCCAGGGGTGTGGATTTCCGGCTTCTACGGCAGCGGCAAGTCGCACCTGGCCAAGATGCTGCGCACGCTGTGGACGGACTACCAGTTCGCCGACGGTGCCGCCGCCCGCAGCATTGCCAAGCTGCCCACGGGCGTGTTCGAGCAGCTGAAGGAGCTCTCCACCCAAGGCAAGCGCCACGGTGGCCTGCACGCCGCAGCGGGCAAGCTGGGCGCTGGTGCCGGCGACAAGGTGCGGCTCGCGCTGCTGGGCATCGTGTTCAAGTCCAAGGGGCTGCCAGAGCAGTACAACCAGGCGCAGCTCGTGTTGTGGATGAAGCGGGAAGGCATGCGTGACGCTGTCGAAGGTGAGCTCAAGGCCGCTGGCCGCTCGCTGGCCCAGGAGCTGCCCCACATGTACGTTTCTGGCCACCTGACCAAGGCGCTACTGAAGGTTCGTCCTGACCTCGCACATACCGAAGCAGACGCCCGTAAGCTGCTCAAGGAGCAGTTCCCGCAGGTGACCGACGTCACCAGTGACCAAATGACCTCGACCATCGAGGCCGCTCTGGCACATGACGGCAAGTTCCCGCTGACCCTGGTCGTGCTGGACGAGGTGCAGCAATACATCGGGGATGACGCGGAGAAGGCGTTCCAAGTGCAGGAGGTCACCGAGACGCTGAGCAAGCGTTTCAATGGCAAGCTGCTTTTCGTCGGCACCGGCCAATCGGCGCTCTCTGGCATGCGGAACCTTCAACGGCTGATGGGCCGGTTCCCGGTGCAGGTGATGTTGGGCGATTGGGACGTCGAGAACGTCACCCGACAAATCATCCTGGCCAAGAAGCCCTCGGTGCAGCCTGAGGTCGAGAAGGTCTGGCGCAACAACCTGGGTGAAATCTCCCGCCACCTGCGCGGCACCAAGCTCGAGCATGTCACCGACGACGAAAGCGTCATGACGTCCGACTACCCGCTGCTGCCGGTACGCCGCCGCTTCTGGGAACGCGTTCTCCGCACCATCGACACCACCGGCACGGTCTCGCAGCTGCGCAGCCAGTTGCGCGTGGTGCATGAGGCCGTCCTGGCCACCGCTGAGGTACCGCTGGGGCACGTCGTCTCCGGCGACTTCCTCTACGACCAGATTGCCGCCAACCTGGTCTCCACGGCGCAGCTGCCTAAGGAAGTGTTCGAGAACGTCCAGCGCTTCGCTGCTGGAGATGCGCACGCCCAGCTCAAGGCCAAGCTGCTCAAGCTCATCTACCTCATCAACAAGCTGCCGGCCGATGCAGCGATGGACCTGGGCCTGAAGGCGACTGAAGAGGCTCTGGCCGACCTGCTGGTCACCGACCTGTCCGCGGGCTCGTCCGAGCTGCGCAAATCGCTGCCGGCCCTGCTGGAAGAGCTGCAGAACAAGGACCGGCTGGTCATGGCCCTGGCCGGCGGCAACGGCACCGAGTACCGCCTGCAGACCCGCGAGTCCAGTGCCTGGTACGACGAGTTCCGTGCCCAGGAGGCCGAGCTCAAGGCCGCGCCGCAGCGCGTGGAGCAGAAGCGTGCCGACCTGCTCAAGACCCGCTTTGCCGAGGTGCTGAAGAAGGTGCGCGTCACCCAAGGCAAGGGCAACGAGGTGCGCACGCTCAGCCCCACCTACGACGACACCGTGCCCAAGGACAACGACAAGAGCCTGTACCTGTGGATTCAGGATGGCTGGCAGACCGAAGAGAAGTCGGTTATCGCCGAGTCCAAGGCCAAGAGCTCCGACAACCCCACGCTCTTCGCCTTCCTGCCGGCCCAGCACAAGACCGAGCTGACGAACGCCATCGTGGCGCTGGAGGCTGCCCGTACCACGCTGCAAAAGAAGGGCAACCCCGCCACCGAAGAGGGCCGCGACGCGCAGCGCTCGATGGAGAGTCGCCAGCGCAACGCCGAGAAGGAGCTGGCCGAGCTGGTGGACAAGCTGATGGCCGGCGTCCGCGTGTTCCAGGCCGGCGGTCAGGAGGCCACCGACGGCAACGACCTGGCCGACCGCATCAACCGCGCGGCCAAGTCTTCGGCCATCCGCCTCTACAGCCAGTTCGATGCCGCTGACCACGAACAGTGGGGCAAGGTGCTGGACGAAGCCCGCAAAGGAAACCTGGAAGCCCTGAAGGCCGTCGGCCACACCCAGGAAGCCGACAAGCACCCGGTCTGCCAGAAGTTGCTGGGCTTCATCGGCCCCGGCAAGAAGGGCTCGGAGATTCGCGAGAACTTCGAGGCGCCGCCCTACGGCTGGCCGCGTGACGCCATCGACGGTGCGCTGTACGCGCTGCTGGCGTCCGGGCATGTCAACGCGACTGACGCGGCCTCCAAGCCTGTCGACGCCAAGAGCCTGGACCGCGCCAAGCTGACCCAGACAAGCTTCCGGCGCGAGAGCATCAACATCACGCCGATTCAGCTCATCAAGATTCGCAAACTGTTCGACGCTGTGGGCGTGCCCTGCCAGCCCAGAGAAGAGCTGAACCGGATGCCTGCCCTACTGGCCAAGCTGCGCGAACAGGCATCCAAGGCCGGCGGGCCGGCACCGGCACCCGAGACGCCGAAGCTCACCGTCATCGAAGCCATCGAGGCGCAGAGCGGCAACGCCCAGCTGCTGGAACTGTTCACCCGGCACGACGAGGTGCTGGCCCTTTCGCAAGGCTGGGCCAAGACCGCAGCGGAGATTGCGAAGCGCATGCCCGCCTGGCACAAGCTGGGCGACCTGCTCCGCCACGCGAAGGCCCTCGGCCCCCACGCCAAGCTGAAGGCCGAGGCCGATGCTGTTTCGAACCAGCGAAGCTTGCTGGCGGACCCAGACCCGGTGCGCCCCCTGTTGGACGAGACGGTCGACCTGCTGCGCCAGGCCTTGAAGGCCAAGCTGGACGCCTTCCAACAAGGCTTCGCACAGCAGCAGGCCCTGCTGCAGCAAGACGCGGAATGGAATAAGCTGAGCAACACCCAGCGCGATGAACTGACGGCCAAGCACCACCTGATGCCGCCGCCCGCCGTGGTCACCGGCACGCCCGAGCA
>JBJTZN010000070.1:0-22380 GCA_046087245.1 Rubrivivax sp.
GGCCTCGATCTGCTCACGCGTGAGCGGCGGGCGCGTGCTGTTGCGCCCTGACGGGTCGCCGATCATGGTGGTGAAGTCACCGATCAGCGGGATCACCACGTGGCCCAGGTCCTGCAACTGGCGCATCTTGTTGAGCACCACCGTGTGACCCAGGTGCAGGTCAGGCGCCGTGGGGTCCATGCCGAACTTGATGCGCAAGGGCACGCCCGTGTCCCGAGATCGCGTCAGCTTCCTCACCCAGTCGGCTTCGGGCAGCAGTTCCTCGCACCCGCGCAGGCATACCGCCAGCGCCTGGCGGACCTGCTCGTCCACAGCGTCTGCGCGTTCCGGGGGTGAAACAAGAGGGGACGGGGCAGGCTGCGTCATGGCACGGCGGTCGAGGGGTTTTGGGGCTGGGCGCGGACGGCCGGTTGCTATACTGAAGTCGATCTGAACGTCGTGCGAGGCCCTTACAAGGTGGACTGCGTCGCGCAACGGCTTTATTTTAGGTGACGGTCCGTCACGACTCGGGTCCTCGAAAGTTCTGAAGAAGAAGCGGGGTTCGGGCACGGCGTACAGGGTGGCGTTTCCCGCACGCACTTGCAGACGCGCACGCGGGTCCGCGGTCTGGGCACAGTTTTTCGGCAGGGTGTTCCTTGGATTTTCTCCAGCGTTACGGCCAAGCTGCCGCCCTTCTCAAGGCTCGACATTCCAAGACCATCACGTTGTCTGCTGCAGGCCTGCTGGGCGGGCTGGGAGCGGTGGCTTTTGCGGTGGCACCGTTGGCGCCCGATCCGGCACTGCTGCCGGTGCTGACGGTGTCAGAGAGCGTGGCCACGGCGGCGATCGGTCCGCAACTGGAGGCGTTGGCCGACTACGGTCTGGAATTGAGCTTCAGCGAGGTCACCCGGTCCGGGTCGTCGATGGAAGCGACGCTGCGACGCCTAGGCGTGGTCGACGCCAGCACGCTGGCAGCCCTCGCACAGGAGCCTGTGCTGCGTCGGGCCCTGGAGGGCCGCGCGGGTCGGCTGGTGCAAAGCCGCGTGAATGTCCGCGGTGATTTGGTGGAACTCATCGTTCGTCTGCCCGCGGAAAATCTGGAGTCAACACGCACTCACTTTACACGGCTGTCGGTTGCTCGAGAACTCGGTCGCTGGGCTGTCCGCAGCTCGCTGGTGCCCCTGCAGACCCAGACGCGCCTAGCCAGCGGCACGATCCGCAGTTCACTGTTTGCCGCCACGGACGAGGCCCGCATCCCCGATCCCGTGGCCACCCAACTGGCCGAGATCTTCTCGGGCGACATCGACTTCCACCGGGAATTGCGCAAAGGCGATACCTTCAGCATCGTCTACGAGACCCTCACGGCTGATGGCGAGCCCGTGCCCTGGAACCAGGGTGCCGGGCGGGTGCTGGCCGCCGAATTCATCAATGCAGGCCGGACGCATCAGGTCATCTGGTTCGAGTCCGCAGGCAAGGGCGCTTACTTCGACCCCAGCGGGCGCAGCCGCAAGCGCGCCTTCCTGGCCAGCCCGCTGGAATTCTCCCGTGTGACCTCCGGCTTTGCGATGCGGATGCATCCGATCCTGCAGCGCATGCGTGCCCATCTGGGCGTGGACTACGCCGCGCCCACGGGCACGCCCGTGCGCGTGGTGGGCGACGGCGTGGTGGAGTTCGCAGGCTGGCAAAACGGCTACGGTAACGTGGTGCATGTGCGCCACGGCGGAGACCGCGTCACCGTCTACGCCCACCTCAGCCGAGTGGATGTGCGCAAGGGCCAGCGCCTGGCGCAGGGTCAGCACCTCGGAGCGGTGGGCGCCACGGGCTGGGCCACCGGGCCCCACCTGCACTTCGAGTTCCGCGTCAATGGCGTGCACCAGGATCCGCTGAAGATCGCCAAGGCCTCGGAAAGCGTCCCGCTGGATCCGGCCTCGCGCCCCCGTTTTGACGAGTGGTCGCGCACGGCGCAGGTCAAGCTGGATCTGGCCGAGACGGTGGGCGCGCGCCCGGCTTTCGAATAGCGCCGCGCGCCATCGCCATGGCGTTGTTCATCGGGCTGATGTCGGGCACCTCGCTGGACGGGTTGGACGGTGTGCTGGCCGATTGGTCCGGCGATCAGCCGCGGGTGCTGGCGCATGCGCACCAGCCCTTCGCCCCCGAGTGGCGGGCCGAACTTCTGGCCTTGAACACGCCGGGCGACAACGAGTTGCATCGTGCCGCCCTGGCTGCCAACGAAGTCTCCAGGCGCTGCGCCGAGGTGGTGGCACGCCTGCTCGACAGCGCCGGCGTGTCAGCGGCGCAGGTCACCGCGCTGGGTGCCCATGGACAGACGGTGCGGCACCAGCCCCGGGCCTTCGATGGCACGGGCTACACCCTGCAGTTGATCAACGGCGCATTGCTGGCGGAGCTGACGGGCATCGGCACGGTATGCGACCTGCGAAGCCGTGACGTGGCCGCCGGCGGCCAAGGCGCGCCGCTGGTCCCGGCCTTCCACGCCGGGCTCTTCAGCCGTCCCGGCCAGGATGTGGCCGTGCTCAACATCGGGGGCATCGCCAACCTGACCCTGTTGCCTGCGGGCGGTGAAGTCACCGGCTTCGATTGCGGTCCGGGCAATGCCTTGATGGACGGCTGGTGCGAGCGCCATACCGGTCGCAGCTTCGACGAGGAGGGACGCTGGGCCGCTTCAGGCCGTGCGGACGCGATCCTGCTGGAGCGCATGCAGCGGGAGCCCTTCTTCGCCCTGTCGCCACCCAAGAGCACCGGGCGCGACCTGCTGCACCTGTCATGGGTGGATCGGGCCCTGCAGTCCGGGCCGGACGAGCGGGCCGTTGTATACGCCCCGCAGGACGTGCAAGCCACGCTGGCCGAACTGACGGCGTGCTGCGCGGTCCAGGCGCTTCAGCGGCATGCTCCCGCCACGGCCACCCTGCTGGTCTGCGGAGGCGGTGTCTTCAATGGGCATCTGATGGGTCGGCTCGTCTCCTTGCTGCCCGGGGTGGAGGTGTCATCCACCGCCGCAGCCGGCGTTGCACCCAACCAAGTCGAGGCGCTGGCCTTCTCCTGGCTGGCCCGCGCTTGCGTGCTGCGTCGCCCTGGCAACCTGCCGGCCGTCACCGGTGCATGCGGGCCCCGCGTGCTCGGCGCCTGGTACCCGGCTTGAAGACCGGCCGAACTGTCCCGGCCCTTCAGACCGAGAAGGAAGACCCGCAACCACATGTGGTGGTGGCATTGGGGTTCTTGATGACGAATTGCGCGCCCTGGAGGTCGTCCTTGTAGTCAATCTCGGCACCGATCAGGTACTGCAGGCTCATGGCGTCGATGAGCAGGGTGACTCCGTTCTTGGACATCTGTGTGTCGTCCTCGTTGACGACCTCGTCGAAGGTGAAGCCGTACTGGAAGCCCGAGCATCCACCACCCTGGACAAACACCCTGAGCTTGAGTTCGGGGTTGCCCTCCTCGGCCACCAGTTCAGCCACCTTGGCCGCGGCGCTGTCGGTGAAGACCAACGGCACGGGCGCATCGTCAGCCGCGGGGGCCAGGGGTTCAGCAATGGCGTTCATGTCAGTCCTTTTGGTCAGCGCTCGTTCGATGCGGCAAGTTTCAGGGTGGGTTTGTCGACATTCTTCAGTGGCCGCAATTCACCGTTGATGACGGCGCCCGCGTGCATTTCAAGCAGTTCGTAGCGTACGCTGCCCGCCACCCGGGCCGAAGGCTGCAACTCCAGCATCACGCTGGACTCTACCGGACCGACCACTTCGCCGCTGATGATCACATGCGACGCCTTGACCACGCCCACGACCTTGGCTTTGTCGCCGATGACCAGAAGCGTAGGGCCCACCCCGACGCCCAGGACATCGCCCTGCACTTCGCCGTCGATGCGCAAGCCGTCAGAAAAGCGGATGGGTCCAGCCACCACCGTGTGTTCGGCGATCAGGCTGCGAATGGGGGGGGACTTCTTGCGTCCGAACTGCATGCCTCAAGACTCCCGCAATTCACAGGGGGATGGCCTGCGTGGCCTTCACCGCCCCGGCATCATCCATGACTCTGACCTGCAGCGTTTTTATCACGGCCTGCGGCGGATGGTCGATCAGACCCTCCACGCGCAGGTACTGCTTGAGCTTCATGTCCCTGGGTCCGCCAGCGGCCGGCATGCTCCAAGGGCGGCCGGACAAGGTGCCTGCCACGAGCACTTCATAGCGCCCCGAGAAGTCTGCTGAAGCGCGGGCGCTGTGCATCACCAGCATCTGGTAGCGCAACTGTCCTGGGCCCTGGGCCTGCGCCTGCAGGCCACGCACCTGCAATCCAGGACCGGCAGCCGGGATCAAGCGCTCGAAGAAGCCCAGATCGGCCTTGAGCGCCCGCGTCTCTTCCTCAAGTTGTCGCACCAGTTGTGCCAGCCGCTCTTGCGAGGCGCGCTCGGCCGTGAGCAGGCTGTCGGCCGTATGGGCCACCGCCAGGGCGCGCTCGTGTTCGGCGCGAAGGCGCTGCACCTCGCCCTGCAATTGCAGCACCTGACCCTTGGCATCGCGATCCAGACCGGCGATGTCCTTGCCGAGTTCGAACGCCCACAGGGCGATGGCCGCCGAGAAGCCCAGGGCCAGCGCAGCTACCGCCCACCGCAAGGGCCAGGGCAGGCGGCTGCGAACGATCATCCTGGGAGCGCTCACCGACAGTCGGCGGCGCCAGAGCTTCCAGCGCATTGAGCAGAATCCAGAACAGGGCGCTCGGGCCCCGTGTCTGCAGAATCAGCGCTTGCTGAACTGCTTGCGCCTGCGGGCGCCGTGCAGACCGACCTTCTTGCGCTCGACCTCGCGGGCGTCACGCGTGACGAAGCCGGCCCGGCTCAGTTCGGGCTTGAGCGCCGCGTCATAGTCGATCAGCGCACGGGTGATGCCGTGGCGCACCGCGCCGGCCTGACCCGACTCGCCGCCGCCATGCACGTTGACCTTGATGTCGAACACCTGTGCGTTGGCCGTCAGCAACAAAGGTTGCTGGACGATCATGATCGAGGTCTGGCGTCCGAAGTACTGATCAAGCGGCTTGCCGTTGACCTCGATGACACCCGAACCCTTCTTGATGAACACCCTGGCGACCGACGACTTGCGGCGGCCGGTGCCGTAATTCCATTGTCCGATCATGGCCGTCCTCAGATCTCGAGCGGTTGCGGTTGCTGGGCGGTGTGCGGATGTGAGGCACCGGCATACACCTTCAGCTTCTTGATCATCGCGTAGCCCAACGGCCCCTTGGGCAGCATGCCCTTGACGGCCTTCTCGATGGCCCGACCCGGATGACGGGCCTGCATGTCCTTGAATGCCGTGGCACGAATGCCACCGGGGTAGCCGGAGTGGCGGTAATGGATCTTGTCGGTGGCCTTGGCACCGGTGACGCGGATCTTGTCGGCATTGACGATGACGATGAAATCACCGGTGTCGACGTGGGGCGTGTAGATGGCCTTGTGCTTGCCGCGCAAACGGAGTGCCACTTCGCTGGCAACACGTCCGAGCACCTTGTCGGTGGCGTCAATCACAAACCACTCGTGCACCACTTCGGCCGGCTTGGCGCTGAAGGTCTTCATGAGGGTCTTCCGTGGGGTGTACGCGCAGGCACGGCACACCGAATTGCGGCTGTTCTTGCACTTTCGTGCCTCGCACCTTCGGCGCCGCTTGTGCTTGCGCAGCTTCTCAGCGCGCGCGGCCTCTCGGGTAAGCGAACTTTTCCCCGCCGTTTTCGGGAAAAGCCTCGTAGTATAGCTGCCGAAATGCCATCGACAAACCCCTTGCCCGCCGCCTACGGCCGGCTGACCCCCGACACCGTGCTCGAGGCCCTGGACGCCGTGGGCCTGCGCGGGGACGGACGCATCCTCCAACTGAACTCCTACGAAAACCGGGTGTTTCGCCTGATGCTGGAGGACGGGGGCGCCGCGGTGGCGAAGTTCTATCGCCCCGGCCGCTGGAGTGACGACCAGATCCTGGAGGAGCATGGCTTCACCCTGGAACTCGCCGCTGCCGAGGTGGCGGTGATGGCGCCGTTGCGGTTGCACCTGTTGCCGGGCGCCACCAACGGCGCCCGGATCGCCGGCCCAGGTGCCACCTTGCTGCACTGGCAGCCCCGGGACGGGGGCGCCCATCGCATCAGTGTCAGCCCCTGGCTGGGTGGACGCGATCCGGATGTCGAGTCACCCCAGGCCTTCGAGCGCCTGGGTCGCCTGATCGGGCGCGTGCACGCCGTGGGTGCGACGCAGCCATTCGCCCATCGCCTGACGCTTTGCCCCGCGCTGGGGCTGCAGGCCATCGACACGCTCGTGGAGCTGCAGGCGATGGACCCCGGGCAGGCCAACCCCTGGGAGAGCGCCGCCCGCACCGCAATGGAGGGTGTGGCGCGGGCCTTCGAGCGCTCAGACAGCGCGGCGCTGCGCCTGCACGGCGACGCCCACCGGGGCAACCTGCTCGAGCGGGAGCAGACCCTGCATCTGGTGGACTTCGACGACGCCTGCAACGGCCCGGCCATGCAGGACCTGTGGCTGTTCCTGGACGGTCACGACGGCGAGGGCAGGCACCGGCAACTGCAGGCCCTGCTGCGGGGCTACGAGGACTTCATGCCGTTCGACGATGCGCAACTGGCGTTGATCGAACCGCTGCGCACCCTGCGCATGCTGCGCCACAGCGCCTGGGTCGCCCAGCGCTGGGCCGACCCGGCCTTCCCCATCGCCTTCCCAGGCTTTGGCACCCCCAACCACTGGGCCGACCAGACCGCGCTGCTGAACGAACAGATCGATCGCATGGGATGAGCCGGCGCGGGCCTGGCGCCGTGCTGGCGGACCCCAACAAGTGACATCTGCCATGTTCGCAGCCGTGCCGCGCCCTGCCTGTCGCTGCGCTGCCGCATACTCGGATGCAGAATTCGATGGGCCATGCTGAAGAAGATTCCCACTGACCAGGTCGAACTGGGCATGTATCTCCACTCCATGGAGGGCTCCTGGCTGTCGCACCCCTTCTGGAAGACCAAGTTCCAGATCACCAACTCTGCCGACCTGCTGGCATTGAGATCCTCCAAGGTACCGCACGTCTGGATCAACATCAGTCTGGGCAAGGATGTGGAAGGTCCCGAGGCGGACCTCCCCCGCGGGCCCACGGCGGAGGTACCGCTCCCCGAGCCGTCGACCCGGACGCGGCGGCCAGCGCCCCCCAGGCCGGTCAGCGTGGCCGACGAACTCGAAGAAGCCAGCAGCATCATGCGGCAGTCGCGCACCGCGGTGGTCGACATGCTCAACGAGGCCCGCATGGGCCAGGCTGTCCACCGCGACACGGCCACTGCGGTGGTCGACAGCATCGCCGGTTCGGTCTGGCGCAATCCGTCAGCGCTCATCAGCCTGGCACGCCTGAAGACGCGCGACGATTACACCTACATGCACTCGGTGGCCGTGTGCGCCATGATGATTGCGCTGGGACGGCAGCTGGGCTTGAGCGAGGCCGAGCAGCGGCTGGCCGGCGAGGGTGGGCTGCTGCACGACGTGGGCAAGATGCTCATGCCGCTGGAGGTGCTGAACAAGCCCGGGCAGCTCACCGACGAAGAATTCGCGATCATGAAGGCCCACCCCGAACGCGGGCACGCCGCGCTGGTGGCCAGCGGCGGTTTCGGCCCCGAGGTGCTGGAAGTGTGCCTGCACCACCACGAAAAGATGGACGGCAACGGCTACCCGCACCGGCTCGCCGGCGAACAGATCACCCTGCTGTCGCGCATGGGCGCAGTGTGCGACGTCTACGACGCCGTGACCTCCGTGCGACCCTACAAGCAGGCCTGGGATCCCGCCGTGTCGCTGGCGCGCATGGCCCAGTGGAAGGGCCACTTCGACCCCAAGGTGTTCCAGGCGTTCATCGTCTCGGTGGGCATCTACCCGGTGGGTACGCTGGTGCGCCTGCAGTCTGGAAAGTTGGCCGTGGTGATCGACCAGAACCCCGGCAAACTCACGTCACCCAAGGTTCGCGTGTTCTTCTCCACCAAGTCCAACATGCCGATCCAGACGCGGGATCTGGACCTCGGAACCGACAGCAGTGACCGCATCCTCGGCAGGGAGGACCCCGAGCCCTGGGGCTTCACCCACTTGAACGACCTGTGGACCCAAGCCGGCTGAGCCCGCCACTGCTCAGGGGATGCACCAGCACCTGGTGCGGCGCCACCAGGTACAGCGTCTCACCCGCCGCTGCCCGCACCACCGCGCCGCCCGTGAACGCCCCGAAGGCAGGCAGCACCATCAGGCCCTGCGCGCGGGCGTGAAAGCACGGCAGCCTCACGGCGTCGACGCCGCGGCCCAGGCGGGCGACCGGGTGCAGGTGACCGGCCAGCGCGTACCGGCCCGCGGGCCGGGGTGTGGCCGGGTCGTGACACAGGGCCAGGCCGGCGTGCAGCCAGGGCTCGTCCATCACCGCGATGCCCAGGGCGGCCGGTGGATCCCCCGCCCGGTCATCGTGGTTGCCGCGCACCAAGGTGATGACCACGCCAGCGTGACGCTGGCGCCAGGTCAGCAGAGCCTGCAAGGTGGCTGGAGCGCGCCCGCTGGCAGCGTGCAGGAAGTCGCCCAGGAACACCAGTTCGCGCACGCCCGGCAGGCGCGAAAGCAGGGCATCCAGGCGCGCCAGGTTGGCGCCGGTGGTACCACGCGGCACGGGCACGCCGAGCCGGCGGAAACTGGCGGCCTTGCCGAAGTGGACATCGGCCACCAGAAGCAGGCCGGCATCGGGCAGCCAGGCGGCGCGCTCGGGCAGCAGGAGCAGGCAGCGTCCGTCTGGCAGAAGATGCAGTGCGTGCGTGGAAGGCGCCCTCGTCGGGTGCGGCTCGGGGGCGCAGAACGGCCGGGTCATGGCGCGCGCCCAGGGGCACCGGGCTGGCGCCCGCGCCTGCGCCGGCTTCCCGGCCCGCTGGCACCGGTCGAGAGCCCCGTGGCCGCGGGCTGCAGCGCCGCCTCGATCTCCGCCAGCAAGCGCAGCACGCGCTGGTTCAGTTGTTCCGTGGTGACACGCTCGCGCAGGCGCTCGACCATGAGCGGGAAGGCGAAGGGTGTCAGGCGCTGCGGCCGGGTCAGCCTGATCTGCCCGGCAGCGGCCATACGGGCCAGGCAGCGCTGCAGGCGTTGCACATCCAGTTCCTGCGCCAGGGTCTCGGCCTCGGCCTGGGCCAGCAGCAGGTTGCCCGGGTCGTGCTGGCGGAAGACGTCGAAGAACAGCCCGGCCGAGGCCTGCACCTGCCGCGCGCTGCGACCCGCGCCAGGGTAGCCGGTGAAAACCAGGCCCGCCACGCGGGCGATCTCGCGAAAGCGCCGCAGCGACAGCTCCGTGGCGTTGAGCGCCTGCTGGATGTCAGGCAGCAGTTGCTCCGGGCTGAGCAGCCCCTTCGCCCACGAGCCGGGTCCGGCCGGCTCCAGCAGCGCCGGCCAGTCAAACGCCTGGCGCGACAGCAACTCGAAGCCGTAGTCGTTCATCGCCAGGCTGAAGGTGCCCGGCTGCTGGCGCGCCGCCCGCCAGGCCAGCAGCGCCCCCAGGCCGATGTGCACCATGCGCCCGGCCATGGGATAGCAGAACAGGTGGTGACCCTCATCGGTGCGGATCATCTCGAAGACGATGCGGCGGGCGCAGGGCAGCGCCGACACCTGCGCCTGCAGGGCCAGCAGCGGTGCCAAGGCCCGCAGCTCGGGGTCGGGGTGGGCGCCCAGGCGGGCCGGCGCGCCAGACCCCGGGTCGGGTTGCAACAGTTCATCAGCCTCGTCCAGCAACGCCAGCGCGGTGTCGGCCAGCTCGCTGGACAAGGGCATCTTGCCGCCTTGCCACACGGGCACGGCGCCCTGCTGTCCGGGTGCTCGGGTGACGAAGGCCGTGAAGTCGCGCACCCTCACCAGCTGCAGCACGCGGCCGCTGAAGATGAAGCAGTCCCCCTCCCGCAGACCGGCGATGAAGCCTTCCTCGACGCTGCCGATGCGTCCGCCGTTGAGCCACTGCACGCTCATCGCGGCGTCCGCCACGATGGTGCCGATGCTCATGCGGTGGCGGCGCGCCACGGCGGGGTTGGCCGCCCGACAGACGCCGGCCTCGTCAAGGACGATCCGGTGGTGCTCCGGGTAGGCGGCCAGCGACAGGCCGCCGTGCACGGTGAAGCCCAGGCACCAGTCGAAAGTTTCGCGGTCCAGGTCACGGTAGGGCCAGGCGCTCCTGACCTCCTCGAACAGCGCATCGGGCTCGAATCCCGGGCCCACGGCGAGTGTGAGCAGGTGCTGCACCAGCACGTCCAGCGGCCAGGGCGGGGGCTCACGGCGTTCGATGCGACCGGCAGCGGCGGCGCGGCGCGCGGCGGCGGCCTCCAGCAGTTCCAGCGCATGGCTGGGCACGACGGTGATGCGCGAGGGCCGCCCCGGCGCGTGGCCCGATCGGCCGGCGCGCTGCAGCAGCCGGGCCACGCCCTTGGGCGAGCCGATCTGCAGCACGCGCTCCACGGGCAGGAAGTCCACCCCCAGGTCCAGGCTGGAAGTGCAGACCACGGCCTTCAGCTGCCCGGCCTTCAGCCCCGCCTCCACCCACTGGCGCACCGAGGGGTCGAGCGAACCGTGGTGCAACGCGATCAGGCCAGCCCAGTCCGGACGGGCCTGCAGCAGGGCCTGGTACCACAGCTCGGCCTGGGATCGGGTGTTGGTGAACACCAGGCTGGAAGCGCTGCCCTGCAGTTCGCCCACCACCTCATTCAGCAGGCGCAATCCCAGGTGCCCGCCCCAGGGGAAGCGCTCCATGCTGGCGGGAATCAGGCTGTCCACCGTCAGCGCCTTGGGCACGGCGCCGCGCACCGTCACGCCTTGGTGCCCCGCCAGCGCCTGGCAGGCTTCGTCCAGGTTGCCCAGCGTGGCCGACAGCCCCCACACGCGCAGTCGCGGGTTCAGGCGGCGCAATCTCGCCAGGGCCAGCAGCACCTGCGTCCCGCGCTTGTTGCCCAGCAGCTCGTGCCACTCGTCCACGACGAGCACCTGCACGCCGCCCAGCACGCTGTCGCTGTCGGCCATCGCCAGCATCAGGCTCAGGCTCTCGGGGGTGGTCACCAGCGCGGGGGGCCAGGTCCTGCGCTGGCGGGCCTTGTCGGCTGCCGCGGTGTCGCCCGTGCGCTGGGCCACCGCCCAGCCCATGCCCAGACCGTCAGCCGCAGCCTGCAGGGCCAGGGTGGTGTCGGCCGCCAGCGCCCGCATGGGGGTGATCCACAGCACCCGCGGGCCGCGGCAACCCGGGAGGCCGGGTTCAGCCCTGCACACAGCCAGGGCGCCAAACCAGGCGGCCAGCGTCTTGCCCGCGCCGGTGGTGGCGTGCAGCAGCCCGCTGCGTCCTGCGGCCATGTGGGCCCAGACCTCCCGCTGGAAGTCAAAGGGCTGCCAGCCCCGGGCGGCGAACCAGTCTTGCGCATGGCCGGCGAGCCCGGCCTTCGGCATGGGCCGGCCGGCACGGCGCCGCGCGCCGCGGGTGTCCGAGTCGGGATCCGCCTGTGAAGTCGGGCCCCCACCGTCTGCCACGGCGGAAGCGACAAGGCCTCGTGTCGAGCTTGCCCTGCGGCGGGCCTGGGCCCGGCGAAGCGCAGCAAGCTGCGTGCCGAGGTTGGGGCCGGGAGGCAGCGGGCCGGACCTGCTCACGAAAGGGTGAACTCAAGAGCAACCATGCCCGCAAGCTTACGCGCACACCCCAGATTCGCCGGGTGTCAGGCAGGTGTCCGGCGGCGCCTGCATCGGGTTAACCCGGATCAGCCCGCGGCGTGCAGCCAGCAGTCCTTGAGTACCATCTCTGCCCAGGTTTGACCAGCCCTGCAAGGGCCGACCGCTCAAACATCTGCCGCACTCTGCCCACCACAGGAACACACAACATGCGACCCAACGATCCCGCCGAATCCTCAGTCCGTCTCGTCCGCGGCCGAAAGGCCCGGGTGTTCGCGATCACCGCACTGGCCTTGGCCGCCCAGGCCTCGGTGGCGCAGGGGCAAGGCGCGGCAGGTGCAGGCGGCACGGCGGCAAGTGACGCCCAACCCATCGTCATCACGGGCACGCGGATCAAGTCCCTGGCACTGAGCTCCACCAGCCCGGTGTCCCAGGTCAGTGCCGAGCAGATCGGTCTGCTGCGGGCCAACACGGTGGAGGACTTCTCTGCCAAGCTGCCGCAACTTGCCGGCGGGGTGCTCAGCACGGCCGCCGGCAGCGATGCCTTCGGTGCCCAGACACTGGACCTGCGCAACCTCGGGCAGAACCGCACCCTGGTGCTGATCAACGGCACGCGCGCCGTGCCGTTCAGCTTCCGCAACGCGGTGGACGTGAACTTCGTCCCGGCGCCCTTGATCGAGCGTGTGGACCTGCTCACGGGCGGGGCGGCGGCGGTGTACGGTGCCGATGCGGTGGCCGGCGTGGTGAACTTCATCATGAAGGACCGCTTCGACGGCCTGCAGTTGCAGGCCAGCCAGCGCAGCGCCAACGGCGGGGGCGACCAGACCAGCGTGAATGCCACGGGCGGGCTGCGTCTGGCCAACCGCGCAAGCATCGTCGGCTACGTGGAGCATACCCAGCGCGACGGGCTGCTGGCCGGGGCGCGCTCCTGGGCGCTGGCCAACCCGACCCTGCTGTCCCCGCGCGGGGGCAACTTCACGGACGTGGCCAGCGGGCGCAAGTTCTCGGTCGACAACGCCGGCAACTTCACCACCACCGCGCAGACGGCCGACTACACGCCGCAGCTCACGCTGGTCATGCCGCTGGAGCGTACCAACGCATCGACCTTCTTCCGCTTCGACCTCAGCGACGCCGTGCAGCTGTACGGCCGCGCCATGTTCTCCAACGTCAAGACCGTGGGGGCGCCCCGCTCCGGGCAGAACCCGGCCACGATCAGCGGCAACTTCAGCATCAGCCAGACCAACCCCTTCATCCCGGCGCAGGCCCTGCCGCTGCTGACTTTCGTCAACGGCGTGGCCAATGTCACCATCGACCGCACGCTGGGGGAACTGGGGGTGCTCACCGCGGAGAACGACCGCAGGACGCAGCAGGTCCAGCTGGGTTTGCGGGGCAGCCTGAGCGCAGCCATCGACTGGGACATCTACGCCCAGCAGGGCAGCTCCAAGGAAAGCATCGTCGTCAGAGGCGACGGGGTGCGTTCGCGCCTGCCGGGGCTGGTCAACACCATCGACCTGTTCGGGCCGGGGGCCGATGTCTCGGGGCTCGCCCAGGACTTCAAGTACGGCGACCGCAAGCGCACGCAATCGGTGGTGGCCGCCAGCCTGACGGGCGACAGCCGTGACTGGTTCAAGCTGCCGGCAGGTGCGGTCGGCCTGGCCGTGGGCATGGAGCAGCGCAAGGAAACCGGGCAGTTCGCCTACAACCCGGACCTCGGGCAGTCCTTCCGCCAGGGCGTGGAGAGCGCGCCGCCCGTGCCCCCTGTGATCAAGGCCAACGAGTTCTATGCCGAGGTCTCGGCGCCGCTGCTGGCCAAGCTGCCATTCGTGCAGTTGCTCAGCGTCGAAGGCGCGTTCCGGCGCAGCGACTACGACAAGTCGGTGGGGGCGTCGAACAGTTTCGACACCAGCAAGCTGGGCCTGTCGTGGGCGATCAACGATCAGGTGCGTCTGCGCGCCACCGACCAATCGACGATTCGCGATCCGAACTTCGGCGAGTTCGCCAATCCCGTGTTCTCCATCCCCTTTGCCAACCTGGTGAACGTCGCGCGCCTGCGGCCGCGCTACCAGGGCGACCCCTGCGCGCTGGGCACCGGCAACGCAGAGCAGTGCAAGCGCTTCGGCGCCCCGGCGGTGGGTTCCTACGATTCGCTGAGCGCGGCCAACCTGACCGGCGGCTACTTCTTCGGCGGCAACCCCGACATCCGGGCCGAGAAGGGCAAGTCGCAGACGCTGGGCCTGGTGCTCCAGCCGGCACAGGGCCTGTCGCTGTCGATGGACTTCTACAGCATCAAGATCTCTGACGCGGTGGGCCAGATCCAGCCCGTGGACGCGTTGACCAGCTGCTACATCACCGACCCGCGCGCCGACAACCCGCTGTGCGCAGCGGTCACGCGCGACCCGGTCACCGGCCGCATCAAGGACGGTTTCCCGGTGGACCGCAACCTGGCGCTGATCAAGCAGACCGGCATGGATGTCGATCTGAGCTGGCGCCAGGCCAACCCCTTCGGCCTGACCGGCCAGCGGGCGGTGTGGCAGTACCAAGCCTCGTTCGTGCGCAGCTACACGATCCAGCGGAACCCGATCCTCGATCCGGTGGATTGCAAGGGCACCTATGGTTTCCGGTGCTCCTCGGACGCGGTGACGCTGGTGATGCCGGACTACCGTCACCGGGCGTCGCTGGCCTGGACCGCAGGCGGCATCACCACGCAACTGGGCTGGACACGCATCGGCAAGGTGCGCGACAGCGCCGTGGGATCCACCGGCAGCATCCCGGCGCAGGACTACCTGGACCTGAACGTCGCGCTGCGCACCCCCGTCAAGGGGCTGTCGGTCACCCTGGGGGTGGACAACCTCAGCGGCAAGAAGCCGCCCACGGGCTTCCCGAATCCGGGGTCGTTCAACACCTTCCCCGACACCTACAACGTGATGGGTCGCAGCTACGGCCTGTCGGTCAACTACAAGCTGTAACCCCCGTCCAGGCCCGAGGTCATGCGCCAAGGGCCTGGTGGGCGGTTGCAGGCCTGAAAGCGACGAACCCGGCTTGCAGACGCCGGGGTTCGGTGCTACAGCGACCGGGCCCCAGATCTCCAGCCGCCATGTACATTCCGCCGCACTTCGCCCAGACCGACCCTGCAGTCCTGCACCGCATCCTGCGGGAGCACCCGCTGGGCACCCTGGTGCGCAGCGAGCACGGTGCGCTCGATGCCGACCACATCCCGTTCGAGTTCGACCCGGCCGCCGGGCCCCTGGGCACGCTCAAGGCCCATGTGGCACGCGCCAACACCCTGTGGCAGCGCTGTCCCACGGGCACGCCGGTGATGGTGATCTTCCGGGGAAACGAGGCCTACATCTCCCCCAACTGGTACCCGAGCAAGCACGAGACGCACCGCCAGGTGCCCACCTGGAGCTACGAGGTCGTGCACGCGCACGGCACGCTGAGCATCCATGACGACGAGCGCTATGTCCGCGCCCTGGTGGCACGCCTGACGCGCCACCACGATGCAGCCGAGCCCAAGCCCTGGAAGATGGGCGAAGCGCCGCCCGACTACATCCAGATGATGCTGGGCAACATTGTGGGCATCGAGGTCAGCGTCAGCTCGCTGGTGGGCAAGTCCAAGCTGAGCCAGAACCGCGAAGCGCGGGACCGCCACCACGCGGCAGACACATTGCAGGCCCGGGGCCACGACGAACTGGCCGTGGCCATGCGCCAGGCGGCCCCGCCGGCTTGACGCCGGCGCTACGCCGTCAGAAGCCGCGTCATCCGCTGCACATGCGCCGCGGGGTCCTGCAACTGCCCGCCCTCGGCCAGTACCGCCTGATCGAACAACACGTGCGCGAGGTCGTCGAACTGCGCCTCGGACTCCAGCTTCTTCACCAGGGCATGACCCGGGTTCACTTCGAGAATGGGCTTGGCCTCGGGGGCGGCCTGGCCGGCCTGCTTGAGCATGCGCGCGAGGTGGCCGCTCATGGCGCCCTCCTCCACCACCAGGCAGGCGGCTGAATCCACCAGGCGGGTGGAGGCGCGCACGTCCTGGGCGCGGTCCTTGAGCGCGGCCTGCAACTTCTCCAGCACGGGTTTGAAGGACTCGGCCGCGGCCTCGGCCTGCTTCTTCTCTTCCTCGTCCTGCAGCTTGCCCAGGTCAAAGGCGCCCTTGGCCACGCTCTGCAGGGGCTTGCCATCGAACTCGTAGAGGTGGCTGAGCATCCACTCGTCCACGCGATCGGTCAGCAGCAGCACCTCGATGCCCTTCTTCTTGAAGACCTCGAGCTGCGGGCTGCCCTTGGCTGCAACCAGGGTGTCGGCGGTGATGTAGTAGATGGCCTCCTGGCCCTCCTTCATGCGACTGACGTAGTCGGTGAAGGACACGCCCTCGTCCGCCTGCGTGGAGGCGAATCGCAGCAGCCTGGCCAGACGTTCCTGGTTGGCGAAGTCCTCGCCCACGCCTTCCTTCAGCACCGCGCCGAACTGGCCCCAGAACTCGGCGTACTTGTCCTTCTGGTTCTCGGCCACGTCCTCCAGCATGGACAGCACGCGCTTGGTGGAGCCCTCGCGGATGGCCTTGACATCACGGCTTTCCTGCAGCAGTTCGCGGCTGACGTTCAGCGGCAGGTCGGCCGAGTCGATCACGCCCTTGACAAAGCGCAGGTACACCGGCATCAGGGCCTCGGCGTCGTCCATGATGAACACACGCTTGACGTACAGCTTGACGCCGCCGCGCTTGTCGCGGTTCCACAGGTCGAACGGCGCCTTGGCCGGCACGTACAGCAACTGCGTGTACTCGGTGCGGCCTTCCACGCGGTTGTGCGTGTAGGCCAGGGGTGCCTGGCTGTCGTAGCTGATCTGCTTGTAGAACTCCTGGTACTCGGCGTCGGTCACGTCGCTCTTGCTGCGGGTCCACAGCGCGGCAGCCTTGTTGACGGTCTCCCACTCGTCCTTGACCACCTGCTTCTTGGCCTCGGCATCCCACTCCTCCTTCTTCATGAGAATGGGCAGCGAGATGTGGTCGGAATACTTGCTGATGATGGACTTCAGCTTCCAGGTCGACAGGAACTCCGCCTCATCCTCGCGCAGATGCAGGATGACATCGGTGCCGCGCGCAGGCTTGTCGATGGTCTCGACCTCAAAGTCGCCCGTGCCGGTGCTGCTCCAGCGCACGCCCTGGTCTGCGGGCAAACCTGCGCGGCGGGTCTCCACCGTCATGCGGTCGGCCACGATGAAGCCGGAGTAGAAGCCCACGCCGAACTGGCCGATCAGGTTGGCGTCCTTCTTCTGGTCGCCTTCCAGGCGCGACATGAACTCACGCGTGCCGCTCTTGGCGATCGTGCCCAGGTGCGCGATGGCCTCATCGGCACTCATGCCGATGCCGTTGTCGCGGATGGTCAGGGTCCTGGCCTCGGCGTCGAAGAAGACGCGCACTTCCAGCGTGGGCGCGTCTTCGTACAGCGCGGCGTTGTCCAGGGCTTCGAAGCGCAGCTTGTCGCAGGCGTCCGAGGCGTTGGAGACAAGTTCGCGCAGGAAGATCTCCTTGTTCGAGTACAGCGAGTGGGTGACGAGGTGCAGGATCTGCTGCACCTCAGCCTGGAAGGAATGGGTCTTCTTGTCCATGGGATGTCTGGAAAACGGTGAATGGGCCACAAGCGGAGAAGCGGCACCCCCCGCCCGGTCTGTGCAGGTGGGGCGGGCCGCGCGCTTTTCAAGGCACGCGGGTCAGCCGGTCTCCCGGCCCACGTCGGCCTCGAAGCTGGCCGAGCGCAACGGGTTGGTGGATGCGACCATGCCCGGGTAGTGGAGGTCGAAGTCCTTGACGATGCGCTGCAGCGGCATGTCGTCGAAGCTGCCGTGCTCGCGCACATATTCCATGTGCCGGTGGCCGGCGCGGTCGAAGGGGTGGTACAGCGAATCCGTGCGGCCGTCGAACTCCAACGGCAGCAGGCCGAAGCGGTCGCACAGCTCGATGTTGAAGGCCGGCGTGGCCTTGACCCAGCGCCCCTCCAGCCACAGCTCGGTGTAGCCGTGCCAGACGAAGAGGTCGGTCTTCATGGTCTGGCGCAGGCGCTCGGTGCTGAGGTGGTTGCGCACATCGGCATAGCCCACACGGGCCGCGATGCCGGCCGCGCGGGCCGCAGCGGCCAGCAGCGCCGCCTTGGTCACGCACCAGCCCACGCCGATCTCCAGCACCTGGCTGGCGCGCATGCCGCCCACCGACAGATCAATCCGGTAGGGGTCGTAGCGGAAGCCGTCGCGCACCGCGTAGTACAACGATACCGAACGCTCGACATCGTCCGAGCCCCGCGCATGCGTGCGGGAAAACCCTTGGACCGACGGATGATCGCTGTCGATCAGGGGGGTGGACGCCAGGGCGGCGGACGGCGGGGAAGGGTTCACCGGCAGGAGTCGTGCAGAAATTGAGCGATCTTGGTGATTATCACTACCCCGGTCCACGGCCGGCCGTGCGACAAACCGACGGTGTTGTCCTACGGAGTCCGAGATGCCTCAACTGAACGTCAACGGCAGACCGATGAACTACGAGGCCGAGCCTGACACCCCGCTGCTGTGGGTGATCCGCGAGCAACTCGGCCTGACCGGAACCAAGTACGGCTGCGGCGTGGCCCAGTGCGGCGCCTGCACCGTGCACATCGACGGCGCGCCGGTGCGCTCGTGCGTGCTGCCCGCTGCGGCCGTGCAGCCCGGCCAGAAGATCACCACCATCGAGGGTCTGTCCCCCGACGGCAACCACCCGGTGCAAAAGGCCTGGGTCGCGCTGGACGTGCCGCAGTGCGGCTACTGCCAGAGCGGCATGATCATGGCCGCCGCCGCCCTGCTCAAGGACAAGCCCAGGCCCACCGATGCCGACATCGATGCCGCCATGACCAACATCTGCCGCTGCGGCACCTACAACCGGGTGCGCGCCGCCATCAAGGTGGCCGCGGGCGCCGAGGTCAAGACCGCGGGCCTGGACATCATCCACGTCGTCAAGGGAGCCGCCGCATGAGCCCCGTCCACGCTGAGACGCTGCAAGACACGGCCGCCCCAAAGCAACAAGGCATGCGCCGGCGCACCTTCCTGGGCTCGGCCGCAGCCGGCGGCTCGCTGGTGGTGGGCTTCCACGTCCCGTTGACGGCCAGCGCCCAAAGCCAGGCGGCCGCGCCCGAGGTCAATGCCTGGGTCGTGGTGCAGCCTGACGATCGGGTGATCGTGCGCATCGCCCGCTCCGAGATGGGCCAGGGAACCTTGACCGGCCTGGCCCAGATGGTGGCCGAGGAACTGGAGTGCGACTGGGCCCGCGTCACCACCGAGTACCCCACGCCCGGGCAGAACCTGGCGCGCAACCGGGTCTGGGGCAACTTCTCCACGGGCGGCAGCCGGGGGATCCGCGAATCGCAGGACTACGTGCGCAAGGGCGGCGCGGCCGCGCGCATGATGCTGGTGCAGGCCGCGGCCCAGGGCTGGAACGTCCCTGCCGCCGAGTGCCGCGTCAGTGCCGGCGTCATCAGCCACCCGGGCAGCAACCGCCGCACCACCTACGGCCAGGTGGCCGCGGCCGCGGCCAGGCTGCCGGTGCCCACCGAGGTGCCCTTGAAGGACCCCAAGGACTGGAAGCTGGTGGGCAAGCGCCTGGCGCGGCTGGACACGGTAGAGAAGACCAACGGAAGCCTGGTCTACGGCGCCGACTTGAAGCTGCCCGGCATGCTCCACGCCGCCATCAAGGATTGCCCGGTGTTCGGCGGCAAGGTGAAGTCTTTCAGCGCCACGGCCGTGGCCGGCCGCCCGGGCGTGAGAGGGGTGGTCAAGGTGAGCGACAGCGCCGTGGCCGTGGTGGCCGACACCTGGTGGCGCGCGAAGACCGCGCTGGATGCCCTGCCCATCGAGTGGGACCTGGGGCCGAACGCCGGCGTGCAGCAGGCTCAGATCGCGGCCACCCTGAAGGCCGGCCTCGACGCCCAACAGGCTGTCGTGGGCAACGCCAATGGCGACGCCAAGGCCGCCATCGCCGGGGCGGTGCGCAAGCTGGAGGCGGTGTACGCCTACCCCTTCCAGAACCACGCCACGATGGAGCCGATGAACGCCACCGCGCGCTGGACGGCCGAGCGCTGCGAGGTCTGGACGCCCACCCAGAACGGTGAGGCCGCACTCGCGGCCACGGCGGCCGCGGCCGGCCTGCCGGCGGCCCAGTGCGAGGTCTACAAGCTGCCCCTGGGCGGCGGCTTCGGCCGGCGCGGCGCGGTGCACGACTGGGTGACGCAGACCGTGACGATCGCCAGGCAGTTCCCAGGCATCCCGGTCAAGCTGCTGTGGAGCCGCGAGGAGGACATGCAGCATGGCAACTACCACCCCATCACCCAGTGCAAGCTCACGGCCGGTCTGGACGCCAAGGGCGAGATCACCGGGCTGCACATGCGCATTTCGGGACAGTCCATCCTGGCCGGGGTCTTCCCGCAGATGGTCCGCGAGGGGCGTGACCCCGTGGTCTTCCAGGGCCTGAACAACGGCGGCGGCGAGGCCATGATCGGCTACTCGTTCCCCGCGCTGCTGATCGACCACGCCATGCGCAACCCGCATGTGCCGCCGGGCTTCTGGCGCGGCGTGAACCTGAACCAGAACGCGATCTACCTCGAGTGCTTCGTCGACGAGATCGCGCACGCCACGAAGCAGGATCCGCTGGCGCTGCGCCGCAAGCTCATGGCCAACCATCCCAAGCACCTGGCCGTGCTGAACGCGGCGGCCGAACGTGCCGGTTGGGGCCGGCCCGCGCCCGACGTGGGCGGGCAGAAGGTGTATCGGGGGCTGGCGCAGACGCACGGCTTCGGCAGCTACGTGGCCGCCTGCGCCGAGGTGTCGGTCAGCCGTGAGGGGGCGCTGAAGATCCACCGCATCGTGGCTGCCACCGACTGCGGCCACGCCGTCAACCCGCAGCAGATCGAGGCACAGATCGAGGGCTCCTTCGTCTACGGCCTGGGGGCGGCGCTGTTCCAGGAATGCACGGTCAAGGACGGTGCGATCGAGCAGAAGAACTTCGACACCTACCCCTCTCTGATGATGGGGCACATGCCCAAGGTGGAATGCGTCGTCATGCCTTCGGGCGGCTTCTGGGGTGGCGTGGGCGAGCCCACCATCGCGGTGGCGGCCCCGGCCGTGCTCAACGCCATCTTCGCCGCCACTGGCAAGCGCATCCGCGAGCTTCCGCTCAAGCACCACAGCCTGAAAGCCTGAGCAGCATGGCCGGCACGGGGCAGGTCGCATGGGCAGGGCCGGTCGGCGCCGGGCGGCTCGCGGCGCTCGCCATGTTGCTGAGCCTGCTCCCGGTTGAATCCGCGCTGGCGGCGCCGCCGCAGGTGGTGAACTTCGAGGTGGCGGGTGACGCGATCTCCCAGCCCCTGGGCGGTCTGGTGGGTGATGCTGCGCGCGGCCGCGCCCTGGTTGCGGACCGTCGTGCGGGCCTGTGCCTGCTGTGCCACCGCGGCCCCTTTCCGGAAGAACGCTTCCAGGGGGATCTGTCCACCGACCTGTCGGGCGCGGGCGCGCGCTGGACCCCGGGACAGTTGCGGCTGCGCCTGGTCGACGCCCGGCGCCTGAACCCCGATTCGGTCATGCCCGCCTACCACCGCACCGCGGGTCTGCAGCGCGTGGGCGCTGCCTGGCAGGCGCAGCCCATCTTCAGCGCCCAGCAGGTGGAGGATGCGGTGGCGTTCCTGGTGACGCTGAAGTGAGCTGCGCCGATCCACCCGGCATCGCGGCGCCCTTGCGCAGGCGGATCGTGATCAGCGCCGGCGCCGCGCTGGGCCTGGGTGGGCCCGGGGCCGCCTGGGGACAGGCCGCCCCGGGCCTGGCGGCCGCGCCGGATGCAGGGGCCTTTCAGGTCAGTCCGGCTATGCGCGCTGCGCTGGCACGCTTCGCCGCCACTGCCGTACCGGTGGAAGGCGGCGTGGACCTGGACATCCCCGAGCTGGTGGAAAACGGCAACGCCGTGCCGGTGACCGTGCGGGTGGACAGCCCCATGACCGCGGCCGACCACGTGGTGGCGATCGCCCTGTTCACCGGACGCAACCCGCTGCCCGAGGTGGCCGAGTTCCGCCTGGGCCCGGCCAACGGTCTGGCGCGCGTGAGCACGCGCATCCGCCTGGCCACCTCGCAGAAGGTGGTGGCCGCTGCCCGCCTGGCCGACGGCCGCGTGCGCACCCGGCAGGTGGATGTGCTGGTGACCCTGGCCGCCTGCGTGGAAGGCTGAGGGCCCGTGACGCAGCCCCGGGAGACCCTGACATGAGCGTCAGAGCCCTCATCACCTTGCCAACGAGCGTGCGCGCCGGCGAGGTGATCGAGATCCGTACCTTGATCGCACACCCGATGGAGACCGGCCACCGCACCGACAGCCAAGGGGCGCTGGTGCCGCGGCGCATCATCCGGCGCTTCAGCTGCCGGCTGGACGGACAGCCGGTCTTTGCCGCCGATCTGCACCCGGCCGTGGCCGCCAATCCCTTCATCGCCTTCATGCTGCGCGCCAGCGCCAGCGGCACCCTGGAGTTCCGCTGGGAGGGCGACGACGGCTTTTCCCACACCCAGACGAGCGCGCTGCGCGTGGGCTGAGAGCTTGTGAAATATCCCCGCACACCCGCTCGTTCGCCCCAAATGGCGCCGCTCGGCGTTGCAAATGCTCGCCGTAGCGCGAGCTACGACTGTGCTTCGCGCCTTGATCGGCACCCTTTGGAGCGCCCGCTCGGGCGCGCCGGAATGCTTCA
>JBJTZN010000071.1:0-42939 GCA_046087245.1 Rubrivivax sp.
TCTGCCCAGGCACCCTCAATGAGCTCAACACCACCGCTCGCAGCAAGCTCCAGAGCGCTCAGCGCCGGCCCGCAATCATTGCCGCCTGCTGGAAACAGGCCAGCTTGTGGTGATGTCACCATTTAGGGAAATCTCAATAAGGCCCGGACAGCGGCCCCCAGGGGGGTCCGAGCCCGAAAGGCGCCCCGGGGCTTTCCCTCTCATGGCGCAGGACACATCCGAAGTACTCTCGGACGCGTCACCCCCTCAACGCGCCCATGACCGACACCGCCGCCACGACCACCCTGCGCTTTTCCCGCCTGCTGCTGACGGGCGCTGCGGGCGGCCTGGGCCAGGTGCTGCGTCCGCGCTTGAAGGCGTGCTGCGAAGTGCTGCGCGTCAGCGACATCGCCGACCTGGGCGACGCGGCACCGGGCGAGGAGGTGCAGCCCTGCCCGCTTGAGGACAAGGCCCGCGTGATCGCGTTGCTGGAGGGGGTGCAGGCAGTCGTGCACCTGGGCGGCATCTCCACGGAGCGTGCCTTCGAGGACATCGTCGGCCCGAACATCCAGGGCCTGCTTCACCTGTACGAAGGCGCACGCCTGCACGGCGCGAAGCGCATCGTGTTCGCCAGCTCCAACCACGTCACGGGCTTCCGGCGCCAGGACGAGACCGTGTCGCCGCGAGAACCGGTGCGGCCGGACGGCTACTACGGCCTGAGCAAGGCCTTTGGCGAGAACCTGGCCCAGTTCTACTTCGACCGCTGGGGCATCGAAACCGTGAGCCTGCGCATCGGATCTTCGTTCCCCGAGCCCAAGGACCGCCGCATGCTCGCCACCTGGCTGAGCTACGACGACCTGGAGCGGCTGGTGGTTTCGGCGCTCACGGCGCCCGCAGTGGGCCACACCGTGATCTACGGCATGAGCGACAACCGCCTGACCTGGTGGGACAACACCTCGGCCCGCCATGTCGGCTACCGTCCACGGGACACTTCAGAGCCTTTCCGTGCCGCCGTGGAGGCGCGCCAGCAGCACATCGACTTGAGCGACCCCGCGGCTGTCTACCAAGGCGGCGGCTTCGTCAAGATGGGGCCGTTCTGAGCCCCACTTCCACATCCACCGTCCAGGAGAGTCCACCATGCTGATTCAACATCCGATCCACCGAACCCTGGCGGCGCTCGCCGCGGCCGCCGGCCTTCTGGCGGGGGCGGTCTCCCATGCCCAGACCCTGAAGGCCGCTGACGTGCACCCTGCGGGCTACCCAACCGTGGTCGCTGTCGAGAACATGGGCAAGAAGCTGGACGCCGCCACCAACGGCCGCATCAAGTTCCAGATGTTCCCGGGCAGCGTGCTGGGCGACGAGAAGGCCATGATCGAACAGACCCAGGTGGGCGCGATCCAGATCCTGCGCACCTCGCTCGGGCCGGTCGGCCCCGTGGTGCCCGAAGTGAACGTGTTCAACATGCCCTTCGTGTTCCGCAACATCGCCCACATGCGCGCCGTGATCGACGGCCCGATCGGCCAGGAACTGCTGGACAAGATCAGCGCCTCCTCGGCCCGCATGGTGGGCCTGGCCTGGATGGACGGCGGCTCACGCAGCCTGTACACGAAGAAGCCAGTGCGCAAGCCCGAGGATCTCAAGGGCCAGAAGATCCGCATGATGGGCAACCCGCTGTTCGTCGACACCATGAACGCCATGGGGGGCAACGGCATCAGCATGGGCTACGGCGAGGTCTTCAGCGCACTGCAGACCGGCGTCATCGACGGGGCCGAGAACAACCCGCCCAGCCTCTACACGGCCAACCACTTCAAGGCCGGCGCCAAGTTCTACACGCAGACCAACCACCTCATCATCCCGGAGATCGTGGTGATGTCCAAGGTGGCCTGGGACAAGCTGTCGGCCGCCGACCAGACGCTCGTCAAGCGCCTGGCCCGCGAGGCCCAGCTTGAGCAGCGCGCCCTGTGGGACAAGGCCGTGGCCGACTACACGGCCAAGCTCAAGTCCGAGGGTGTGGAGTTCATCGAGATGGACAGCAAGCCCTTCTTCGACGCCACCGCCCCGGTGCGCGCGAAGTATGGCGCTCAGTTCACTGACCTCATGAACCGGATTTTTGCCGTCCGCTGAAGTGCCAAGCCCTTGTCTGCCCGGGGCGCCCATGCATCGAGCGCTTGACCACCTCTACCGGCTTTGCATCTGGACGGCAGGCGTCGCCATCGTGGCCATGTCGCTGATCGTCCCGGTGGGGGTGTTCATGCGCTATGTGCTGGGCGTGGGGGCGCGCTGGCCGGAGCCGATCGCCATCCTGCTGATGGTGGTGTTCACCTTCATCGGGGCAGCGGCGGCCTACCGCGCCGGCGGCCACATTGCCGTGACGATGCTGACCGACGCGCTGCCCGCTGCAGGGCGTCAGTGGGCCGCGCGGATGGCGGACACGCTGATGCTGCTGGTGTGCGGCTGCGTCACCTGGTACGGCGCCCGTCTGTGCCTGGACACCATGGGCCAGTCCATCGCCGAACTGCCCTGGCTGCCCGTGGGGGTGACCTACCTTGCCATCCCCTTGGGGTCTTTGTTCACGCTGCTCTTCGTCATTGAGCGCATGGTGGCCGGCTCACAGCACGAGCGCGCGGTGGTACGCTTCAGCGACCCGGCCTGATGCGTGCCCTGAGCCCTGCGCGCTGAACCCGCAGGAGACGCACCATGGACGCCTTCGTGCTGCTGGGCAGCTTCTTTGTGCTCATGATGATCGGCATGCCGGTGGCCTTCGCGCTGGGCTTGGCGGCGCTGATCGGCGCGTTGTGGATCGACCTGCCGCTGGACGCGGTGATGATCCAGCTGGGCTCGGGCGTCAACAAGTTCTCGCTGCTGGCCATCCCGTTCTTCGTGCTGGCCGGCGCCCTCATGGCCGAGGGCGGCATGGCCCGTCGCCTGGTCGCCTTCGCCGGCGTGCTGGTGGGCTTTGTGCGCGGCGGGCTGTCACTGGTCAACATCATGGCCAGCACCTTCTTCGGCGCGATCTCGGGCTCCTCGGTGGCCGACACGGCCTCCATCGGTTCGGTGCTGATCCCGGAGATGGAGAAGAAGGGCTACCCACGCGCCTTTGCCACTGCCGTCACCTGCAGCGGATCGGTCCAGGCCATCCTGATCCCGCCCAGCCACAACGCAGTGATCTATTCGCTGGCCGCCGGAGGCAGCGTAAGCATCGCAGCGTTGTTCATGGCCGGGGTGCTGCCGGGCCTGCTGCTGGGCCTGACGCTGGCCATCCTGTGCCTGGTCATCGCCAGGCGTGAGGGTTACCCCAAGGGCGAAGTGATTCCGCTGCGGCAGGCGCTGAAGATCTGCGTGGAAGCGCTGTGGGGCCTGATGACCATGGTGATCATCCTGGGCGGCATCCTGTCAGGGGTGTTCACCGCCAACGAGTCGGCCTCGATCGCGGTGCTGTGGGCCTTCTTCGTCACGATGTTCATCTACCGCGACTACCGCTGGCGCGACCTGCCCAAGCTCGTCCACCGCACCGTCAAGACGGTCACCATCGTCATGATCCTGATCGGGTTCGCCGCCTGCTTCGGCTACCTGATGACGATGATGCAGATCCCGATGAAGGTGACGGCCTTCCTCACGGGCCTGTCGGACAACCCCTACGTCATCCTGCTGCTCATCAACCTGCTGCTGCTGGTGCTGGGCACGCTGATGGACATGGCCCCGCTGATCCTGATCCTGACGCCCATCCTGCTGCCCGTGGTCAAGACGCTGGGCGTGGACCCGGTGCACTTCGGCATGATCATGATGGTCAACCTGGGCATCGGGCTCATCACGCCCCCCGTCGGGTCGGTGCTGTTCGTCGGCGCGGCGGTCTCCAGGCTGAAGATGGGCGTGGTCACCCGCGCGATGGTGCCCTTCTTCGTGGCCCTGTTCATCGTGCTGATGATGGTGACCTACATTCCGGCGCTCAGCCTGTGGCTGCCGCGCACGCTCGGCCTTTGAGGCGTCCCTCCGTACGCCACCGCCCCGAGGAACAGCAGACCCATGCATGACAACCCCTCCCCTCTGCGCAACCCGGCCCTGCCCTGCGCAATCGCTGCACCACCCCTGGGCAGCCAGCCCGGGGTGCACTTCACCAGCAGCGCCCGGTATCCCGACCCCGTCATCGAGGTGCTGGACCCAGCCTTCCTGCCGCTGCGGCTGTTCAGCAGCTCGGTGGAGCAACTGGCCACCGGCATGCACTGGGCCGAGGGCCCGGTGTGGTTCGGCGACGGACGCTACCTGCTGGTATCGGACATCCCGAACAACCGCATCCTGCGCTGGGACGAGTGCTCGGGCGCGGTCTGCGTGTTCCGCCAGCCCTCGAACCACGCCAACGGGCATGCACGGGACCTGCAAGGCCGGCTGGTGAGCTGCGAGCACCTGACGCGCCGCATCACCCGCACCGAGTACAACGGCTCGATCACGGTGCTGGCCGATCGCTTCGAGGGCCGGCGGCTGAACTCGCCCAATGACATCGTGTGCGCGCGTGACGGCGCGCTGTGGTTCACCGACCCGCCGTTCGGCATCCACGGCTTCTGGGAAGGCGAACCGGCCGAACCCGAGCTGCCCTTCCAGGGTGTTTTCCGGCTGGATCCCGCCACCGGCCGGCTCCAGGCGCTGCTGACGGACCTGGCCGGCCCCAACGGCCTGGCCTTCTCGCCCGACGGCTCGGTGCTGTACGTGGTGGAAAGCCGCGCCAGGCCGCACCGGCTGATCTGGGGCTACGACGTCGGGCCAGCCGGCGCGCTGTCGAACAAGCGCCTGGTGGTGGATGCGCAGGGCCCGGGGGCGCTCGACGGGTTTGCCGTCGACGTGAAGGGCCAGCTGTGGTGCGGTTGGGGCAGCGACGGTTCGGCGGGAGCCGACCCGGCTGCTCTGGACGGCGTGCGCGTGTTCACCCCCCAGGGCCAGGCCATCGCCCACATCCACCTGCCCGAGCGTTGTGCCAACGTCTGCTTTGGCGGGCGGCACCGCAACCGCCTGTTCATGGCCGCCAGCCACAGCCTGTATGCGCTGCATGTGAACGTGCAGGGGGCGGCTTGAGCTCGGCATCGCCCGTCCTGGTGCGCATGCATCCGGCCGACAACGTGGCCATCGTCGGCAACGAAGGCGGCCTGCCGGCCGGCACTTTGCTGCCGGAACCGGCAGCCGGCCTGGTACTGCGCGAACGGGTGCCACAAGCGCACAAGGTGGCGCTGGTGGATATTCCCGAAGGCGGCGCGGTCACACGCTACGGCGTGACCATCGGCCACGCGCTGCGCGATCTGCCCGCCGGCAGCTGGGTGCACGAGCGGGTGCTGCGCATGCCGCCGGCGCGCGGGCTGGACGGGCTGCCGATGGGGCCTGGCGACGCCGCCCGCCCCCCACCTGCTGAACCCCTGGAGGGCTACACCTTCCAGGGTTACCGGAACCCGGACGGCTCGGTGGGCACGCGCAACCTGCTGGCCATCACCACCACCGTGCAGTGCGTGGCCGGGGTGCTGGAGGTGGCGGTGCAGCGTATCCGCCTTGAGCTGCTGCCCAGGTATCCCCACGTGGACGGCGTGGTGGCGCTGGAGCACGCTTACGGGTGCGGCGTGGCCATCGATGCGCCCGAGGCCGTCATTCCCATCCGCACGGTGCGGCACCTGGCGCGCAACCCCAACTTCGGCGGCGAGGTGATGGTGGTCAGCCTGGGCTGCGAGAAGCTGCAGCCGGAGCGGCTGCTGCCGCCCGGCAGCCTGCCCTTGCGGGTGCTGAACGCTGACACCGTTGCAGCTCGCGACCCGGAGCGACCAGGCGCGGGCACGCCGGAAGCTCCCTACTCCCACGTTTGCCTACAAGACGCGCAGCATGTGGGCTTCGGCTCGATGCTCAACGCCATCCTGGCCACGGCCGAGCAGCACCTGCAGCGCCTGAACGCACGCCAGCGCGAGACCGTGCCGGCCAGCGAGCTGGTGGTGGGCGTGCAGTGCGGCGGCAGCGATGCCTTCAGCGGCGTGACCGCCAACCCGGCCGTGGGCGTGTGCGCCGACCTGCTGGTGCGTGCCGGCGCCACCGTGATGTTCTCTGAAACCACCGAGGTGCGAGATGCGGTGGAAACGCTCACCGCGCGCTGCGCCAGCGCCGAGGTGGCGCAGAAGATGGTGGCCGAGATGGCGTGGTACGACGCCTACCTGCAGCGCGGCCAGGTCGACCGCAGCGCCAACACCACGCCGGGCAACAAGGCCGGGGGCTTGTCGAACATCGTGGAAAAGGCCATGGGCTCGGTGGTCAAGAGCGGCTCCATGCCGATCTCGGCCGTGCTCTCGCCCGGCGAGCGGGCCACGACCCGGGGCCTGCTCTATGCCGCCACCCCGGCCAGCGACTTCATCTGCGGCACGCTGCAGCTGGCCGCTGGCATGAACCTGCATGTCTTCACCACCGGCCGCGGCACCCCCTACGGCCTGGCCGAGTGCCCGGTGGTCAAGGTGGCCAGCCGCACCGAACTCGCGCAGCGCTGGCACGACCTGATGGACCTGAACGCCGGGGCGGTGGCCGACGGACAGTGCAGCGTGCAGGAGATGGGCTGGCGCCTGTTCCACCTGCTGCTGGAGGTCGCCAGCGGTCGCCGCACCTGGGCCGAGCAGCATGGACTGCACAATCAGCTCGTGCTGTTCAACCCCGCCCCTGTCACCTGAAGGGCTGGGGACGTCCCGGCTACCCTATAGCAAATCCTGATCGTATGCCCGATTCCCAAGACTCTCTCCTGCTGCGCCTGGCCAGCCACGTCGGCCTGTTTGCCGGCATGCCCCGCACGGCGCTGCTTAGGCTGCTCAGCCGCGCAGAGCGCATCACACAGCCTGTCAACGGCCTGTTCTTCGACGAGGGCGAGATGGGAGCGTCGTTCTACGTCACCGCCATGGGCGTGGCCGTGGTGGAGAAGAAGTCAGGCGGCCGCTGGGTGGAACTCACCCGCTTGCGTCCGGGCGATACCTTCGGGGAGATGTCGCTGCTGGACGAGAAGTACCGCTCGGCGCGGGTGCGGGCGGCCGAGCCCACCGTGTGCCTGCGCTTCAACGGCCACGCGCTGGAGGACTCACCCGACATCCAGGCCGTGATCTTCAGGAACATGGCGCGCATGCTGAGCCGCCGCCTGAAGGCCACCAGCACCGAGGTGGCTGACTTCAAGGCGGAGAAGATCACGGCGGCCGAGGCGCAGGCCAAGGCCGAAGAGCAAGCTTTGGGGCAGCCCGTGCCGGCCATGCGCGGTGATGAGCGCGAACACCTGCGCACCGGCTTCGGCGCCATCAAGTCCGGCCCGAAATAGCCTCCGCGAGGGCTGGGCCCCGGGCGCGGACCTTGCCGGCGCCGGCCCTTGGCGCGCCGGACCCGTGGGCTGTCAACGCACTGGCGCGCCAGCCTCGTACCATCGGCGCACCAGATCGCGCTCCTGCTGCGTCATCTTGGTGGCATTGTTGAAGGGCATCAGCTTGAGCACCGCCACCTGCTGATGCACCGCCAGGGCATGCTGGCCCAGGAGCTCGGGCGTGTGCAGCGCCACGTTCTTCTGCTGCATCTGCAGGCCGTGACAGATGATGCAGTGCTGGTCGACCACCGCACGCATCTGGGCGTAGCTGACCGGTGTGTTCGCCTTGTCTTCGGCGCCAGTAGCGGCTGCGGCGCCCACGTGCGCCGGCAGGGGCGCGGGACGCTGGGCGACCACCAGGCCCAGGATGAGCACCACGCCTGCGCCAGCGTACTCCCAGGGGACCCGGCGGCCTTCGGTCAGGGCGCGGTGGCGGGCCACGAAGCTGTGGCGAATCAGGGCGCCGGCCAGCATGAGCGTCATCAGCACCAGCCAGTTCCACGGCCCCTGGTGCAGCCAGCCGTAGTGGTTGGACAGCATGGCGATCAACACCGGCAGCGTGAAGTAGGTGTTGTGCACGCTGCGCTGCTTGGCGCGCTTGCCGTGGATGGCCAGTGCCTTGGCGTCGAACCTCTGGCCACTGGTCATCGCGGCGACCACCTTGCGCTGGCCCGGGATGATCCAGAAGAAGACGTTGGCGCTCATGGCCGTGGCCAGCATGGCACCCACCAGCAGGAAGGCGGCGCGGCCGGGAAAGAGCTGGCACGCCGCCCAGGCCGCTGCCGCCACCACGCCCAGCATCACCGCGCCCACCCAAGCCTCGCCGTGCTCCCGAAAGCCCAGCAGGCGACACACGGCGTCGTAGACCAGCCAGAACCCGGCCAGGAAGGCCAGTGCGGCCCAGCCCGCCGCCGCGGGCGACCAGTCCATGAGCGACCGGTCCACCAGGAAGGTGCCCGCGTTCCACAGGTACATCACCGTGAACAGGGCGAACCCGGTCAACCAGGTGGAGTAGCTCTCCCAGTAGAACCAGTGCAGCTTGGTGTGGATCTTCTTGGGCGCCACCACGTACTTCTGCGGGTTGTAGAAGCCGCCGCCGTGCACCGCCCACATGGCGCCGTCCACCCCCTTTTCCAGAAGGTCCGGACTGGTCGGCCTGATGAGGCTGTTGTCGAGAAAGACGAAGTAGAACGACGAGCCGATCCAGGCGATAGCCGTGATCACATGAACCCAGCGCAGCAGCAGGTTGGCCCAGTCGAGCAGATAGCTTTCCATCAACGCGTTCCTTCAGGGAGTTCAGGGCGCAGGCTGCAAGCCCCGGGCCCCTTCCTGCAACAGTTGCGCCGCCACCGCCACGGCAATCACCTCGGGCTGCTTGCCCGGGATGCCGGGCAGGCCTATGGGGCAGGAGACCTGCGCACACTCCTGGGCAGAAAACCCGCGTTCCCGCAGCCGGCGGTTGAAGGTGGCCCACTTGGTCCTGCTGCCGATCAGCCCAATGAAAGGCAGATCGCCACGCTGCCGCTGGCGCTGCAGGCAGGCTTGCACGATGTCCAGGTCTTCGGCGTGGTTGAAGCTCATCACCAGCACCTGGCTGCGGGGGGGCAGGTCGGCCACGGCGGCCTGCACCGGGTCCGAGTGTTCGCAGCGCACATGGCGCGGCACGTCGGACGGAAAGATCTCATCGCGACTGTCCACCCAGTGCACCTGGAAAGGCAGCGTGGACAGCACCCGCACCAGCGCCTGGCCGACGTGACCTGCGCCGAACAGCCCCACTGGCGTGGCGCGCGGGTGCAGGCGCGCGCGCAGGACATCCTCCAAGGGGCCCTGCAGGCGCTGGAAGGACAGTTCCACCGCGCCACCGCAGCACTGGCCCAGGCTCGGACCCAGGGCGAAGCGGCGGGTGAAACCGGCGGCTTTGGAGGCATCCGCAGTGGCTGCCGAGTCGGCGGCGCGGTCCAACCACTGCCGGGCCAGTCGGATGGCCGAGAACTCCAGATGGCCGCCGCCCAGCGTGTTGACCACCCGGTCGGCGAACACGGCCATCCAGGCGCCCTCCTCCCGCGGGGCCGAGCCTTGCACGCGCTGCACGGTGATCAGCACGGCCGGCGGGCCATCGGGCCGCGGCCCCAGGGCCTGCACCAGCCCGGTCAGGGCCAGGGGTGTCACGTCGGGGCGGCGCGCAGCCGCTCCAGCGCCAGCAGGATGCGCTCCGGCGTGGCAGGCGCGTCCATGGTCAGCACCTGGGCTGCCGCTGCGGTGCTGGCCACGGCATCGCGCAGCGCAAAGTAGGCCGACAAGGCCAGCATCAGCGGCGGCTCGCCCACGGCCTTGCTGCGGTAGGGCGTGGGCTTGATGTTCTGCCCGTCGAAAAGGCTGACCTTGAAGTGCTCGGGCACGTCGCCCGCCACCGGGATCTTGTAGGTGCTGGGGCCGTGCGTGAGCAGCTTGCCCTTGCTGTCCCAGATGCACTCTTCCATCGTCAGCCAACCCATGCCCTGGATGTAGGCCCCTTCGATCTGACCGCGGTCGATGGCCGGGTTGATGCTGCGCCCCACGTCGTGCACGATGTCCACGGCCTGAAGCCACCACTCGCCCGTGAGCGTGTCGATCTCCATCTCGGACACGGCCGCGCCGTAGCAGAAGTAGTAGAAGGCCCGGCCCTTCAAGGTCTGGAAGTCGTAGGCGATGTCGGGCGTCATGTAGAAGCCCGTCACGCCCAGGCCCACGCGGTCCAGCCAGGCCTGCTTGATGAGGGCCTGCCAGCTGACGGACCGGCTGCCGCCCTGCGCCTGCCCGTCCCGGAACACGACGTCCGCAGCGGCACACCCCAGCATGCGGGCGGCCACGGGCGCCAGGCGCTCACGCAACTGGTCGCAGGCGTTGTTGATGGCCGCGCCGTTGATGTCGGCGCCGCTGGAGGCCGCCGTGGCCGAGGCGTTGGGCACCTTCTGCGTGTCGGTGGCGGTCACGCGCACCAGCCCCACGGAGATGCCCAGGCCGTCGGCCGCCACCTGGGCCATCTTGGTATTCAGGCCCTGGCCCATCTCGGTGCCGCCATGGTTCACGCTGACCGAGCCGTCCTGGTAGATGTTCACCAGCGCCGCGCCCTGGTTGAGCATGGTGGCCGTGAACGAAATGCCGAACTTCAGCGGCACCAGGGCCAGGCCCCGCTTGCGGTGCGTGTGCCGGGTATTGAAGGCCTTGACGGCCTCACGCCGCGCGCGGTAGCCGGACTCGGCCTCCAGCTGCGCCATCACCTGGTCGCCCACCCAGTCCTCGATCACCTGCCCGTACTGCGTCGTCAGGGAGCCGGGGTCGCCCGACGCAGCCGGATCGCGGTACAGATTGGCCAGGCGCACGTCCAGCGGGTCCTTGCCCAGGCGGTTGGCGATCTGCTCGATCACGGTCTCGATCCCGAACATGCCCTGCGGCCCGCCAAAGCCGCGGAAGGCCGTGGCGCTTTGCATGTTCGTCTTGCAGCGGTGGCTGACGATCTTGAGGTTCGGCAAGTGGTAGCAGTTGTCGATGTGCAGCACCGCGCGGTCGTTCACCGGCCCGGAAAAATCGGTGCTGTAGCCGCAGCGCGAGGCCAGCACGAAGTCCACGCCCAGGATGCGGCCGGCGTCGTCGAAGCCCACCTCGTAGTCCAGGCGGAAATCGTGCCGCTTGCCCGTGACCATCATGTCGTCGTCACGGTTGACGCGCAGCTTCACGGGCCGCTTGAGCTTGAAGGCGGCCAGCGCGGCCGACTGCGAGAAGATGCTGGCGTTGCCTTCCTTGCCACCAAAGCCGCCGCCCATGCGGCGGCAGATCACTTCCACGTCCTTGGTGCCCAGGTTCAGCGCCGCCGCGGCCTCGCGCTGGTTGCCGTCCGGGTGCTGGGTGGACACGTACAACGTCAACTGCCCGTCCTCGCGCGGCACCGCGTAGGTGATCTGGCCTTCCAGATAAAACTGCTCCTGCTGGCCGCAGTGCGTGCGCCCCTGCAGGCGATGCGGCGCAGCAGCGATGGCCGCGGCCGGATCGCCCCGGGTGATGCCCTTGGGCGGCATGACAAAGCTGCCCTGGGCGAGGGCCTCGTCGATGGTCAGGATGGCCGGGAGTTCCTTGACCAGCACCTTCGCCTTCTTCGCCGCCTCGCGGGCGTAGAGCATCTCGCGCGCCACCACCACGGCCACCGCCTGGCCCAGGAACTCCACCTTGCCGGCGGCCAGGAAAGGATCGTCATGGACGATGGGGCCGCAGTTGTTCTCGCCCGGGATGTCCCGCGCGGTGAACACCGCCACCACGCCGTGCTCGGCCAGCAGGGCCTGGCGGTCGATGCCTTCACCGATCAGCTCGCCATGGGCCACGGGCGACAACACCAGCGCAGCGTAGAGCGTGCCGCGCAGTTCGGGCAGGTCGTCGGTGTAGGCGGCTTCGCCCGTGACATGCAGCAGCGCCGACTCGTGCGCCAACGCCTGGCCCTGGACGCCAGTCTGGAGACGATCCTGGGCCGGCAGAAGTTCCTGCAGCGTGGTGGGCGCGTTCATCAGGCGTCTCCTTGCCGCTCAGGCGGCAGTGTCCAGGGCGGGTTCAGCTTCATGCGCAGCCGGCTGCAGGAAGCGCAGCACCAGATTGCGGGCCACGAGCGATCGGTAGGCCCAGGTGGCGCGCAGACCGTCGCGCGCCGTGAAGCTCTTGGCGATCGCCGCGTCCAGCGCCTGGGCGCTGACGGCCTGCGGAAGCTGCCCTTCAAGCAGGGCCTCGAGCTGGGGCGCACGGCAGGGCGAGGGCGCCAGCCCGTTGTATGCCAGCCGCACGCCCTTCAGGCGCCCGCCGACGAGTTCGAAACTCAGCGCCGCGCAGGTGGCCGAGATGTCCTGCTCGAAGCGCTTGCTGATCTTGTGGGCACGGAAGACCTGCCCGGCCCGCGGCTTGGGCAGCAGCACGGCCTCGATCAGTTCGCCCGGCTGCAGCACGCTGCGCTTCTGCCCGGTGTAGAACCTGTCCAGGGCCACCTCGCGCTGGCGCTCACCCTGGCGCAGCACGAGGGTGGCGCCCAGCGCCATGAGGCAGGGCATGGAGTCGCCGATGGGCGAGCCGTTGGCGATGTTGCCGGCCAGCGTGGCCGTGGAGCGGATGGGCGGCGAGCCGAAGCGGCGCAGCACCTCCGCGAAGTCGGGGTAGGCCGGGGCGACCAGCGCCTGCACGGCCGACAGCGGCACCTGGGCGCCGATGCGCCATGCCGTCGCGGTCTCCTGCACGCGCTTGAGTTCGGCCACGTTGCCCAGGTAGACGATGTGCGACGGGCGCGAGAACTGCTTGTTGACCTGCAGGCCGATCTCGGTGCTGCCCGCCAGCAAGGTGGCTTGCGGGTGGCGGCCGAGGTAGGCCGTCACCTCGGCCAGCGTGGCGGGCGAGACGAACTCGCTGCCCTTGCGGGTGCGCACCACGGGCTGCACGATGATCTCGCCGTCCAGCGAGTAGGTGGGCTCCTGGGCGCGCTGGATCTCCTTGAGCAGCGGCACATCGGCCATGTCGTCGATCTTCAGCGCCGCCGCCCCGGCCTGGCAGGCCTTCATGGTGGCATCGACGATGGGCCTGTAGCCCGTGCAGCGGCACAGGTTGCCGCTGAGCGCGTCGTTGACCTGTTGCCGATTGGGGCAGGGGTTGTGCTGCACCAGGCCGGCCAGGCTCATCACGATGCCCGGCGTGCAGAAGCCGCACTGGGAGCCGTGGCACTCGACCATGGCCTGCTGCACCGGGTGAAGTGAACCGTCGGCGCGACGCAGACTTTCCACGGTCTTGACCGACTTGCCGTCCAGGGTGGGCAGCATCTGGATGCAGCTGTTGACCGGGATGTACTCCACCGCCGTGCCGGCTGCGTTCAGCTCGCCTACCAGCACCACGCAGGCACCGCAGTCGCCCTCGGCGCAGCCTTCCTTGGTGCCCGTTCGGTGAAGCTGCTCGCGCAGGTAGTCCAGCACCGTGGTGGTACGACGCTTGCCCTGGGCTTCCACGATCTGCCCGTCCAGCACGAAGCGCACGGAGTTGGTCACTTCACTCATCACTGAAAGTCCTCAGGAACGCCTGAACGATTCTAGGGGGGCGCTCCGGAGCCGGCGGGTGGTCAGGAGCCGCGGTAGGTGCTGTAGCTCCAGGGCGTGCACAGCAGGGGAACGTGGTAATGCTGCTCCACCTGCGCGATGCCGAAGTCCAGCGGCACCTGCCCCAGGAAGGGCGGCTCGGGTAGCGCGACGCCGCACTTCCTGAAGTAGGCCGCCACGTCGAACACCAGCCGGTAGGTGCCAGGACGCAGGTCCTCGTTGCCGATCAAAGGGCCGCCGGGGCTGCGCCCGTCGGCGTTGAGTTGCACCTGAGCCAGGAGGACGGGCCCACCCGACCCGGTGGCATACAGGCTGACGCTCATGCCGGCGGCAGGGCGGCCATGGTAGGTGTCCAGAACGTGGGTGCTCAAGCCCATGATGCCTCCTGCGGGGCGGGTGGGGGCCGGGCGCAACAGCGGCCGGACTGGTCCTGGCTTTGCGCAGCAGCGCCCGGGTAGGGAAGACGCGCTGCCCGACGCGGCAAAGTGTATACACTCGGCTCGCCTCGTCTGGCGCATTCCTTGGACTGTTCTGCATGAGCTTCGCAAGCCCACACATTCCCCGGCCAGTCCTTCAGGCAAGACCGGCGGCCTGGCCCCCGAGGCGCCGGGCGCATCGAACCCGCGCGTCGCGGCCACGGTCGCGACAGTGAATCGGCCCGGCCCCCACGCCGAAGGCGCAGCCGCCGGCTACCCCCGCGACCTTCGGGGCCATGGCCGCCACCCGCCGTCAGCGCGCTGGCCCGGCAACGCCCGCGTGGCCGTGCAGTTCGTGTTGAACTACGAGGAAGGCGGAGAGAACTCCGTGCTGCACGGTGACGCCGGCAGCGAGCAGTTCCTGTCCGAGATGTTCAACCCACCGGCCTTTCCGGCGCGCCATCTCAGCATGGAAGGCGTGTACGAGTACGGCAGCCGCGTGGGCGTGTGGCGCATCCTTCGGGAGTTCGAGAAACGCGGCCTGCCACTGACGGTGTTCGGCATCTCCATGGCGCTGGAGCGTTGCCCCGAGGTGACTGCCGCCTTCGTCGAGCTGGGCCATGAGATCGCCTGCCACGGCTGGCGCTGGATCCACTACCAGGGCGTGGACGAGGCCACCGAACGCGAGCACCTGCGCATCGGCATGGACATCCTCCGGCGCATGACGGGTGACGGCGCGAACGGCGCTGAGCGCGCGCTGCACGGCGCCGGCTGGTACACCGGCCGCGACAGCCCCAACACCCGGCGCCTGGTGGCCGACTTCGGCGGCTTCACCTACGACAGCGACTACTACGGCGACGACCTGCCTTTCTGGCTGCAGGTCAGGAAGACCGACGGCACCCTGGCACCGCACCTGGTGGTGCCCTACACCCTGGACTGCAACGACATGCGCTTCGCGCTGCCGCAGGGCTACAGCCACGGCGACGAGTTCTTCGAGTACCTGCGCGATGCCTTTGACGTGCACTACGCCGAGGGCGCCGAACACCCCAGCATGATGAGCATCGGGATGCACTGCCGCCTGCTGGGCCGGCCCGGGCGCATGCGCGCACTGCAGCGCTTCCTGGATCACATCGAAAGGCATGATCGCGTGTGGGTCACGCGCCGGGTGGACATCGCCCGCCACTGGCGCGCCACCCATCCGTTCGACGCGAACAGCGCTTTCGTCTGGGGCTGAGGGAGGCCCGAAGCCATGAACCAAGCCACTTCGCCGGCCAGCATGGCCCTGTCCCTTGCGCAACTCAACGCGGGGGACCAGGCCAGCTTCACCGCGCTGCTGGCCGGCACGCATGAGCATTCACCCTGGGTGGCGCAACAAGCCTGGCTGCGCCGCCCGTTTGCCACGCTCACCGCGCTGAAGCAAGCCCTGGCCGATGCCGTGCGGCAGGCACCGCCGGACCAGCAACTGGCCCTGATCCGCGCCCACCCCGAGCTGGCCGGCAAGGCCATGGTCAGCAAGACACTCACTGCCGAGTCGACGAACGAGCAGGGCAAGGCCGGCCTGACCGACTGCACGCCCGAGGAGTTCGCCCGCCTGCAGCAGCTCAACGCCGACTACAACGCCAAGTTCGGCTTCCCCTTCATCCTGGCCGTGCGCGGCCCTCGCGGCCAGGGGCTGACCCGTCACCAGATCATCGACACCTTCGCCCGAAGACTGCAGAACCCGGTCGACTTCGAGCAGGCCGAGGCACTGCGCCACATCCACCGGATCGCCGAGATCCGCCTGGCTGACCGTTTCGGCCAAACCCCCACGCTGGGCAACCAGGTATGGGACTGGGCCGAGCAACTGGCGCTGCACAGCGACCCCGGCTTCAAGGAGCGCGGCCAGCTCACCGTGACCTACCTCACCGACGCGCACCGCGCCTGCAGCGCGCAATTGCAGGCCTGGATGCGGGAATGCGGCTTTGACGAGGTGTCGGTGGACGCGGTGGGCAACGTGGTGGGGGTCTATCACGGTGCCAGCCTGCAGGCGCCGCTGCTCATGACCGGCAGCCACTTCGACACCGTGCGCAACGGCGGCAAGTACGACGGGCGGCTGGGCATCCTCGTGCCCATGGCCTGCGTGCGGGAACTTCACCGGGCCGGCAAGCGCCTGCCCTTCGGCATCGAGGTCGTCGGCTTTGCCGAGGAAGAAGGCCAGCGCTACCGCGCCACCTTCCTGGGCTCCGGGGCATTGATCGGGCACTTCAACCCCGCCTGGCTGGAGCAGACCGACGCCGACGGCGTGACCATGCGCCAGGCCATGCACCAGGCCGGCCTGCCGGGCACGATGGAGGCCATCGCCAACCTGCAGCGCGACGCCTCGCGCTACCTCGGTTTCGTGGAAGTGCACATCGAGCAGGGTCCGGTGCTCAACGAGATGGACCTGCCGCTGGGCGTGGTCACCTCCATCAACGGCAGCGTGCGCTGCCTGGTGGAGATCCAGGACATGGCCAGCCACGCCGGCACCACGCCCATGGACCGCCGGCGCGACGCCGCCGCGGCGGCGGCCGAGGTCATCCTGTACGTGGAGCGACGGGCGGCCTCGGTACCCGACGTGGTGGGCACGGTGGGCCAGCTGGAAGTGCCTTCGGGCTCCATCAACGTGGTGCCGGGTCGCTGCCGTTTCAGCCTGGACCTGCGCGCCACCACCAACGCGGCGCGCGACGCGCTGGCCGCCGACGTGGAAGCCGAAATCGAACGGATCTGCGCCCAGCGCGGCCTGTCATTCCAGATCGAGCGCACGCTGGCCGTGCCCGCCGCCCCCAGCCACCCCGACTGGCAGGCGCGCTGGGAAGCTGCCGTCCAGGCCCTGGGCCTGCCGGTGTTCCGCATGCCCAGCGGCGCAGGGCACGACGCCATGAAGCTGCACGAGCTGATGCCCCAGGCCATGCTCTTCATGCGTGGCCTGAACAGCGGCATCAGCCACAACCCGCTGGAGTCCATCACCAACCACGACACCGAGCTGGTGGTGCAGGCCTTCATGCACCTGCTGGAGGAACTTGCCGAATGACCTCTCCCCACGACACCCTGGACGCCTGGATCGACGCCCACTTCGACGAGGAGCTGCGCTTCCTGCAGGAACTGGTGCGTGTGCCCACCGACACGCCGCCCGGGAACAACGCGCCGCACGCCCGGCGTACGGCGGAACTGCTGCGCGCCTTCGGCATGCAGGCCGAGGAGCACGCCGTGCCGCAAACCGAGGTGCAAGCCCATGGCCTGCAAAGCATCACCAACCTGATCGTGCGCCGCGCCTACGGCGCAGCCGGCTCGGGACCGGTGATCGCGCTGAACGCCCACGGCGACGTGGTGCCACCGGGCGACGGCTGGACGCGCGACCCCTACGGCGGCGAGATCGTCGACGGCAAGCTCTATGGCCGTGCCGCCGCCGTGAGCAAGAGCGACTTCGCCAGCTTCACCTTCGCGGTGCGGGCGCTGGAGTCGCTGAACCTGCCGCTCAAGGGCGGCATCGAGCTGCACTTCACCTACGACGAGGAATTCGGCGGTGAACTCGGCCCGGGCTGGCTGCTGGCCCACAGCCTGACGAAGCCGGACCTGCTGATCGCCGCCGGCTTCAGCTACCAGGTGGTCACCGCCCACAACGGCTGCCTGCAGATGGAGGTGACCCTGCACGGCACCGCCTCCCACGCCGCCTACCCCCACACGGGCGTGGACGCGATGCAGGCCGCCAACAAGCTGCTCACCGCCTTGTACGCCCACAACGACGTGCTGCGCACCCGGCGCTCGCAGGTCGCCGGCATCGCCCACCCCTACCTGAACGTGGGCCGGATCGAGGGCGGCAGCAACACCAACGTCGTACCCGGCAAGGTGGTGCTCAAGCTCGACCGCCGCATGATCCCCGAAGAGGACTCCGTCACGGTCGAGGCGGAGGTTCGGCAGCTCATCGAGTCCACGGTGGCGCAATCACCCGGCATCCGCCTGGACATACGCCGACTGGTCCTGGCCAACGCCCTGAAACCCCTGCCTGGCAACCGTGTGCTGGTGGAAGCCCTGCAACGCAACGGGCAGGCCGTCTTCGGCGTGCCCCTCCCCGAAAGCGGCACGCCGCTGTACACCGACGTGCGCCTGTATGGCGAGCGCGGCGTGCCTGCCGTCATCTACGGCGCCGGGCCGCGTACGGTGCTGGAGTCCAACGCCAAGCGCGCCGACGAGCACCTGGTGTTGGACGACCTGCGACGCGCCACCCAGGTGATTGCGCGCACCCTGCTGGACCTGCTGGGCTGAAGCCGGCACCAAACTGGTGCAAGCCCCCAGTTACGCGCGCGCACGGTCCTTGCACAATGCCTCATCGAATGCAACCCAACCCACGGAGCCGCCCCATGAACCTGACCACCCTCACCCGCCGCGGCCTGCTGGCCGTGGGTGCCTCGCTGCTGACCCTGCCGGCGCTGGCCCAGACGCCCCTGAAGTTTCAGCTCGACTGGCGTTTTGAGGGCCCCGCTGCGCTGTTCCTGGCGTCGGCGGCCAAGGGGTACTACAAGGCCGCGGGCCTGGACGTGACCATCGATGCCGGCAACGGATCGGGCGGCACGGTCACGCGGGTGGCCTCGGGCACCTACGACATGGGCTTTGCCGACCTGGCCGCGCTGATGGAGTTCCACGCCAACAACCCGGATGCGCCCAACAAGCCGGTGGCCGTGATGATGGTCTACAACAACACGCCCGCCGCGGTCCTGACGCTGAAGAAGAACAACATCAAGACCCCCGCCGACCTGAACGGCAGGAAGCTGGGTGCCCCGGTGTTCGACGCAGGCCGTCGCGGCTTCCCGATCTTCGCCAAGGCCAATGGCATAGGCAGCGTGCAGTGGACCAGCATGGACCCCCCGCTGCGCGAAACCATGCTGGTGCGCGGCGACATCGAGGCCATCACCGGCTTCTCCTTCACTTCGCTGCTGAACCTGGAGGCACGCGGCGTCAAGACCGAGGACATCGTGGTCATGCCCTATGCCGACCACGGCGTCAAGCTCTACGGCAACGTGATCATCGCCAGCCCCAAGCTCATGCGTGAGAACCCCGCGGCCGTCAAGGGCTTCCTCAGCGCCTTCGCCAAGGGCGCGAAGGAGGTGATGGCCAACCCCGACGCCTCCATCGACCTGGTCAAGGCACGCGACGGCATCATCAACGTCGACCTGGAAAAGCGGCGTCTGCGCATGGCCATCGACGCCGTGGTGGCCAGCCCTGATGCCCGGCGTGAAGGCTTCGGCATGATCGTGCCGGGGCGCCTGGCACTGATGGCCTCGCAGGTGTCCGACGCGTTCGGCACCAAGACGCGGGTCAATCCAGACGTCGTCTGGACCGACGCCTTCCTGCCCTCCAAGGCCGAGCTCAACATCCTGCCGCCGGCCAGGAAGTGAGCACCCCGGGCTCCCGGGCCACCGTCGCAGCGCGCCCGGGCTGAAGCACGCCATGCACCAGGGGGGCCTTTGACCCATTTCGTCGATTTCCGCAACGTCTGGCTCGCCTACAACGAGGAACTGCTGGCGCAGGGCCATTTCGCCGTGGAGGACATCTCGCTGCAGGTGGGCCAGGGCGAGTTCATCGCCATCGTCGGGCCCTCGGGCTGCGGCAAGTCGACCTTCATGAAGCTCACCACGGGCCTGAAGATGCCCAGCCGCGGCACCATCCACATCGGCGGCGAGCCGGTGACCGGCCCGCTGAAGATCAGCGGCATGGCCTTCCAGGCGCCCAGCTTGCTGCCCTGGCGTACCACGGTGGACAACGTGCTGCTGCCGCTGGAGATCGTGCAGCCCTACCGGTCCGGTTTCAAGTCGAGGCGCAAGGAGTACGAGGCCAAGGCCCGCGACCTGCTCAAGAGCGTGGGGCTGGGCGGCTACGAGGACAAGTTCCCCTGGCAGCTCTCGGGCGGCATGCAGCAGCGCGCCAGCATCTGCCGCGCCCTCATCCACGAGCCCAAGATGCTGCTGCTGGACGAGCCCTTCGGCGCGCTGGACGCCTTCACGCGGGAGGAACTCTGGTGCGCCCTGCGCGACCTGCACGCCGCGCAGAAGTTCAACGTCATCCTGGTCACGCACGACCTGCGCGAAAGCGTCTTCCTGGCCGACACGGTGTACGTGATGAGCAAGAGCCCGGGCCGCTTCGTCGTCAAGCGCAACATCGACCTGCCGCGCCCGCGCGACCTGGAGGTGACCTACACCCCCCAGTTCACCGACTTCGTGCACGAGTTGCGCAGCCACATCGGCGCTTTCCGCCAGCCCGTGGGAACCCCATGAAACCCTCCAAGACCCTGGAACGCTGGTCCCCCATGGTGCTGCTGGCCGCCATCCTGCTGGTGTGGCAGGGGTGCGTCTGGTTGTTCAAGGTGCCGGAATTCATCTTCCCCGGGCCGGTGCAGATCGCGCTGCAGTTCGCCGAGTTCAAGGCTCCGCTGCTCGAGGCGGCCTGGAAGACCTTCTGGGTGACGATGCTGGGGTTCGGCATCTCCATCGTGGTGGGGGTCTTGCTGGGCTTCCTGATCGGTTCGTCGCGCATGGCCTACACCGCGGTTTACCCGCTGATGGTGGCCTTCAATGCCGTGCCCAAGGCCGCCGTGGTGCCCATCCTGGTGGTGTGGTTCGGCATCGGACTGGGCCCGGGCATTCTCACGGCCTTCCTGATTTCCTTCTTCCCCATCACCGTGAACATCGCCACCGGCCTGGCCACGCTGGAGCCCGAACTGGAGGACGTGCTGCGCGTGCTGGGCGCCAGGCGCTGGGACGTGCTGGTGAAGGTGGGCCTGCCGCGCTCCATGCCCTACTTCTACGGCTCGCTGAAGGTGGCCATCACCCTGGCCTTCGTGGGCACGGTGCTCGCAGAGATGACCGCCGGGGACTCCGGCATCGGCTACCTCATGCAGACCGCCGGCTCGCAGCAGCGCCTGCCGCTGGCCTTTGCCGGCCTGGTGGTCATCGGCGCCATGGCCATGGCCATGTACGAGCTGTTCTCGTGGATCGAGATGCGCACCACCGGCTGGGCGCACCGCGGGTCGCAGGCGATTTGAGCGCTGCATCCACCGGAGCGGGCTGGAGGGGCCACCTGGGTCTGCGCTATTGGCGCGACGGCCCGCGCACCGTGGCGCTGGACCGTCATGAGGGGCCACTGCGGGTGCTGCAACGCCTGTACCCCGAGGGCGAAGGCATCTGCCACCACGTGCTGGTGCATCCGCCCGGTGGCGTTGCCGGGGGGGATGTGCTCGAACTGCAGGCCGATCTGGCCCGGGACACGCACGCCGTCCTCACCACACCCGGGGCCACGCGCTTTTACCGCAGCGGCGGCCGCCCGGCGCTGCAGCGCAGCCGGCTGCGGCTGGCTCCCGGAGCGCGCCTCGAATGGCTGCCCCTGGAGAACCTGGCCTTCTCCGGGTGCGAGGCAGAAAACCGTACCGAAATCGAACTGGCGCCGGGTGCGGAGATGATCGGCTGGGACCTGCTGGCCCTGGGGCTGCCCGCCTCGGGCGCCGACTTCGAGACGGGATGCTTCACGCAGCACCTGGCGCTTCGCGTCATCCGCCCAAACCGCGACAACCCCGCCGCGGCACAGGCGCACTTCCCGGGCGGTGATCCCGTGTGGCTGGAGCGCGGTCGCATCGATGCGCGCGACGCGCGGCTGCTGGACGCTGCCGTGGGCTGGGCCGGGCGCCGGGTGCTGGGCACCGCCTGGTGGGCTGCGGGACAGCCCCTGGACGCTGCGCGCCGCGAGGCCCTGCTGGAAGCGGCCCGCGCCTGCCCCGAGGAGCCCGGCCTGGCGGGCTGGACGGGCATCACCAGCCCCTTGGCGCAGGTGCTGGTGGCGCGGGCGCTGGGTGATCGGGTGGAACCGGTCATGCAGTGGCTGAACGCCGTGCGCGCTGCCTGGCGCCAGGCAGCCTGGGGCCTGCAGCCCCACCCACCCCGCGTCTGGCGCACCTGAGCCGGCGCAGGCGCCCGCCGCGTCCGCCGCGGCCGTGACGCGCGCGTCGCCCATCGACGTCCTGGCCGCTGGGCCTGGGCCCTGCCGGAAGAACCCCGCTTCGCCGCGACCGCCGGCCCAGCGGGCCCTGATCGGACGCAGGGTTGGCGCGGCCCGGCACCGCGCTGGCTGCCCCGGGCCGAGGGAGAATCCGGGTGATGTCCGAGTCCGCCCCGCCCGAGTCCGACGCGCCCGCGCCCGCCCGGCCCGAGGCGGGACGGCGAATCCCCGCGGCGCGATCCGGCCTGCTGCGCCAGGCCTGGCGCTTGGTGCTGGTGGCAGTGCTGGGCCTTCCCGTGGCCGCGGTGCTGGCCGCGTGGGCGGTGCTGCACAGCGAACGCGGCACCGCCTGGCTGCTGTCGGGCGTTCCCAACCTGCAGGTCAGGTCGCCGCAGGGTGCGCTGCTCGGGGACACGTTCTCGGCCCAACAGCTCACCTGGCGCTGGGACCAGGGCCGGCAGGGGCTGCAGATCGATGGTCTGCGATGGACCGGCGCCCAGTGGCGGTGGTGGCTGCGCGCCGGCACCTGGGCAGGCGTGCAAGCCGAGCGGCTGGAAGCCCGGCGCGTGGTGGTGAACACCGGCCCGGTCACGGGCAAGCCGCCCGTGCCGCCCAGATCGCTGGTCCTGCCCCTGGAGGCGCGCATCGCCCAATTGCGCATCGAGCAACTGGAAGTGGACCGCCTGCCAGCCTGGCGGCGCATCAGCGGCCGGCTGGAACTGGGCGCGCAACAGGGGGCGGCCCACCGCGTGGACGATCTGGACTTCCAGTGGGAAGAGCTCCAGGCACGCGGTCAGGTCTCCATCGCCACCAGACTGCCCTTGGCCGTGCAGGCCCGATGGGCGGTGCAGGGCACGGGCGCAGTGGCCTGGGAGGGCGATCTCTCGGCCAGCGGCCCGCTGCAGGCGCTGGACCTGCAGGCCCGGCTGCAGGCCCCTGCCCTGGCCGCCGGGGCCCGGCCGGCCCTGGACGCGACCGTGCAGCTCAAGCCCTTCGAGCCCTGGCCGCTGGGCACCTTGAACCTGAGCCTGCAGGCGCTGGACCTCGCGCAATTGAGCGCTCGCCTGCCCGCCACACGGCTGACCGGGCGGGCGATGGTCAAGAGCCAGGGTCTGACGCAACCGATCGAGGCTGACATCCTGCTGGACAACGCGACAGCCGGGCCCTGGGGCGACGCACGTCTGCCGGTGCGGCGCGCCCGGCTGGATGTGCGCTCGCGCCCGCAAGCCCCCGGCACCTTGGACATCGCGCACCTGGACCTGGACCTGGGCAGCGCACAGCGCAGCGCCGGCCTCTGGCGCAGCAGCGGCAGCTGGGCCCAGGCCAGCCTGCGTCTGCAGGCCGAGGCGACCGAGATCAAGCCGCACCTGCTGGACGCGCGCGCCCCGGCGATGAGCCTGTCCGGACCCCTGCAACTCGGGGTCCTGGGCGCCACGGCATCCAGGCCGGGCAGCCCGCCGGCCTGGTCGGTCGAACTGCGGGGCAAGCTCACGGGCACGCTGGAGACCCTGGGGCAGCGCATGACCGTCGCTCTGGACGGCGTGGTCGAACCGCAGGGCCTGCAATTGCGGTCCCTGCAGGCTGAGGCCGGCGCGGCGCGTGCCGATCTGACCGCTTCGGTCACGCCCGGCGCCGCGGGTGCATGGCAGCTGCGCAGCGAAGGTCGCATCAGCGAGTTCGATCCCGCCCCCTGGGTGCCGGGCGATGCCGCCGCACCCTGGCGCAAGGGCCCGCACCGGCTCAATGGCCAGTGGTCGCTGGACGTGGCTCTGCCACCCTGGCGTTCCGGGGCTTCGCCAATGCCATGGCTGCAAAGGTTGCGGGGCAGCGCGCAGATCGAGGTCGCGAGCTCGCGCATCGCCGGCGTGGCGGCCTCGGGCCGACTGCGCCTGGAGCAGGCCCCCGAGAGCGCCAGCGCCCTGCGCAGCCAGTTGCAGGCCGACCTGCGCCTGGGACGCAACGAGTTCAGCCTCAGCGGCCGGGGCGACCCGACGGGCGACGGGGAGCAGGACCGCTGGCAACTCCAGGCGTCGGCCCCCGCGCTGGGCGAGTTGAACCCCCTGTCGGCGCTGGTGCCGGGTGGCGCCGAGTGGTGGCCGCAGACCGGCCGGGCGCAGGCGCGCATCACCGCCTCCGGCCGGTGGCCCGCACTGGGCTCCCAAGGCGAGGTGAGCATCGAGGGCTTGAGAAGCCGGGCCTATGCGCTGGCGCAGGGCGAAGCGGCCTGGCAGTGGACGGGGCGGGACACCGAACCCCTGGAGTTGCGTGGGGACATGCGCCAAGCCGCGCTCGGTCCGAACCGGCTGGCGCGCCTGCGCGGCGAGGTGCGCGGCACCCTGCGCCAGCACAGCGCCAGTCTGGACGTGGCGATGCCGCTGCTGCCGCCCGAAGCCCTGGCCCGCCTGCTGGCCATTCCCGCAGGCGCCGGCACGCAGGCGCGCCTGAGCTTCGAGGGCGGCTGGACGCCCCAGTCGGTGGGTGGCGGGCGCTGGGCGGGCACGGTCAGGCGCCTGGAGGCCGGGGTCTGGTCCGGCGTTCTGGACGGCCCCGGGGGATCCGCGCCTTCGGCCGGCTCGTCGGCCCGGGACAAGGCCTGGCTGGACGCAGGCGATGTGCGCGGCGAACTGCGCTTCGACGATGTCTGGCGACTGCGCAGTCTGCGCCTCGACAGCGGCCAGGCGGCCCTGGCCGCGGGCCTGCGCCTGAAGTGGGACGAGGCGCGCTACGAACTTCGTGACCCCGCGCGGGCCGACCGGCCGGACTTCCAATGGCAGGCCGACGTGCTGCCTTTCGCGCTGGCGCCTTGGTTGCAGCGCGCGCAGACCGGATTGCAGTGGACCGGCGACCTGCGGCTGAGTGCGCGCATGGCGGTGCGCGCGGCCGAGCGCTTCGAGGCCGAAGTGAGCGTGAAGCGCCACGATGGCGATCTGCAGGTGGTCGAGGGCGGGCAGGTGCAGCCCTTGGGCCTGAACACCGTGGACCTGAGCCTGACCGCACGGGACGGGCTGTGGGCCTTGGCGCCCCGCCTGGTGGGACTCAGCGTGGGCGAAGTCTCCGGGGCCATGCAGTTGCGCACGGATCCGCAGACGCGCTGGCCTGACGAGAATGCGACGCTGTCGGGCACCGTGCAGGCGCGGGTGCCCAACCTGGGGGTGTGGTCCGGCTGGGTGCCCCCGGGCTGGCGCATCCAGGGTGAACTCCTGACCACGGCCAGCCTGGGCGGGCGCTTCGGTGCACCGCAGCTCACGGGTGAACTCCTGGCGCAGAGGGTAGGCGTGCGCAACCTGCTGCAGGGGGTGGACTACAGCGACGGCGAGTTGAAGGTGGCGCTGCAGGGCGACACCGCCCGCATCGAGCGGCTGTCGCTGCGCAGCGGGGACGGGCGCATCACCGGTGAAGGCGTGGGCGAGTTCGGCGCCAGGCCTGCGGCCCGCGTGCAGGTGCGTGCCGAGAGCTTCAGGGTGCTGGGCCGCATCGATCGCCAGCTTGTGGCCAGCGGGCAGGCGGTGCTGGCGCTGCAGCCCGATGCGCTGAAGCTCGACGGGCGCGTGGCGATCGACAGTGGCCTGTTCGACCTCGCCTCACGCGATGCGCCGACACTGGACGACGACGTCCGGGTGCGTGGCGGGCGCGAAGCGTCCGCCGCCGGCCCACCGCCGGAACCGGCCGCCCTGCCCCGTCTTCTCCGCCAGTCCAGCGTCATGCTGGACATCGATCTGGGCAGGAAGCTGCGGCTGCGCGGTCGAGGGCTGGACACGGCCTTGCAGGGCGAGCTCAAGCTGAGCACCCCCGGGGGTCGGCTGGCAGTGAACGGCTCGGTGCGGGCGCAAGGGGGCACCTACGCCGCCTACGGGCAGAAGCTGGACATCGAGCGCGGCATCGTGACCTTCAGCGGGCGCGTGGACACCCCCAGGCTGGACATCCTGGCCCTGCGGCCCAACACCGACCTGCGCGTGGGCGTGGCCATCAGTGGCACGCCGCAAGCGCCTCGCGCGCGGCTGTTCAGCGAGCCCGAGATGGGCGAGACCGACAAGCTGTCGTGGCTGCTGCTGGGTCGAGGCTCCGAAGGTCTGGGTCGCACCGACACCGCGGTGCTGCAGCGCGCGGCCGTAGCCCTGCTGGCCGGTGAAGGCGAGGCCCCCACGGACTCCCTGCTGCGCGCCCTGGGCATCGACGACCTGGCGGTCATGCAGACCGACGCCGAGGGCCGCGACACCGTCATCCGCCTGGGCAAGCAACTCAGCCGCAACTGGTATGCCGGCTACGAGCGCGGCGTCAACGCCACCGCCGGCACCTTCCAGCTCATCTACCGCGTCGCCCAGCGCTTCACCCTGCGCGCCCAGAGCGGTCTGGAGAACTCGGTGGACCTGATCTGGACCTGGCGCTACGACCGGGCGCCCCTGGGCATGCCCGGGCGGGCGCCGCCATAGCCCCCGCACGCGCGGGCCGAGCGTCAGCGCCCACCTGGAGTGAACTCCCATGGTCATGACAGACCCCGGCGCCGAAGCCTCTGGCGCCCGCCCCGCACCGGTGAGGATGCCGACCTGGTTCATCCCTCATGGCGCAGGGCCGTGCTTCTTCATGGACTGGACCCCGCCCGGCATCTGGGACCCGATGGCCACCTTTCTGCGGGGCATCGCAGCCACGCTGCCCCAGCGCCCGCGCGCCGTCGTCATGGTGTCAGCGCACTGGCTGTCGCAGGACTTCGCAGTGACCGCCGGCGCGGCCCCCGATCTGATCTTTGATTACCACGGCTTCCCACCCCACACCTACGAGCTCAGCTACCCGGCCCCCGGGGCGCCTGCGCTGGCTGAACGGGTGCAGGCCCTGCTGGCCAACGCAGGCCTGGCCAGCCACGCGGACGCATCGCGCGGCTTCGACCACGGCATGTTCGTCCCGCTGCTGCTGATGTTTCCTGACGCGGACCTGCCGGTCGTGCAAATGTCATTGCGCCAGGACCTGGACCCGCAGGCGCACCTGGCGGCCGGCCAGGCGATTGAGGCGCTGCGCGACGAGGGCGTGCTGATCGTGGGAAGCGGCATGAGCTTCCACCACATGCGCGCCTATGGCGACCCGCGCTACGGGCCGGTGTCGGACGTCTTCGACGCCTGGCTCACCCAAGCCTGCCAGGCCCCGGCCGCCCAGCGCAGCAGCGCACTCGCCGCCTGGGAGCACGCTCCCCAGGCGCGTCAATGCCACCCGCCTCAGGCCGAGGAACACCTGCTGCCGCTGATGGTGGCTGCCGGTGCCGCCCCTCGGGGCCAGGGTCGCAAGGTCTTCAGCGACCGGGTGATGCAGACCACGCTGTCGGCCTTCCGGTTCGACTGATGCCCGCAACGCGCCAGCGCCCGGACTGCCTAGAATCCCCCACGCCCGCCGTAGTTCAATGGATAGAACGAGCGCCTCCTAAGCGCTAGATACAGGTTCGATTCCTGTCGGGGGGACCATCGATCGGGCTCAAAGGCCCGGCAGGAACGGGCGGCCCATCAGGGCCTGACCGAAGGGGAACACCACCAGGCGCGCGCACCGCCTTGCGGCCGCGCCGGCAAAGCGGCGTACGGGAGCGCACAGCCCCGGAACCGCCGGCGCACTATTGCTGATGGCAGGCCATGCAGGCCACTGTGGTCTGGAACATCTGGCGCTTGGCATCCCCACCCTGACTGCCGGGAACGGCGTTGAAGCTTTGCACGTTGTCGGGAGCCTGGGCGATGCGCTGCTCGAGCAGTGATCGATGCTTCCATTCGGAGTAGGTCGGCGAGTGGCGCGCGTTGGCGTAGATCTTTCGCGCCGTGGCCACATCGCCGGCTTTCACCAGCATGTCACCCATGTTCAGGAAAAATCCTTCAAAGTTGTGCGGGGCAATCCACGAGTTCCAGCAAGCGCGCTTGGGGCCGCTGGTCGTCGCCAGGGCCATGTATCTGCCGAAGTCGGGATCCAGGCGGTCGACGGCCTGGCCAGCGCAAAGATCCAGCGTTCGCCACTGCATCTCCAGGGCCTCCTTGAAGCGCGCTGAACCGGCAGGCAGCCGCGACATCGAGTATCCGGCCGTGAAGAGGTTGAACTCGGGCCAGGCGGCAACGCTGTCGAGCAGCGTGTAGTAACCCCGGCGGGTGAGCTTCTCATCGCGGTGGATGGAGCCTTCAGCCAGCAGTGCCGAACCCAGGAAACCCTGGAAGCGCGCCTCGCCCGGTTGCAGCCGCACGGCCTCCTCGAAGTACTTGCGCGCCATGACGGCGTCGTTGGTGATGGTGGCCGGCACCTGCGCCAGGCGTCCGCTCTCGGCCAGGCGCCAGATGTGCAGCCAACCAGCGTGTGCGGCCGTCAGCGCGTCGCCCGGGTTCTCGAGATAGGCTGCGGTCTTCAGCTCCAGCGCTCGACCGATGTCCTCGTAGCGGCCTGCATGCAGCGTCTGCCAGAAGACCGCATCGGCTTGCAACGCGAGGGCCGTACGCGTGGCGCTGGAAGGCTTGGCAGGGGCGGTGGCCACGGCGACGTAGGCACAGCCCGAGACTGACAGGGCCAGGGCGACCGCTGCGACGGTGCGAACCGCCCGCGCTGGGGCAATTCCGGAGGAAGCGGGCGGCCACGACGACAACCGGACACCACAGGCATCCAAGGCCAACGCGATGCGGCGTGCCACGGCGGCGCGACGCAGCCTCCAGCATTGCAAGACGGCAGACGCACGGAACTTGAAGGATGTGGCGAGAGTGGATGGGACTGATGACATGGTGGGCACCAAGCGGATGAGCAAACCGGAAACGGAAGTCGGGGGTCAGGAAGTCGTATCTTGACACCGTAAAGATAACTGTAGGCTCGCATCTATACACTGTCAAGTCTTGCACTCGACCTGTGGTTGGCCTCTGCCATGCGCCCCTGTCCCTGGCGACCCGCTCTGGACACCCAGCCCGCCCGCCCATGAACAAGCCCGTCGAACCTGCGGAAGATCAGCCGCCGCCACAGGAGCGCCGCTACCACCACGGTGATCTGCGCGCGGCCCTGATGGACGCGGGCGAGGCGGAACTGGCCCGGCATGGCATCGAGGGTTTCTCGCTGCGCAACGTGGCCAAGCGCGCCGGCGTCAGCCACGCCGCGCCTGCCCACCACTTCCGCGACGCCAAGGGCCTGCTCACCGCCCTGGCCACGCGCGGCTTCCAGCGCTTCGTCGCGCGGCAGCGGGACTTCCAGCGCCAGGCGGCACCCGCACCGCGCGCCCAGATGCAGGCCTGCGGCGTGGGCTACGTGGCCTTCGCCCTGGAGAACCCTGCCGTGTTCCGTCTGATGTTCGGTTCCGACCGCACCGATTTCGACGATCCGAACCTGAAGAGTGCGGCCGAAGCGGCCTTCCTTGCGCTGGTCGAGGGCGTGGCGCAGGTCACGGCAGCGGGAAGCCAGACCTCGCCGGCGGCCAGTCCGCTGCAGGCTGTCGGCAGCGCCGACGTGGCCGCGGCTTGGGCGCTCGCCCACGGCCTGGCCGATCTGATGGTGGCCGGGCGCCTGCCCTGGCTCAGCGCCTTGCCCACGGAAGAGCGCAACCGCGCCATCGCCTCCATCCTCACCCGCTCCCTGCCCTGACCCGGGCGTGGCCAGGCAGCGCCCGCCGCGATGGCATAATCGCTGGCTCCGGTTGAACCCGACCGGGCGGTTAGCTCAGCGGTAGAGCACTGCCTTCACACGGCAGGGGTCGCAGGTTCGAACCCTGCACCGCCCACCAGCGACATCACCAAACTGCGGCGCCTTGAGGCGCCGCGTCGCTAGGCCGGTGTCAATTGATCCGTGACCTGTTCGGGGATACGTTGCCGCCGCAAGTTCAGGCGCCCAAGGTGCGCCAGACGGTCCGGCCGGCGCTGGCCTTGTCCAGCTCCTGCAGCCAGGTCTCATGGGCCTGCAACTCTTCGGTGGTGGCCGGCACCACGGGCAGGTCGAATCTGCGCAGGTCCAGGGCGGGGCCGTCGCTGCGATCGCCCTGGTGTGCGCCCCCGGCGTCGATGACCAGGCTGTCCTGACCCCGGGTCATGCGGACGTACACCTCTGCCAGCAAACCGGCGTCCAGCAGCGCACCATGGAAGGCGCGGTGGCTGTTGTCCACCTCCAGCCGCCGGCACAGCGCGTCCAGCGAGTTGCTCTTGCCGGGAAACAATTCGCGCGCCATCGCCAGCGAGTCCGTGACCTTGGCGGACAGGGTCTGGATCGGGGGCTGACCCAGGCGCTTGAGCTCCTCGTTGAGGAAGCCGGTGTCGAAGGCGGCGTTGTGAATGATGAGCTCGGCGCCCTGCACGAACTCCAGCACCTGCGGCGCCCCTTCAGCGAAGCGCGGCTTGTCGGCCAGGAACTCATCGGTCAGGCCATGCACGCGCAGGGCCTCGGGATGCACGGGGCGCTCGGGGTTGAAGTACAGGTGCAGGTGGCGCCCGGTCAGGCGCCGGCTCACCATCTCGATGCAGCCGATCTCGACGATGCGGTCACCCGCCGCAGCATCCAGGCCGGTGGTCTCGGTATCCAGAAAGATCTGTCGCATGGGCAGTGGGGCCGTGGGGATTCAATGGGCTCAATGCAGGGCGGGGGCGCGGCTTGACCGCGCCATCAGCCAGGCGCCTGCCAGCACCATGGGCACGCAGAGCCACTGGCCCATGCTCATGTCCAGCGCCAGTAGGCCCAGGAAGGCGTCGGGCTCGCGGAAGTATTCGGCCACGAACCGCAACACCCCGTAGCCCACCAGGAAGGCGCCCGACACCTGACCCAGGGGCCGGGTTCGGCGCCCGTACCACCACAGCAGGACGAACAGCAGCAGACCCTCCAGCAGGAACTGGTACAGCTGCGAGGGATGGCGCGGCATCAGGCTGCCCGACTGCGGAAAGGCCATGGCCCAGGGCAGTGCGACGTCGGCCTGGCGGCCCCAGAGCTCGCCGTTAATGAAGTTGCCGATGCGTCCACTGGCCAGGCCCGTGGGCACGCAAGGCGCGATCAGATCGGTGACCTGCAGGAAGGGCCGCCGGCGCAGCTTCGCAAACAAGGCCATGGCCAGCACCACGCCCAGCAGCCCGCCGTGAAAGGACATGCCGCCCTGCCACAACATCAGCACCTCCAGCGGGTGTTGCAGGTAGTACCCGGGCTTGTAGAACAAGGCATAACCCAGCCGCCCACCCAGAACCACGCCCACCACGCCGAAGAACAACAGGTCTTCCACATCGCGTCGGGTCCAGCCGGCGCTGGCAAAACCGGGCTGGCGCACACGCACCCCGGCCAGGAAGAGGAAGAGCCCGAACGCCACCAGGTAGGTCAGCCCGTACCAGTGCACCTGCACGGGGCCAAGCGACAGGGCCACGGGGTCGAACTGCGGGTGCACCAGCATGCGGGTCTTCTCCTTCAGTGCACATTGTCCACGCCCTGCGCGGACCGCCCCAGGACGCGGCGCGCTGGCAGCCGGGCCCATGCCGTCTGACGGGCGGAGGCAGCAGGCAAGCGCGATAAAGTGCGGCCTCGACATCCAGGAGACCACCCCCATGGCAGTCAACCGCCGCTCCAAGAACATCACCGAAGGTGTGGCCCGCGCGCCCAACCGCTCCATGTACTACGGCATGGGCTACCAGGAGAGCGATTTCGGCAAGCCCATGATCGGCGTGGCCGACGGGCACTCGACCATCACCCCCTGCAACTCCGGCCTGCAGAAGCTGGCGGACGCCGCCGTGGACGGCCTGAAGGCAGCCGGCGCCAACCCTCAGGTGTTTGGTGTGCCCACCATCAGCGACGGCATGTCCATGGGGACGGAGGGCATGAAGTACAGCCTGGTCTCGCGCGAGGTGATTGCCGATTGCGTCGAGACCTGCGTGGGCGGCCAGTGGATGGACGGGGTGCTGGTCATCGGTGGCTGCGACAAGAACATGCCCGGCGGCATGATCGGCATGCTGCGCGCCAACGTGCCGGCCATCTACGTGTACGGCGGCACCATCCTGCCCGGCAAGTACAAGGGCCAGGACCTCAACATCGTCAGCGTCTTCGAGGCCGTGGGTCAGTTCAGCGCCGGCAAGATGAGCGAGGAAGACTTCTGCGAGATCGAGAAGCGGGCCATTCCTGGCAGCGGCTCGTGCGGCGGCATGTACACCGCCAACACCATGTCCTCGTCGTTCGAGGCGCTGGGCATGAGCCTGCCCTTTTCCTCGACGATGGCCAACGTCGAGGACCCGATCGTCGCCTACACCTCCGAGGCCGCGCGGGTGCTGGTGGAGGCGGTCAAGGCCGACCTCAAGCCGCGTGACATCGTCACGCGCAAGTCCATCGAGAACGCGGTGTCCGTGATCATGGCCACCGGTGGCTCCACCAACGCGGTGTTGCACTTCCTGGCCATCGCACACGCGGCGGGTGTGGACTGGTCCATCGATGACTTCGAGCGCGTGCGCCGCAAGGTGCCGGTGATCTGCGACCTCAAGCCCAGCGGCAAGTACATGGCCATCGACCTGCACCGCGCGGGCGGCATTCCGCAGGTGATGAAGGTGCTGCTCAATGCCGGCCTGCTGCACGGCGACTGCATCACCATCACCGGCAAGACGGTGGCGGAAAACCTGGCCGATGTACCCGACGTGCCGCGTGCCGACCAGGATCTGATCCACACGGTGGACAACGCGATCTACGCCCAGGGCCACCTGGCCATCCTCAAGGGCAACCTGTCGCCCGAGGGCTGCGTGGCCAAGATCACCGGCTTGAAGAACCCGGTGATCACCGGGCCGGCGCGGGTGTTCGACGACGAGCAGTCGGCACTGGCCGCCATCATGGCCAACCAGATCAAGGCGGGCGATGTGATGGTGCTGCGCTACCTGGGGCCCAAGGGCGGACCGGGCATGCCGGAGATGCTGGCCCCCACGGGGGCACTGATCGGCCAGGGCCTGGGCGAGAGCGTGGGCCTGATCACGGACGGCCGCTTCTCCGGCGGCACCTGGGGCATGGTGGTCGGCCACGTCGCCCCCGAGGCCTACGCGGGCGGCCTGATCGCGCTGGTGCACGAGGGGGACTCGATCACCATCGACGCGCACCAGTTGCTGCTGCAGCTGAACGTGCCCGAGGCCAAGATCGCGGCGCGCCGGGCCACCTGGAAGCAGCCCGCGCCGCGCTACACCCGCGGCGTGCTGGCCAAGTTCGCGCGCAACGCAGCCAGCGCCAGCAAGGGCGCCGTGCTGGACGCGGACTGAATCCCGTTCCCCGGCAGGTTTTGGCTTCGGCCGGCCCTGCGGGCCTTGACTTCCGCAACTGCGGAAGTCAGCCTTCGCCGGAGCCCCGCATCGCGGCTTCGCCGCGCGGCGCCTTGCGGCGCCGCCTCGATCAATTGGTCTGTGCCAATTGATCCAGGATGGCGGGGTTTTCCAAGGTACTCGTGTCCTGGGTGATGGCTTCGCCCTTGGCGATGGAGCGCAGCAGGCGGCGCATGATCTTGCCCGAGCGGGTCTTGGGCAGGTTGTCGCCGAAGCGGATGTCCTTGGGCTTGGCGATGGGGCCGATCTCCTTGGCCACCCAGTTGCGCAGCTCGTTGGCGATCTTCTTGGCTTCCTCGCCCGTGGGGCGTGTGCGCTTGAGCACCACGAAGGCGCAGATGGCCTCGCCCGTGGTCTCATCCGGGCGGCCGACCACCGCGGCTTCGGCCACCAGTTCGGTGCAGCTCACCAGGGCCGACTCGATCTCCATCGTGCCCATGCGGTGGCCCGAGACGTTCAGCACGTCGTCGATGCGGCCGGTGATGGTGAAGTAGCCCGTGTCCTTGTCGCGGATGGCGCCGTCACCGGCCAGGTAGTAGCCCTTGAGCTCCTCGGGGTAGTAGCTCTTCTTGAAGCGCGCGTCGTCGCCCCAGATGGTGCGGATCATGCTGGGCCAGGGCTTCTTCACCACCAGGATGCCGCCCTGGCCGTTGGGCACATCGTTGCCCGCTTCGTCCACGATGGCCGCCTGGATGCCCGGGAAGGGCAGCGTGCACGACCCCGGCACCAGCGGCGTGGCGCCGGGCATGGGGGTGATCATGTGGCCGCCGGTCTCCGTCTGCCAGAAGGTGTCCACGATGGGGCAGCGGCCGCCACCCACGTTGGCGTGGTACCACTCCCAGGCGGCCGGGTTGATGGGCTCACCCACCGAGCCCAGGATGCGCAGGCTGGACAGGTCGTAGGACTTGGGGTGCACCGCCGCGTTGGCCTCGGCCGCCTTGATCAGCGAGCGGATGGCCGTGGGCGCGGTGTAGAAGATGGAGACCTTGTGGTCCTGGATCATCTTCCAGAAGCGGCCGGCGTCGGGATAAGTGGGCACGCCTTCGAAGACGATCTCCGTGCCGCCCAGGGCCAGCGGGCCGTAGGTGATGTAGCTGTGGCCCGTGACCCAGCCGATGTCGGCCGTGCACCAGAAGATGTCGTGGTCCTTCAGGTCGAAGGTCCACTTGGTGGTCAGCGCCGCGTGCAGCAGGTAGCCGCCCGTGGAGTGCTGCACGCCCTTGGGCTTGCCGGTGGAGCCGGAGGTGTACAGCAGGAACAGCGGGTGCTCGGCTCCTACCCACTCGGGCTCGCAGGTGCTGGGCTGGCCGGCCAGCACATCGCCCATCCAGCGGTCGCGCCCGGCGGTCATGGCCAGTTCGACACCGGTGCGCCGGACCACCAGCACATTCTTCACGCTGTCGCAGCCGCCCAGGGTCAGGGCCTCGTCGACGATGGCCTTGAGCGGCAGGTGCTTGCCACCGCGCACCTGCTGGTCGGCGGTGATCACGGCCACGGCGCCAGTGTCCTCGATGCGGTCTCGCAGCGACTGCGCCGAGAAGCCGCCGAACACCACCGAGTGGGTGGCACCGATGCGGGCGCAGGCCTGCATGGCCGCCACGCCGTCCACCGACATGGAGATGTAGATGATGACGCGGTCGCCCTTCTTCACACCCAGGCTCTTCAGCCCGTTGGCCATCTGGCAGGTGCGCACCAGCAATTCCTTGTAGGTGACCTTGGTGACCTCACCGCCGTCGGCCTCGAAGATGAGCGCGGTCTTGTCGCCGCGGCCGGCCTCGACGTGGCGGTCCAGGCAGTTGTAGGAGGCGTTCAGCGTGCCGTCCTCGAACCACTTGAACAGAGGCGCCGTGCTGCTGTTGAGCACCTTCGTGAAGGGCGTCTTCCAGAAGATGAGCTCGCGTGCCAGGCGGGCCCAGTAGCCCTCGTAGTCGGCCTCGGCCTCGGCGCACAGCGCCTGGTACCTGGCCATGCCGGACACGGCGGCCGCAGCGGCCAAGGCCGGCGGCGGCTGGTAGGTCTTCAGGGCGGTGGCTTGATCGCTGGACATGGCTTGTCTCCTGATGTCGTCAAAGGTTTCGTGGCCCACAAGGCGGGAGTGCCCTGCAACGCGCGGTGGTCTTGCAGACGGATCCGCACTCTGAACAAGCGCTCTGACGGAGCCCTTACTCTGCCAGGGCGCGTCGCTGCGAACTGTGCTGGCGCGCGACAAACCCCTTATGTTGGCGCGCCTACAATTTCACGCAACGGGATCGACCCCAATACCGGTCGTACGAACCGGTCAGCCTGGCCGGCCTGCCACTGCCCTGACCCACCACCCCATGAACACCCCCTCCAAGTCCGCGGCGCGCCGCCTGCACGGCCTGCCCGGGCTGATCTTCGCCAGCCGATGGCTGCAGTTGCCGCTGTACCTGGGGCTCATTCTGGCGCAGGCGGTGTACGTCTACCACTTCTGGGTGGAACTGGTGCACCTGGTGGAGGCCGCCTTCGGCAGCCAGGCCGCGTTGCAGCAACTGGTCACCAGCATCGGCTACAAGGCCCTGGCGATCAAGGACGCCGCGGGCGTCGTCACCGGCTACGAGCCCATCAAGCAGCTCAACGAGACCATCATCATGCTGGTGGTGCTGGCGCTGATCGATGTGGTGATGATCAGCAATCTGCTGATCATGGTGATCGTCGGGGGCTACGAAACCTTCGTCTCGCGCCTGAACCTGGAGGGCCACCCCGACCAGCCCGAATGGCTGAGCCATGTGAACGCCTCGGTGCTGAAGGTCAAGCTGGCCACCGCCATCATCGGCATCAGCTCCATCCACCTGCTCAAGACCTTCATCAACGCCGCGAACTACGAGGAGAAGGTGCTGCTGTGGCAGACCATCATCCATATCGCCTTCCTGTTCTCGGCCCTGGCCATCGCCTACGCGGACAAGCTGATGTCCGGCCACTCGGTCAAGCCCCAACACTGATCACGCCACCGCCATGCCCAGCATCATTCGCCACGCCGACCTCGTCGACACCGTTGCCGCCGCGCTGCAGTACATCAGCTACTACCACCCGGCCGACTACATCGCCCACCTGGCCCGCGCCTACGAAGGCGAGGCCTCGCCGGCGGCCAAGGACGCGATTGCGCAGATCCTCACCAATTCGCGCATGTGCGCCGAGGGCCACCGGCCCATCTGCCAGGACACCGGCATCGTCAACGTGTTCCTGAAGATCGGCATGGACGTGCGCTTCGAAGGCTTCCCGGGCTCCATCGAAGACGCGGTGAACGACGGCGTGCGCCGCGGCTACCTGGACCCGGACAACCCCCTGCGCGCCTCGGTACTGGCCGACCCGATCTTCGAGCGCAAGAACACCAAGGACAACACCCCCGCCGTCGTGCACATGAGCGTGGTGCCCGGCCACACCGTGGACGTGACCGTGGCCGCCAAGGGCGGCGGCAGCGAGAACAAGAGCAAGTTCATCATGATGAACCCCAGCGACAAGCTGGTGGACTGGGTGCTCAAGACCGTGCCCACCATGGGCGCCGGCTGGTGCCCGCCGGGCATGCTGGGCATTGGCGTGGGCGGCACCGCCGAGAAGGCCATGCTACTGGCCAAGGAAGTGCTGATGGAGCCCATCGACATGTTCGACCTGCTGGCGCGCGGCCCGTCCAACAAGCTCGAGGAAATGCGCATCGAGCTGTACCAGAAGGTCAACGCGCTGGGCATCGGCGCGCAAGGCCTGGGCGGCCTGACGACGGTGCTGGACGTGAAGATCGCCACCTGGCCGACGCACGCTGCCAGCCTGCCGGTGGCGATGATTCCCAACTGCGCCGCCACGCGCCACGCGCATGTGGTGCTGGACGGCTCAGGCCCGGCCTTCATGGAGCCGCCCAGCCTGGACCTGTGGCCGAAGGTGAACTGGGTGCCCGACACGCAGAAGAGCCAGCGCGTGAACCTCGACACCCTCACCCCTGCCGAGGTGGCGAGCTGGAAGCCGGGCCAGACCCTGCTGCTCAACGGCAAGATGCTCACGGGGCGCGACGCCGCGCACAAGCGCATCCAGGACATGCTGGCCAAGGGCGAGAAGCTGCCTGTGGATTTCACCAACCGCGTCATCTACTACGTCGGCCCGGTGGACCCGGTGCGTGACGAGGTGGTGGGCCCGGCGGGCCCGACGACGGCCACGCGCATGGACAAGTTCACCGACATGATGCTGGAGAAGACCGGCCTCATCGCCATGGTGGGCAAGGCCGAGCGCGGCCCGGTGGCCATCGACGCCATCCGCCAGCACAAGAGCGCCTACCTGATGGCCGTGGGCGGCGCGGCCTACCTGGTCAGCAAGGCCATCAAGGCCTCGAAGGTGGTGGGCTTTGCCGACCTGGGCATGGAAGCCATCTACGAGTTCGACGTCAAGGACATGCCCGTGACCGTGGCCGTGGACGCCAGCGGCACCAGCGTGCACCAGACCGGGCCGAAGGAGTGGCAGGCCAAGATCGGCAAGATTCCGGTCACGGTGGCCTGAACCCCTGCGGCAGGACCCGCGTCTTCAGGCCTGCCGCTTCAACCCCGCCTCGACCAGCGGCACGCGCATCGGGATCCGCAGCACCCGATGCCGCACTGGTAAACGCAGGTTGACGTGGTCGACAAGATGCGCCGGTCAGCATCGCAAGGCGTGAAGTAGCTGGCCGCCATCGCGGTATGCGCACGGCCCGGCTAGCCTTCAACTCACCACGACTCCGATAGCTTGTCCAAGATGTCCCGCCGAGACAGCACTTCTGCGCACAGCTCCCACCGGTCCCGGTCCGGGTCGATGGTCTCCTGGTAGCGGATCTCGAACGCATTGCGTGCCCGGGCGCGAAGGTGCATGTACTCGTCCATGCGCTGCTCCAGTTGCTCGACGTTGCTGATCCAGTCATCCTCGATGGTGTCGGGCAGGCTGCCGAAGATGTCGTAGCGGTCTTTCATGCGGCGCGAGATCGCCGAGTACACCTGTTCGTCCTGTGAGCCGTGGTACACGAGGTTGAGCATGTCCACGCCCTGCCTCACCTGGCCGAATCGCTTGATGCGGCCCAGGCGCTGCTCCAGGCGTGAGGGGTTCCAGGGGAGGTCGACGTTGATCAAGGTTCCCAGCGTCTGCAGATTCAGACCTTCGCACGCGGCGTCGGTGGCGATCAGCAGCTTAATCCTGTGCTGCTTCACCTCGGCCTTGATCTCCTCTCGCTCCACGGTCGCGAAGTCTGCTCCGCGGTAGATGCCACTGCGGCCCGCGCCCGCATAGATCGCGACGGGGATGGCTGGCAACGCGGCAGCCAGCTCCGCGGCCAGAGTCCGCACCGTGTCGTAGTACTGGCTGAAGACGATGCAGCCATGCTCCAGCCAGGTCCGGCCGTCGGTGCGGTGCTGCGTCAGGAAGTACTTCACCGCCGCCGTCTTCGGGTCGCGCGCTTCCGGTCGGGACAGTTCCTGCACGATGGCCTGCAGCTGCCCGGCCTCATCCGCCGTCAAGGCATCCAGCACTTCGGCCACTTGCTGCGCCTCGTCTTCTTCGTCAAGCAACTCGCGCTGCAGCATCTTCTCGGCCGTCGACCGGCCGGACGCAAAGCTGGAGCAGATGCGCTGCAGCAGCAGCGTTCGCATGAAGCCCGCTGCCTTGGTGCGCTGCTTCAGCAGTACCGTGAAGGCTTCCGCGGCTTGGTAGGCCAGATCGAACGGCAGGTTCGCAACCAGACCATGCCGCTGGAACGACACGCTCCCGTAGTGGCCTGCCGGCGCGTCAGGGTCGGGGTGGATGTCCACGCCCACCCGTTGCAGCAGGCCGGCGTCTTCCGGCGTCACCCGCCGCCGCAGCACCGTGTGCCGCACCACGGGGTTGTGCTCCCGAAGAAAACCCGGCACCGTGGCCGCCGAGATGGCCTGCTGCTCCAGGAAGCCCAGCGAGCCGAACCCGCAGTCGGTAAAGAAGCTCTGCTCCGGCAGGCCGATCTGCAGCCGCAGCGTGGCGAACATCGCGTCTTCGTCTCCCGGGGGCAGCGGGTTGCGCAGCCACTCCCAGGCCTCCTTATCGTCGGCGGGCACCTCGTCGCCCTTCACCACGGGCAGCGCACGGCGCCAATCGGTCCAGCGGCTGAAGGGCGTACGTCCCAGCACGAACTCGGCATTGACGCCCAGCACGGCCAGCAGGTCCCACAGCTCGTACACCTCGGTCTGGATGGGCGTGGCCGTGCCCAGCAGCAGGTTCTTGGTGCGCGAGCCGATCTTCATCATGAAGTCGAGCAGGTTGTTCGGCTCACCCATCTGCCCATTGGGCGTGGCGCGGCGGCGCGCCTTGTGCGCTTCGTCCAGCACCACGGTGCCGTAGCGGCGCGCCAGAAGGTGCTGGCACTCGTCGGAGTCATGGAACACCAGCCCGGTGGAGACGATGGCGATCTGCGCCGGGCAACGCGCCACGTCCTCCGCCCCGCGCGTGCGCACCTCGCGGCCCTGCGGGTCGATCCACAGCTTCTTGGTCGAGGACCACACGGCACTCGGAATGCCCAGCTTGTCGGCCAGCTCCACCTGCCACTGCATCGTCAGCGTCGAGGGGCACAAGATCAGCACCGGCCCATCGCCTAACAGCGCTGACACCATGGCGCTGGCCGCCAGCGACAAGGTCTTGCCAACGCCCACCTCGTCGGCCAGCAGCAGGCGTGCGCGGCCGTAGGTCTCGCGGTGCTGCAGGAACAGCGTCACGAACGAGCGCTGCCAGGGCTGCAACTGCTCGCCTCCGCGGTAGATGGGGCTCTCGGCCAGCGCCGCGCCGGGCACGTTCTGCGGCTTCACGTCGGCGAAGCGGATCTCCACGCGCTTGGCGATGCGTTCCACTTCTTCGACGATGGCGTCAGGCAGCGGAAAGGCATCCGCCCACAGTGCGTCGAACTCTTCTTCGACCCAGGCCACGCCCTCGGGTGACGGGTCTTCCCACAGGATCTCGTAGTTGTGGGCGAAGGCGCTGCGCGTTTCGTTGATCGAGCCCAGGAAGCTCGTCTTGCTGCCATCGGCCGCCTCGATCACGCCGGCCTTGCCGTGCACGAACACGCTGTTCTTGGGCACCACGCGGATCTCGACCCGCCCGCTGGTCAGCAGCTGGTGCAGGGTGCGGTAGCGCTCGCGGTGCATCAGCGCCTCCACCTCGGCCGGTGCCTCGTTCCAGCGCTCCTTGAGCGCCGTCTCGCGGGCGTGCTTGGAGATCAGCACGTCGGCGGCATCCAGCTCGCTGTTGCAGATGACCTGCACCTTGGGAATGCCCGCGATCTCTTCGCCCACCAGCTCGAAGATCGAGCTGCGAAAGTAGCCGGCAATGCGCCGGTACGAGCGCGCGCCCGCAAGCTTCTGGTTCAGGAAGGCATGGTCCAGGCGCTGGCGGCGCGACGAAAAACGCCGGATGCCGCTCATCGCGCACCCGCCTTGCGGTACTTCTGGAGCCGGCTTTTCGGCTTGTCGGGCACGGTCATCTCAATCAGGCCGGCGGCCAGGGCCGGCTGCAGGTAGGCCTTGCGGAAGTGCTCGTCGTCCTTCAGGCCCAGCGCCTGCTGCAACTGCTGGCGCGTCATCTCGCCGGCCAAGGCGCCGAGCAGGCGCGCCATCGCCTCATCCGGGGTGACTTCCGGGGTGACTTCCGGGGTGACTTCCGGGGTCGCCTCGCCCGGCGGACGCCGCAGCACCAGCACAAACTGCCCGCCCGTCTGGCGGAACTCCGGCGGCGGCAGCCCCGCCGCCCGGCAGCGGGTGGCCATGTCCAGCGTGCCGCTGCCGGCCTTTTCCACATAGCCGGCCAGGAACATGGGCTCGGCGATCAACGGGTTGCGCGGAATCGACGCATGCGGCAGCAGTAGGCCTTCCAGCGTCAGGGCCGGGGGCAGCTCGCCCGGGTTCCACACCTCCAGCCGGTCAGCGAACAGCATCACCTGCACGCTGGCGCCGCTGGCGTAGTCGCGGTGCGCCACCGCGTTGACGATGGCTTCCGCCACCGCCGCGCGCGGAAGCTCGTAGTTGACCGGCACCTGCGTGCTCTCGGCGCGCGTGCCCACGCGCCGCGCCACCTTGGACAGCACGAAGTCCATCGCCGCGTCCACCAGCTCGAACACCGTGCCCTTGAACACCTGGTACGACGGGATGGGCTTGCTCAGCTCTGTGCCGTGGAAGTGCATGCACTTCACCTCCGACGACGGCAAGAAGCGCTGCGGCCGGCTACCGAACAGCAGCACCGCCGCATGGCTGGGAGCCCCCTGGTCCAGCAGGTTCAGGTGAGCCAGGGCCGCCGCCATGGGCGTGCCCGGGCCGTGCACGTAGCCACGTTGCGTCTGCGCCCGGCCCAGAAAGATCTCCAGCTGGTCCGCCGCCAGGTCGCCCAGCCCCGCCTCGGGGCAAGCCGCCGCGTCGAAGGGCTTGGTGCGCAGCCGGCCCGTGCGTTCCAGCCAATCCACCAGGCTGGCATACAGCGCGGCCTGGAGCGCCGGCTCGCTGTCGAACTGCCGACGCACCACCTGGCTTTCGGCGCGGCGCACCAGCGCGGCCATCTTGGGGTGCCGGTCGGCCGTGCGCTTCAGGTACACCAGGCGCACCTTGCCGGCGGCCGTGGCGCGGTCGAACTCACGCTCGGTGGGCGACACGCCCTCGGCGTCTTCCGAGCCGTAGTCGCGCCCGAAGAGGCCCACGTACAGGTCGCAGCGGTCCACCTCGGTCAGGTAGGTGGCGTCAGCGCGCCGGTCCGCGGCGGGCAGGTCCTCGAACAGAAAGACCTCGAAGAACCGGCGCAGCAGCGCATCACCCTGCACGAAGTCGCGCACCGCGCGCCGCTCGGCGGCCAGCTCGCCCTGCACGCTGCTGACGAAGATGCGCGCCAGCGGCATCGCCGTGCCCCGATCAGAAGCTGTGAATGAACCGGCCGCGCCCGAGCGGATGGCCCAGGGCGCGCCGATCTAGGCGCAAAGCGCAGCCATAGCTCGGGCTATGGCGAGCATTTGCAACGACGAGCGGCTCGTCCTGGGACGGCCGAGCGGGCGTGGAGGGTTCGTTCACAGCTTCTCAGCCCAGGCGCTGGTTCTTCACCAGCTCGCGCAGCACGCGCTCGGCGCTGGCCTCTTCAGGCCGCAGCGCCTCCAGCCGCTTGGCCAGGTAGCCCGCCAGCTCAGCCACCAGCTCGCGCTGCGTCACGTCGCTGTAGTAGTTGGGCACGTTCAGCGTCAGGTGCGCCAGCACCTCGCTGCCGTCCACGCCCTTCTGCAGCTCCATCACCGCATACAGCGCGGCGCGCAGTACCGACTGGTGCAGCTCCGAGCCCTCGCCCATCTCGGCCCGGCCAAAGTCCACGGCGCTCTTCAAGCGGGCCTCGTTGGCCTTGCGGCTGGCCAGCAGGGGCCCGAAGTCGCGCACCTTGAAGGCCTTGGCGAAGTTCTGGTAGTTGTCCAGCGTCTTGGCGCCACGGGCCTCCATGTCCAGCATCTTCAGGTAGAAGCGCTCGGCACCGGACAGCCGGTCCCAGTGCGCCTTGGCCACGCCTTGCGGCACCTGGCACTGGTTGGCCGTGTCCACGGCAAAGGCAATCAGGCCGTCGACGAAGGTGGTCTCGCCCTTTACCCGCGGGCGGATGGCTTCAGCGCTCATGTCGCGGCCGTCAATTACCGCATAGCGCGTCAGCACGCGCAGCGCCGCGGCGTAGCCGGCCATCTGGATGTCGGCGTCCTCGAACACGTTCTCGTCGCGGTACAGGCCCTTGGCCTGCTGGTTCAGGCCGGTCAAGTCGGCCACCTGCTTCTCCACCTCTTCCTGGATCTCCCAAGCCAGGTCGTCGCGCGTGGTCTTGTGCTGGCGCTGGCGCTTGCGCAGCACCAGCAGCACCGTGCCCTT
>JBJTZN010000072.1:0-34715 GCA_046087245.1 Rubrivivax sp.
ATGACCGGCGCGCCGCGCATCGTGCCCTTCGGCCCGGTGATGGTGGCTCCGGTCATCATGGCCTACGGCAACAAGGAGCAGCAGCAGCGCCTGCTGCCCGGCATCGCCAGCGGCGAGGTCTGGTGGAGCCAGGGCTACAGCGAGCCCGGATCGGGCTCCGACCTGGCCAGCATGAAGTGCCGCGCCGAACGCCGAGGCAACACCTACGTCGTCAACGGTCAGAAGACCTGGACGACCCTGGGCCAGTACGGCGACTGGATCTTCTGCCTGGTGCGCACCAGCAGCGAAGGCAAGCCGCAGACCTGCATCAGCTTCCTGCTCATCGACATGAAGAGCCCCGGCATCACCGTGCGCCCCATCATCACGCTGGACGGCGAGCACGAGGTCAACGAGGTCTGGTTCGACAACGTCGAGGTGCCGGTGGAGAACCTCGTAGGCGAGGAAAACAAGGGCTGGACCTACGCCAAGCACCTGCTCGGTCACGAGCGCACCAACATCGCCGATGTCAACCGCGCCAAGCGCGAGCTGGAGCGCCTCAAGCGCATCGCCAGGGACGTCGGCGTGTGGGAGGACGCGCGCTTTCGCGATCAGATCGCCCTGCTGGAGGTGGATGTCGTGGCCCTGGAGATGATGGTGCTGCGGGTGCTGTCGGCAGAAACCAGCGGCAAGCAGAGCCTGGATGTGGCCGGGCTGCTGAAGATCCGCGGCAGCGAGATCCAGCAGCGTTACACCGAGTTGATGATGCTGGCCGCCGGCCCCGCCACGGTGCCGCTGGTGCGCGAGGCCATGGAGGCCGGCTGGCAGGGCGATCAGGCCCTGGCCGCCCTGTGGCCCGGCGCCGTGCCGCAGGCCGCGCCCCTGGCCGGCACGTATTTCAACTTCCGCAAGACCACCATCTACGGCGGGTCGAACGAAGTGCAACGCAACATCGTCGCGCAGACGGTGCTGGGCTGAGCCCACGGACGGGAGACGACGATGGACTTCGAGTTTTCGGATGATCAGATCGCGCTGCGCGAGGCGGTGGGGCGCTGGGTCGAAAAGGGGTTTGCCTTTGAGCGCCGGCATGCGCTGGCCAAGGCGGGGGGCACCTCGCGCGAGGTGCTGGCCGAGTTGGCCGAACTGGGCCTGATGGGCCTGGCCGTGCCGCAGGCGCAGGGTGGCCTGGGCTTCGGGCCGGTGGAAGCGATGGTGGTGATGGAGGAACTGGGCCGTGGCCTGGTGCATGCCCCCTACGCCGCCGCCGCGCTGGTGACCCCTCATCTGCTGGCTGCTGCCCCGCCCACCGTGCAGGCGCAGTGGCTGCCGCGCATCGCGGCCGGCGAAGCCCTGGTGGTGCTGGCCCACCAGGAACGGGCGGCGCGCTACCGTCTGCACCACGTCACCACCCGTGCCACGGTCACCGGCGCAGGCCACGTGCTCAGCGGCGCCAAGAGCGTGGTGCCCGCTGGCGACGAAGCCGACGCCTTCATCGTGCCAGCGCGGCTGGCCGGCGCCGACGACGATCCCGCCGGCATCGGCCTGTTCCTGGTGGAGGCCGCCGGCGCGGGCGTGGGCCTGCGTGGCTACCCCACCCAGGACGGCGGCCGCGCGGCAGAACTGACGCTGGCGGCCGCGCCGGCCACGCTGCTCACCGCCACCGGCTACGCGCCGCTGGCCCTGGCGGCCGACGTGGGCATCGCCGCGGCCTGCGCCGAAGGCACCGGCCTGATGGACCGGCTGGTGGCTCTGACCGTGGACTACATGAACACGCGCAAGCAGTTCGGCGTGCCCATCGCCAGCTTCCAGGCCCTGCGGCACCGCATGGCCGATGTGAAGATGCAGCTGGAGCTGGGTCGCTCGATGAGCTACTTCGCCAGCATGAAGCTGGGCGAGCCCGAGGCCGCGCGCCGGCGGGCCCTGTCGCAGGCCAAGGTGCAACTGGGTCGCAGCATGCGCCAGGTGGGGCAGGAATGCATCCAGCTCCACGGCGGCATCGGTGTCACTGATGAGTATGCAGCCAGCCACTACTTCAAGCGCCTGACGCTGCTGGAGATGAGTTGGGGCGACACCATGCACCACCTGGGCGAGGTGAGCTGCCGCATGCAGGACACGGCTGGTGTCTTCGCCTGATCCTGGCGCGAGATCCGAGGGCGGCCTCACCGATGTGGCGGGCCTGAAGGTCGGCCACTTCACCGATTCGCGCCGGCCCACCGGCTGCACGGTGGTGCTGTGCGAGCACGGTGCGGTGTGCGGGGTGGACGTACGCGGCGGGGCGCCGGGCACGCGCGAGACCGACCTGCTGAAGTCGGAAAACACCGTGGAGCACGTGCACGCGGTGCTGCTGACGGGCGGCAGCGCGTTCGGGCTGGCTGCCGCCACCGGTGTGGTGCAGTGGCTGGACGAGCGGGGTCACGGCCTGCAGGTCGGCCCGGCCCGGGTGCCCCTGGTGCCCAGCGCCGTGCTGTTTGACCTGTGGGTGGGTGACCACCGCGTCCGCCCCGACGCTGAAGCCGGGCGCGCCGCCTGTGATGCCGCCACCACGGACCCCGTGGCCGAGGGCAACGTGGGCGCAGGCGCAGGCGCGGCCGTGGGCAAGCTCTTCGGCATCCGGCGGGCAATGAAGGGGGGCATCGGCACGGCCTCCGCGCGGCTGGGCGGCTTCACCGTGGCGGCGCTGGTGGCCGTCAACGCGGTGGGCGATGTGCTGGACGAGAACGGTCGGGTGCTGGCCGGCGCGCGCGACGAGCAGGGCCTGCGCCTGGTGGGCACCACGGCGGCGCTGATGCGTGGCGAGGGCCCGCTGCGGCTGCAGCCGGGCACCGCCACCACCATCGGGCTGGTGGCCACCGACGCTGCGCTGACCAAGGCGCAGGCCAACAAGCTGGCTTCGCTGGCGCACCATGGCCTGTCGCGCGCCATCGACCCCATCACCACCCACGACGGCGACACGCTGTTCGCCCTGGCCACGGGCCGGGCCGGCGCGGTGAACGAGTTGAGCGGGCTGGGCGCCGTGGCGGCGGAACTCATGTCCCGGGCGATACGCCGGGCCGTGCGCGCCGCCGAAAGCCTGCCGGCCTACGGCCTGCCCGCCCTGCGAGACCTGGGCGGCCGGCCCGCTCCCGGGTGACCTGGTGCGTCTGTCGGCCATCCTCTTCAGCCAGGGCTTCGGCACGCGGCGCGAATGCGTGGGCCGGGTGCTGGATGGCCAGGTGTCGATCGCCGGGCGCGTCTGCGAAGACCCGGACGAGGAGTTCAGCGCGAAGGGACTGGTGTTCTGCGTGGACGGCCGGGACTGGCCTTACCTGGACAAGGCCCTGGTGGCGCTGCACAAACCGGCCCACTACGAGTGCTCCTTGAAGCCGCGCCATCATCCCAGCGTCATGAGCCTGTTGCCCGCCCCGCTGCGCACCCGCGGGCTGCAGCCCGTGGGCCGGTTGGACGAGGACACCACCGGGCTGCTGCTGCTCACCGATGACGGCGCCCTGATCCACCGCCTGACCTCGCCAAGAAAGCACATGCCCAAGGTCTATGAAGTGACCGCCCGTCACGCCTTGGACGAGCGCCAATTGGCGGCCCTGCGCGCGGGCGTGGTGCTGGACGACGACCCGGCGCCGGTGGCGGCCCTGGAGGTGCAGGCCACTGGCGAGCACACGCTGCGCCTGACACTGACGGAGGGCCGATACCACCAGGTCAAGCGCATGGTGGCCGCGGTGGGCAATCGCGTGGAGGCGCTGCACCGCAGCGCCATCGGCGCCTTCACGCTGCCGCAGGATCTGCCGCCCGGGCAGTGGCGCTGGCTGGAGCCGGCTGCGCTGTACCCCGCTGTGAAGGCCTGACCGGCCTCGCGATAATCCTTGCATGCAGGTCTTTCGCGGGCTTCCGCCCCCATCAGCGCGCCAAGCCTGCGCGCTGACCATAGGCAACTTCGACGGCGTGCACCGCGGCCACCAGGCCATGCTGGCCATGCTGACGCACGAGGCGCGCCAGCGCGGCCTGCCCAGTGGTGTGGTGACCTTCGAACCCCACCCTCGCGACTTCTTCGCCCGGCGCCACGGCCGTCCCGAGGCAGCGCCCGCGCGCATTTCCACGTTGCGCGACACGGTGACGGCCCTGGCCCGCTGCGGCGTGGACCGGCTGGTGGTGCTGCGATTCGACGACGCCCTGGCGGGCCTGGCACCGCAGGACTTCATCAGCCGCGTCCTGGTGGATGGCCTGGGGGCGCGCCTGGTGATGGTCGGCGACGACTTCCGCTTCGGGGCCGGACGTGCAGGCGACTACGCCCTGCTGGACGAGGCCGGCGGGCGGCTGCAGTTCGACGTGGCCCGCATGCGCAGTTTCGAGGTGCACGGTCTGCGCGTGTCCAGCTCGGCCGTGCGCCAGGCGCTGGCCGCAGGCGACATGGCCGCGGCAGCCAGCCTGCTGGGGCGCCCCTACGCCATCAGCGGGCGTGCCATCCACGGTCGCAAGCTCGGGCGCGAACTGGGCTTTCGCACGCTGAACCTGCGCTTCGCCCACCCACGACCTGCGGTGCTGGGCATCTTCGTGGCGCGCATCCATGGCCTGGGCGAGGCCGCGGTGCCCGGCGTGGCCAGCCTGGGCGTGCGCCCGACGGTGGAAGACGCTGGCCGTGTGCTGCTGGAGACCCACGCCCTGGACTGGCCGTCATCGCTGGGCCCGGAGGGCGGCTACGGCCGCTGCCTGCGGGTGGAACTGCTGCACAAGCTGCACGACGAGCGGCAGTATGGCGGCCTGCAGGCGCTGCAGCAGGGTATCGCGCAAGACGTCAGTCACGCCCGCGCCTGGTGGGCTTCGCAGACCCTGCAGGCCTGAGGGTCCGCACAGGCGGGCCCGGCCGGCAGCGCAGGGCCGCGGCGCTCAGAACCTCCAGACCACCGCCCCAGCGGCGGTACCGAAATCGCGCTTGCGTGTGAGCGGGCTGTCCGCCGCGGGGCCCAGCAGGCGGGTGTGACCGGCGCCGACGAAGGCCCCGAAAGGCTGGCCCCAGGCCTCGAACTCGGTGCGCCAGACAGCCGAGACCTGCACATCGCGCAGGCCCGACGAGGCCTGGAATGCGGGCAGGCCGGATGTGCGCGCCTGATCGGCGCTCACCCCGTGCCAGTTCTGCAGGTAGCGCTGCCCGGCGCCGGTGAGCGCCACGCCGAGGGCCAAACTCTCGCCATGACCCCATTGCCAGCGGCGGGTGGCGCCCAGATCCCCGACCACTCCGCCCCCGCGGCCCAGCAGATCGCTGCTGATCCCGGCTGTCACGCGCCACTGCGGGTTCGGGTCCCAGCGTGCCGACCAGCGCGCACGCACCGTCTTGCGGATGTCGCCCATGCCCGCCAGTTCCGGACTGTCGGAGTCGCTGCGTCCCGAGTCGAAGCGCAGCCCCAGGCTCACGCGGAACTTGCCACGACGCGCGAGTTCGGCGGCCAGCCCGCGCTCCACATCGTCGGACGTGCGCGTGGTGAAACCGCCCGATCCCGTCAGGGAAATGCGGCCGTAGCGCAGGAAACCGGCTGGCGTCAGGTGATAGCCCAGATCGGAGGAGCCCAGGAACGCCGGGCCGTGACGCAGGGTCAGGCCCACGGCGCCCTCGAAACGCGTGGGGGTGGGTGCGGTCGCCAGCGCCGTCAGTTGCGCCAGGGCGGCGCCGCTGGCAAGGCCCAGGCACAGACCCGTCAGCACGGCCCCGTGCACCACGCGGGTGGGAGTCGGGCAGGGCATGACCGCGGGCAGTGCCGCGCCCATAGAAGGCGCTGGAGATCGGGCGGTCTTGCATGGTCGGCCCCATGGGCCCTGCGTCCAACTCATCAACGGCCTCTCGATGCTCGGGTAGCCCGGATTCTGGCCTGCCGGGCAATCCCACGATGGACGCACGGCGCATGGCGCGTTCGCGCGCCCGGGCCCGACCCCCTAAAATGTTGTCATGCCGACCCCGCTCGCCCATTGCTTCCCCTCAGGCGGGCATGCCCGCACGCGCCGCCAGACCACGCGGGACCGAATTCGGGCCTGAGGCCGCTGGCGTGCTGGCACGCCAGCGCCTCACGACCCCGCCGTCCGCCCTGCCACGCCGGGGCCGACCCCTGTTGACTGCGAACCGCGCCGCCTTGCAGGCGCTTGCCAAGGCCATGAGCACCGCTTCCACGACGAGTCCGGCCGCTGCCGGCACCCCTGCTGCCGCTGGCGAGGCCGCTGCCGCCGCCGACTACCGCAGCACCCTGAACCTGCCCGACACGCCCTTCCCCATGCGTGGCGACCTGCCCAGGCGCGAGCCGGGCTGGGTGAAAGAGTGGAACGAAGGGGGCCTGTACCAGCGCCTGCGCGTGGCACGCCACGGCGCGCCGCTGTTCGTGCTGCACGACGGCCCACCGTATGCCAACGGCAAGCTGCACATCGGCCACGCGCTGAACAAGGTGCTCAAGGACATGATCGTCAAGTCGCGCCAATTGGCGGGCTATGACGCGCGCTACGTGCCGGGCTGGGACTGCCATGGCCTGCCCATCGAGAACGCCATCGAGAAGCTGCACGGCCGCGGCCTGCCGCGCGACGTGGTGCAGGCCAGGAGCCGGGCCTTCGCCACCGAGCAGATCGCGCAGCAGATGCAGGACTTCCAGCGCCTGGGCGTGCTGGGCGACTGGGCCCACCCCTACCGCACCATGGACCCCGGCAACGAGGCCGGCGAGATGCGCGTGCTCAAGCGCCTGATGGAGCGCGGCTTCGTCTACCGCGGCCTCAAGCCGGTGTACTGGTGCTTCGACTGCGGCTCGTCGCTGGCCGAGTTCGAGATCGAGTACGCCGACAAGACTTCGCCCACGGTGGATGTGGCGTTCAAGGCGCTGGACCGGGCGGCCGTGGCCAAGGCCTTCGGCCTGGGCTCGCTGGAGCAGGACGCCTACGCCGTCATCTGGACCACCACCCCCTGGACGCTGCCAGCCAACCAGGCGCTGAACCTGAACCCGGCGCTCGAGTACGCGCTGGTGCGCACCGAGCGCGGCCTGCTGATCCTGGCCGCGGCCCTGGTGGAGAAATGCCTGGAGCGCTACGGCCTGCAAGGCTCGGTGGTCGCCACCACGCTGGGCGAGGCGCTGGGCGGCCTGCACTTCCACCACCCGCTGGCCCATGTGCATGAGGGCTACCGACGCACCTCGCCGGTGTACCTGGCCGACTACGCCACCGCCGACGACGGCACCGGCATCGTGCACTCGGCCCCGGCCTACGGCGTGGAGGACTTCAACTCCTGCATCGCGCACGGGCTGAAGCACGACCAGATCCTGAACCCGGTGCAGGGCCACGGGCGTTACGAGGAAGCCCTGCCCCTGTTCGGCGGGCAGGACATCTGGAAGGCCAACCCGCAGATCATCGAGGCCCTGCGCGCAGCGGACCGCCTGATGGCCACCGCCCAGCTGCAGCACAGCTACCCGCACTGCTGGCGCCACAAGAGCCCGGTGATCTACCGCGCCGCGGCGCAATGGTTCGTGCGCATGGACGAAGGCCCCGGCGTGTTCACCGTGGACAAGGCGCCCCAGACCCTGCGTCAGACCGCGCTGGAAGCCATCGACGCCACGAGCTTCTACCCCGAGAACGGCCGCGCCCGGCTGCGCGACATGATCGCCAACCGGCCCGACTGGTGCATCAGCCGCCAGCGCAGCTGGGGCGTGCCCCTGCCCTTCTTCCTGCACAAGGTGACGGGCGAACTGCACCCCGACACCCTGGCCCTGATGGACCGCGCGGCCGATCTGGTGGAGCGCGGCGGCATCGAGGCCTGGAGCCAGCTCGACCCGGCCGACCCGGCCTGGCTGGGCGCGGATGCCGTGCACTGGACCAAGAGCCAGGACATCCTGGACGTGTGGTTCGACTCGGGCTCAACCTTCGCGCATGTGCTCAAGGGCTCGCACGCCAGTGACTTGGCGCCTGCGGGCGCGAACTCTGCGACCGCGCCTGGCGGCGCGGGGGCCGGCCACCACCTGGACGGACCCGAGGCCGACCTGTACCTGGAAGGCCACGACCAGCACCGCGGCTGGTTCCACTCCTCGCTGCTGATCGCCTGCGCGGTGGAAGGCCGCGCGCCCTACCGCGGCCTGCTCACCCACGGCTTTGCCACCGACGGCCAGGGCCGCAAGATGAGCAAGAGCCTGGGCAACGTGGTCGAGCCGCAGAGCGTGACCAGCAAGCTGGGCGCCGAGATCGTGCGGCTGTGGTGCGCCTCGACCGACTACTCGGGCGATCTCAACATCGACGACAAGATCCTGGCCCGCGTGGTGGACGCCTACCGGCGCATCCGCAACACGCTGCGATTCCTGCTGGCCAACACGTCCGACTTCGACGCGGCCACAGATACCGTGCCGCTGGACCAGTTGCTGGAAGTGGACCGCTGGGCCCTGGTGCGCGCGGCGCAGTTGCAGGACGAGATCCGCGCCCACTTCGATGTCTACGAGTTCCACCCGGTGGTGGCCAAGCTGCAGGTGTACTGCTCGGAAGACCTGGGGGCCTTCTACCTGGACGTGCTGAAGGACCGCCTCTACACCACGGCGCCAAAGTCCCTGGCGCGTCGCAGCGCGCAGACGGCGCTGTGGCACCTGACGCAGGCCATGCTGCGCTGGATGGCACCGTTCCTCAGCTTCACGGCCGAGGAAGCCTGGGCCGTGTTCTCGCCGGGCAGTGCTTCCGGCACCATCTTCACCGAGACCTTCTGGGACTTTGGCGGCCAGGCCCCGCAGGGCCTGTCGGCGCGGGTCAGTGGTGCCAGCGAGGCCGAACAGGCGCTGCTGGCGCGCTGGGCGCGCATCCGCGAAATCCGCGATGCGGTCAACAAGGAGATCGAGGCCGTGCGTGCGGCCGGCAGCGTGGGCTCCTCGCTGCAGGCCCACGTGACGGTGTACGCAGGCCCCGCTGATCGCTCCCTGCTGGAGAGTCTTGGCGATGACCTGAAGTTCGTCTTCATCACCTCGGCGGCGCGGGTCACCCCGCTGGCTGAAGGCGAAGCCCTGCGGGTGGAAGTCATGCCCTCGACGTCCGTGAAGTGCGAGCGCTGCTGGCACTGGCGCGACGATGTCGGCCAGGACGAAGCCCACCCCACGATCTGTGGCCGCTGCGTCAGCAACCTCCACGGCGCGGGCGAGACGCGCGCGGTAGCCTGAGATGAACGAGCCCCCAAGCTCACTGCGTTCGCTGCCCCCCAAGGGGCCGCCAGCGCCAACCGTCACCGCCAGGAGGGCCTGACATGGCCATCAAACCCAGACCCTCCTCCGGACCCAGCCTCGCGCTGTGGCTGGCCCTGGCCGTGCTGGTGATCCTGCTCGACCAGATCACCAAGACGCTGATCATCGGCACCTTCAGGCTGGGCGACACGCAGCCGGTGTGGAGCTTCTTCAACCTGGTGCGGGTGCACAACACGGGCGCGGCATTCTCCTTCCTGGCCGGCGCCTCAGGCTGGCAGCGCTGGTTCTTCATCGGTCTGGGATTCGTGGCGTCGGCCTTCATCATCTGGATGATCCGCAGCCACCCCACGCAAAAGCTCTTCTGCTTCGCCGTCACCATGATCATGGGCGGGGCGCTGGGCAATGTGATCGACCGCATGCTGCACGGCTACGTGGTGGACTTCCTGCAGTTCCGCTTCAGCGTGCTGGAGCCGCTGTTTCCTGGCGGCTACTTCCCCAGTTTCAATCTCGCCGACAGCGCCATCACGCTGGGGGCCATCTGCGTCGTGCTGGACGAGATCCTGCGGGTGCGGCGGGCCCGGTAGCTCAGTCCTCGTTGACCAGCACCACCTTGCCACGCACCTGGCGTGAGCCCATGCGGGCGTAGGCTTCGCGCACCTGGCTCATGGGCAGCACGGTGTCGATGGCGGGCTTGACCTTGCCTTCGGCGTACCAGGTGAAGAGCTGGCGGATGTCGGCTTGGGCGGCCTGGGGCTCGCGCTTGAGGAAGTCACCCCAGAACACGCCGACGATGGCCGCGCCCTTGAGCAGGGCCAGGTTCCAGGGCAGCGCGGGAATGGCGCCGCCGGCAAAGCCCACCACCAGGTAGCGGCCGCGCCAGGCGATGGAGCGGAAGGCCGGCTCGGCCAGGGCACCGCCCACGGGGTCGTAGATCACGTCGGGGCCGCGGCCACCGGTCAGCGTCTTGAGCGCGGCACGCAGGTCTTCGCGGCCGTAGTCGAGGGTCTCGTCGGCGCCGAAGGTCCGGCAGCAGGCGCACTTCTCGGGCGTGGAGGCCGCGGCGATCACCTGGGCGCCTGCCGCCTTGGCGATCTGCACTGCCGCCGAGCCCACGCCACCGGCCGCGCCCAGCACCAGCACGGTCTCGCCGGCCTTCAGCGCGCCGCGGTCCATCAAGGCATGCAGCGAGGTGCCATAGGTGAAGAGGAAGGCCGCCGCATCGTTGAAGGCGATGCCCGGCGGCAACGGCACCGCCTGACGCGCCTCCACCAAGGCATGGGTGCCGAAGCCGCCATGGCCGGCGCAGGCCACGCGGTCGCCCACGCGCAGGTGCTTGACCCCCTCGCCCAAGGCCTCCACCTCTCCCGCGTACTCCGAGCCCGGCACGAAGGGCAGATCGGGGCGGAACTGGTACTTGCCTTCGACGATCAGCAGGTCCGGAAAGTTCAGGCTCGCCGCCGCCACCTTGACGCGCACCTGGCCGGGGCCGGGCTCGGTCTGGGGGATGGGGCCCCAGCGCAGATCGTTCACACCGGTGAGGGTTTCGCAGCGCCAGCCTTGCATGGTCACGGTTCCTTCGTTCCACAGGGTTGTGTGTTTCAGGTGTCCAACAGGCGTTCAACAGCCCAGCACCAGCCGCGCCGCGGCCAGGTCTTCCAGGGCCGTGCCCACCGACTTGAAGAGGGTGATGTCCTGCGGGGTGCGGCGGCCCATGCAATCGCCGCGCAGCAGCTGGGCCAGCTCGCCCACCACTGCTTCGGGGGTGATGACGCCGCGCTGCAGCGGCTGCACCACGTCACCGGCCTCGGCGCCGGCACCTGCGTGGGTGTCCACCACGATGCGGGCGCGGGACACGGCCACGTCATCCACTTCCCGCATGTCGCGGCGAAAGCCGCCCACCAGGTCCAGATGGGTGCCGGGGGCCAACCAGGCGCCACACACCAGGGGCTCGGTGGACGAGGTGGCGCAGCTGATAAGCCGCGCAGCGCGCACGGCAGCCTCCAGGTCCGCGGCCGCCTGCGCGGGCAGGCCCTCTTCAGCGAGTTGCGTTGCCAAGGCCTGTGCGGCCTCGGGACGTCGGCCCCAGACCAGCACGCGCCGCAAACCCGTGCGCAGCGCCACGTGCGCCCGCACCATCCAGGCGGCGAGCCGGCCCGTACCCACCACCAACAGCGTCTCCACTTCCGGCAGGGCCAGATGGCGCGCGGCCAGCGCGGACGTGGCCGCCGTGCGGCGCAGGGTCAGCGCCTCGCCCTCCAGCACGGCCAGGGGATGACCAGTGGCCCGGTCCATCGCCATCACCGCGGCCTCCACCGTGGAAGGAGCCCCGGGAATCACCGTGACCAGCTTGGTGATCAGCAGGCGGTCGTCCCAGGCAGGCATCAGCAGCAGGGTGTCGGTGGGGGCCAGGGCGTGCGCGTGGCGCAGCGGCGCATGGGCGCCGCGCACAAAGGCGGCGTGCAGCTTATCGCCCAGCGCAGCCCAGGGCAATGCTGCATGCACCTGCGCGGCTGAATAGACTCTGACCATGCATCGCAGTGTAGACAGCCCCTTCGGATCCGCCCGCCGCACCCGCACCTGCACCCTTTCCGCCGAACTTCGGGAGCTTGCATCATGAGCCGCGACATTGTCATCATCGGCGGCGGGGTCATGGGCGCTGCCACAGCTTGCTTCCTGGCGCGCGACCACGGGGTCGCGGTCACCGTGCTCGAGCGCGACCCCAGTTTCTCCCGGGCCTCCAGCGCGCTGTCGGCCAGCTCGATACGTCAGCAGTTCAGCACGCCGCTGAACATCGCCCTGTCGGCCTGGAGCGTGGAGTTCCTGCGACGGGTGGGCGATGAGCTGGCGGTGGACGGTCAGGCCCCGGCCATCGGCCTGGCTGAACACGGTTACCTCTACCTGGCCACGCCAAAGGGGGTGCAGGCACTGGCGGCCAACCACGACGTGCAGCGTCAGGCCGGCGCCGCCGTGCAGTGGCTGAGCCCTGACGATCTGCGCGAGCGCTTTGCCTGGATGGCCACGGACGATCTGGCGGGTGGCAACCTGGGTCTGCGCGGCGAAGGCTGGTTCGACGGCCCGGCGCTGCACCAGGCCTTCCGGCGCAAGGCCATTGCCTGCGGCGCGCGCTTCGTGGCAGCCGACGCCCTGGGATTCGAGACGGATTCCACGGATCAGGTGCGGGCCGTGCTCACCCGCGACGCCCGCCGGTTCGAAGCCGGTGCCGTGGTGCTGGCCGGCGGCGCCTGGTCCGCCCCGCTGGCCGCGCAGTTGGGCGTGCGCCTGCCGGTGTCACCGAAGAAGCGCGATGTCTTCGTGCTGGACTCGCCTGCCGCGCCCCTGCCAGGCTGCCCGCTGGTCATCGATCCCTCGGGGGTGTGGTTCCGCCCCGAGGGCCGCGGCTTCATCGCCGGCGCGCCGCCGCGCTGCGTCGAGGACGGCGGCGCCGGTGACCCGGACGAGCCACCGCTGGAGACCATCGACCACGCCCTGTTCGACGAAGTGATCTGGCCCGCGCTGGCACGTCGCGTGCCGGCCTTCGAGGCCCTGCGCGTGCGTTCCTGCTGGGCCGGGTACTACGAGATGAATGACTACGACCATAACGGGCTGGCCGGGCCGCTGCCCGGCTGGCACAACGCCTATACGGCCTGCGGCTTCTCTGGCCACGGCATGCAGCAGGCGCCGGCCGTGGGCAGCGCGCTGGCCGCACTGATCGCTGGCGGGCGCAGCAGCGCACCCACGCTGGACCTGCTGCACCCCAGCCGCCTGACCGAGGGCCGACCGGTAGTCGAACGCAACATCATCTGATCCAGGTCGGGTAGCCCGAGGCCAGGCCCGATGGTATCGGCGCCACTGCAGTGGTCGAATTCCGCGTGCCGCCGCACCCGGCGGCGGACCCGCCTGCGCCTGGTGCTCATACAGACCGGCGTCATGGTGTGGTGGGGGCGTTGATCGCCGTCATCACCTCGCTGTCCATGCAGCCGTGCTTGGCCGGGCTGCTGGTCACGGCCCCCGTGATCGGGCACGCCTCCTGGCACGCGTACCGGGCGGCGGTGATCCCACCCGAACCCGGTCCGGGTGCCCGAACAGCCCCCCCGGTTCAGGGCAACAGGATGGTGCAGCCCGTGGTCTTGCGCGACTCCAGATCGCGGTGCGCCTGGGCCACGTCGGCCAGCGGGTAGCGCTGATCGATGCGGATCTTGACCTGGCCGCTTTCCACCACGGCGAAGAGATCATCCGCCATGGCCTGGCAGCGCTCGCGTGTGGCGATGTGGGTGAACAGGGTCTGGCGCGTGACGTAGAGGGAACCCTTGTTGCCCAGGATGCCCGGCGCGAAGGGCGCCACCGGCCCGGACGCATTGCCAAAGCTCGCCATCAGGCCGAAGGGCCGCAGGCAGTCCAGGCTCTTGTCCCAGGTGTCCTTACCGACCGAGTCGTAGACCACCTTCACGCCCTTGCCGCCCGTGATCTCCTTGACGCGGGCCGCAAAGTCTTCCTTGGAGTAGTCGATCATCACGTCCGCACCGTGGTCCAGCGCCAGTTGGCACTTGGCGGCGCTGCCCGCCGTGCCGATGAGGCGCAGGCCCAGGGCCTTGGCCCACTGGCAGGCGATCAGGCCCACACCACCAGCGGCGGCGTGGAACAGGATGAAGTCGCCCGGCTCCAGGCCCTCCACGGGGCGGGTGCGCTTGAGCAGGTACTGCGCCGTCAGGCCCTTGAGCATCATGGCCGCGCCCGTCTCGAAGCTGATGGCGTCAGGCAGCTTGCACACCGTCTTGGCCGGCATCACCCGCACTTCGCTGTAGCTGCCGGGCGGGTTGCTGGCGTAGGCTGCGCGGTCGCCCACCTTCAGGTGCGTCACGCCCTCGCCCACCGCCTCCACCACGCCGGCGCCTTCCATGCCCAGCGTCAGCGGCAGGGGGTTCGCGTACAGGCCGGTGCGCTGGTAGACGTCGATGAAATTCAGGCCGCAGGCGTGGTGGCGGATACGGATCTCGCCGGGGCCGGGTTCACCCACGGGCAGCTCGACGAGTTGCATCTGCTCGGGGCCGCCATAAGCGGTGATCTGGATGGCGCGGGGCATGGAAGTCCTCGGGAATGGATGGGGGGTGGCAGGCCGCAGGCAGCGCCGCGGGCGGGGACGGAAGGTTACGCGAAGCGCGCCGGTCCTGCAGCGTGGCACCATGCGCGGCATGACACTGCACCCCCGCGTGATCCTGCTGTTGACCCTGCCCCCGTTGCTGTGGGCCGGCAATGCCGTTGTCGGCCGGCTGATGGTGGGCCAGGTGCCACCGCTCACGCTGAACTTCCTGCGCTGGCTGCTGGCGCTGCTGGTGCTGCTGCCGCTGGCATGGCGTGCGCTGCTGCCCTTGTCCCGCCTGCGCGAGCGCTGGCCCTATCTGCTGGCCATCGGCGTGCTCGGGGTGGGGGCCTACAACTCGCTGCAGTACCTGGCCCTGGTGACGTCCACACCCATCAACGTCACGCTCGTGGCCTCCAGCCTGCCGGTGTGGACACTGCTCATCGGCGCGCTGTGCTACGGCGTGCGACCCAGCCGCAGGGAACTGGCTGGCGGCGCCCTGGGGCTGGCGGGCGTGGCGCTGGTGGTCAGCCGCGGGTCGTGGCAGACGCTGAGCACGGTCCGCTTCGTGCCCGGCGACCTGTACATCCTGGTGGCGGTGATCGGCTGGGCGGTCTACACGTGGATGCTCGCCCGGCCGCCCGCCCACATGCAGGGCACGCGTCGCCCGGACTGGGACTGGTCCGGCCTGCTGCTGATCCAGACCCTGTTCGGCCTGCTCGGCTCGACCCTGTTCTTCGCGGGCGAGCAGTGGGCGGGCGCGCACGCCATCCGCTGGAGCTGGGGCGTGGCCGCTGCGCTGGTGTACGTGGCCCTGGGTGCCTCACTGCTGGCCTACCGCAGCTACGGCCTGGCCGTGGCGCAGGCCGGGCCGGCACTTGCCGCCCTGTTCACCAACCTGACGCCCCTGATGGCGGCGCTGCTGTCGGCGCTGGTGCTGGGCGAGACCCCACAGGCTTACCACGCCGCGGCCTTCATTCTGATCGTGGGCGGCATCGCCGTCAGCACGCGGCGCGCGGCATGAGCGCTCCCGCACGGCCGCTCCGAAGGGAGCGCGTTCCTCCCCCGGGGAGGTGGTCACGCAGTGACCGGAGGGCGGTCCGGTGACTGCCGAGTCCTTCGAGCGTGCCCGCGCCGAGTTCATCGCCGGCAACGCGGCCTTCGAGGCCGGCCGCCTGAGCGAAGCCGAAGCGCACTTCCTGGCCTCGCTGCAGGCGCTGCCCGGGCGGCCATCGACGCTGGTGAACCTGGCCGCCGTGCGGCTGCAACTGGGGCGCCCGGCCGAGGCCGTCGAGCCGCTGCGCGCGGCGCTGGCCACCCAGCCCGACGATGCCCAGGCCTGGCATCACCTGGGGGCGGCGCTGGTGGAATTGAAGCAGCATGAGCAGGCCCTGCAGGCGCTGGACAGGGCGCTCGCACTGGGCGCGCAGCTGCCCGCCGCCCATTACCGGCGCGGCCTGGCGCTGGTGGGCCTGGAACGCGCCGAGCAGGCGGCACAGGCCTGGGAGCAGGCCGTGGCACTGGACGACCGGTTCGTCGCGGCCTGGGTGGACCTGGGTTCGCTGATGCGCGACCTGGGGCGCCCCGGACGGGCGCGCGAGTGCCTGGAACGCGCCCTGGCCCTGGGCGCGGACGACGCCCTGATCCGCTTCCAGCTGGCCGGCCTGCAGGCCGCGGCCCGCGCGCCCGAGTCGCCGCCGCGCGCCTACGTCGAGCAGTTGTTCGATGGCTATGCGGACGGGTTCGACCAGCATCTGGTGCAGGGCCTGGGCTACCGCACCCCGCAGTTGCTCGCCGAGGGCCTGGTCGACACTGGCGTGACCGCCCGCGGCGCCGCAGCGTTCGCCAGCGCGCTGGACCTGGGTTGCGGCACGGGGCTGTGCGCGCAGCCCCTGGCGCCCTGGGTGGGTCGGCTCGATGGGGTGGACCTGTCGGCGGCGATGCTGGACAAGGCCAGGGCGCTGGGGCGCTACGACCGCCTCATCCACGCGGATGTGGTGGAGCACCTGCAGCGCACCGAACGTCGCTACGCACTGGTCGTGGCCGCGGATGTGTTCGTCTACCTTGGCGCGCTCGAGCCGGTGTTCAGCGGCGTGCGCCGCGTGCTGGAGCCCGGCGGCGTGTTCTGCTTCTCGGTCGAAGCCTGGGACGGCCGGACCGGGCCGCAGACCGGGGCGCAGACCGGTGCACAAGGCGGGGGCGCCCACGCGAGGGCCGGTGAGGCGGGCCGTGACTCGGCTCCTGGGAAGGTGCAGGCAAGCGGCCTCAGCGACGCGGAGGACCCCGCCACCCCAGGCTACCTGCTGCGCCCGACGCTGCGCTATGCGCACACCGAGGCCTATGTGCGGTCCCTGGCGCAGGCAGTCGGTTTCCAGGTCTGCGCCACGCGGCGCCATGCGCTGCGGCAGGACCACGGCGCCACCGTCCAGGGCTTGTGCGCCTGGTTGCGCCTGCCCCACCGCGCCTGAGCGCTCCCGGTCCGGGCCTCGCCCTGGGAAGACTCAAAACGTCCCGGGGTAGGCGCCGCCGTCGGTCAGCAGGTTCTGGCCGGTGATGTAGCCGGCGTGCACGCTGCACAGGAACGCGCAGGTGCGGCCGAACTCTTCGGCGGTGCCCAGGCGCTGGGCCGGAATGGACGTGCGGCGCACGTCGATCACCTCTTGCGTGGTCTTGCCCGTCTGGGCCGCGAGAGCGGCGGAGGTGCTGCGCACGCGATCGGTGTCAAAGTAACCGGGCAGCAGGTTGTTGATCGTGACATTGGCGCTGGCCAGGCGCTTCTGCCGGGCCAGGCCTGCGATGAAGCCGGTCAGGCCGCTGCGCGCGCCATTGCTCAGGCCCAGGATGTCGATGGGCGCCTTCACCGCGCCCGAGGTGATGTTGACGACGCGGCCGAAGCCTCGACCGGCCATGCCGTCGACCGTGGCCTTGATCAGCTCGATGGGGGTGAGCATATTGGCGTCCACAGCCTTGATCCAGGCCTCGCGGTCCCAGTCGCGAAAGTCCCCTGGCGGTGGTCCGCCCGCGTTGTTCACCAGGATGTCCACCTGGGGGGCGGCCGCCAGGGCCGCCGCGCGGCCCTCAGGTGTGGTGATGTCGCCTGCCACAGCCACCACCTGAACGGCGCCGTGCAGCGCGCGCAGTTCGGCGGCCGTGGCCTCCAGCGCCTCCCGGCCGCGGGCGGTGATCACCACGTTCACGCCCTCGCCCACCAGCGCTTGTGCGCAGCCCTTGCCCAGCCCCTTGCTGGCTGCACACACCAGCGCCCACTTGCCTGCGATGCCCAGATCCATGTGGCTTGACTCCTTGAGCCCCTGAAGGGACGGTTGACGATGGCCGGGATTGTCAGCGCTGGCCGGGCTAGCGCTTGGCTTGGCCTGCGCTGACACCAGACGACCCTGGCTGACTTGCAGGCCCGCGACGATGATCGGGCGGCCCAGCAGCCCCGGGGTCGGCTGCAAGTCGTGGCCCTGGTCCCACGGCAGCGCGCCCGCGTCGTGGCGTCTCAGCAGCCATCCACCTGCCTGCAAGGCGGCACCTGACGCATGGCCCCGCGCCGGTCGGGCAGCAGCTCCACCGCCGTGGCCCGACCGGGCGGAAGCCGCAGTTGCAGCGGGCCCATGCGCGGGTGATCCACCACCTTCTGATCCTGCCAGGCACCATCGATGAAGGCCAGCACCCGGTACCGGCCCGCAGGCACCGCGGGCGCCCCCCAGAGCACCGACGCGCACGCCGCGGTCGGGCCCGGGGTCGGGCAGCCTCCCGGGGCCGTCGCCGCGGCAGCCGGCCGCAGCACGGTGCCGGGATCCGCGGGCTGCAGCACCACGGCGCCCGGCCGCCAGCCCGGCGGGAAACGTGGCGAGTGCGCCGGCCCGCTGCGGGCGTAAAACGCCTGCAGTTCGTCGGCAAAGAGGTCCAGCACGCCCCGACTGAACCACAGCACATGCCCGCCCTGCCCCAGACGGCGCACCTGAGCCATGCTGCCCAGCAGTTGGGCCCAGCTCGAATCGGCACCCTCCCCCACCAGACGGATGCCCGCGACCAAGCGGGCGGGCCGGTAAGCGCCTGCAGCCTTGACCGCGTCCGTCTGGGCCTGCCAGGTGGACTCGAAGGCCGGCAGGCTGAGCCGGTAGGCCTGGGGGATGAACTCGTCCCAACCCGGCACGATGTGGCGGGCCCGGGCGTGGCGCACGGGCAGCCCTGCCAGACGCTCGGCCGCCGTCCAGGCCGTCCAGCGCGGCCAGTCCAGCAGGTAGTTTTCCCAGGCCCAGGGGTGCACCGCCGGGCTCAGCGACAGGACAAGGCCGGGGCGACGTGCGCGCAATTCCTGCACGAACCAGCGCGCCGCCTCATCGACCTTGCCGGCACGCCAGCGCATCCAGGCGGGGTCGTGCGGGTCCTCAGGCGGCGAGGCTCCGCCATGCTCCCGGGCATAGACCTGCCGGGTGTAGGCGTCGTAGCCCATGGTCACGTGGGGCCAGACGATGCGGTCGTCCAGTTGCACGCCGTCCAGGTCGTAGCGGTCCACCGCCTCGAGCATGAGGTCCAGCAGGAACTCCCGGGCCTGCGGGTGCAGCGGGTTGAGCCAGACGAAGCCGTTGGGCGCCACCTCGCGGCCGTGGCGGTCCAGGCTGAGCCAATCGCGCTTGAAGCTTCGCAAGGGATTGAGCGTGGACTGGTGCGCCGCCATGAAGCCGTACTCGAACCACGCAATGGCCACCAGGCCCTGGCGGTGCGCCTCGGTCACGGCCTCGTGCAGCAGATCCCTGGCGTCGGCGCGGCGTACGGCCTCGGTGTCGGACGGATCCTGCGCGGCCCCGGGCGGCCGGCGGTCCAGACCGATGGTGCGCTGCAGCACCTGGGACGGGAACTGCGTGAAGCCGTTCTTCCAAGCCTCGATGTATACCGTGTTCAAGCCAATCTCGCGCAGGCGGCGCATGGTCTGCGCCGTACGCTGCGGCGTGGCCAGGGCGTCGTTGGCGGTGGTGGTCAGCCAGGTGCCGCGCACCTCAGGCACCGAGCCGTTGGCTGGGGCCTGGGCAAGCGGCCAGGCCGGGACCTCCGGCAAGGCCGGCGTTGGGCTGGCAGCCGTCAACCTGGGTGGAGCCTCCAGCAGCGAAGCCGACCCGCCGAAGGACACCCCCTGGGCCATGACTCCCCAGGGCAGCGCCACGCAGGCCAGGACCCGGCCCACCAGACCTCGCGCGGCGCACCAGTGACCCTTGCCAGTACCGGCCAGACGCTTCACTGGAAGTGGGACGACAGGTTCAGGCCCCCTTTGCAAGACGTGGCGCAGACCAGCCGCGGCCCCAGCACCTGGTCGCTGGCGGTGTGCAGCCACACCAGCGCGCGCTCGTTGGTCAGGTTCTGGGCTCACAGCGTGGCATTCCATGCACCCTGGGCCAGGCCGGTGCTGGCGTTGACGAGCGCGTCAGCCGGGCAGAACAGAAGAGGCACATCGTCCGGATTGTCGGCGCGGTCGTTGCCGAACCTTCCCACCCGGCTGCGGCGCATGTCGTGCCGCCCTACCACCGTCGGGCCCAGCCCCCCTTGGCAGCGCAGGCTCCTGGCCCCTGTCACCGTTGGCGCGCCAGCCAAGTCACTCCGGCCAGCACCAGCGCGGTGCCGAGCACCACCCATGCCGTCAAGGGCTCATCCAGCAGCAGCACCCCCAGCAGGATGGTGAAGACCGGACCCACCAGACCGGCCTGGGCGGTCACGGAGGCCCCCACGCGCTCGATGGCCATCATGACCATCAGCACGGGCGCGAAGGTGCAGGCCACGGCGTTCAACACGCTCAGCCACCACACGGCCGCAGGCAGTGCCAGGGCGGTGCCCACCGGGCGCAGCACCAGGTACTGCACGATGCACAGCAGGCAGGCCACGGAGGTGGCCAGGCCCGTCAGGCGCAGCGAGCCCAGGCGCTGCACCTCCTGGCCGCTGTACACCAGGTACACGGCATAGCTCAGCGCCGAACCCAGCACGAGCGCCGAGCCCAGCAGCACGTCAGCGCCCTCCAGGCGCAACTCCGCACCGAAGACCACCAGGATGCCGAGGTAGCTCACCGCAAAGGCCGCCAACTGGCCGCGCGTGACACGGCGGCGAAACAGCACCCATCCCAGCAGCATCACCAGCGTCGGGTTCAGGTACAGGATCAGCCGCTCCAGACTGGCGCTGATGTACTGCAGCCCGGCGAAGTCCAGGAAACTGGCCAGGTAGTAGCCGCAGAACCCCAGGCCCACCACCACGCGCCAGTCGCGCGCCGTCAGCAGCGGCCGGCCGCGTCCCGCCCACTAGGCCAGCGCCAGGAACAGCGGCAAGGCCAGCAGCATGCGCAGCATGATCAGCGTCACGGCATCCACGCCATGACGGTAGGCCAGCTTGACGATGATGGCCTTGCCGGAGAAGGCGGTGGCCCCCGCCAGCGCCAGCATCAGGCCCGTGGCGCGGCGGGCCGGGGCGTCAGGCATGGATCGGGTCAGGGGGTCAGAACCCAGCGGCCAGCCCGTCGCGCCGCGAATCGCTGGCCGCTGCGTAGCCCTCGACGGCTGGGTCGCCCAGGCGCCAGATGAACTGGCCGGCACCGTAGTCCTGGTAGCTGTCGGCAAAGGGCTCCACGCGGTGGCCCAGGCCGCGCAGGCCGTCGGCTGCCGCCAGGCCCTGCTCGGCGTTGACGATGCCGGCGTTGAAGCGCCAGCGCGGCGCGTCGCAGGCCGCCTGCGGGTTCTGGCGGTAGTCCAGCATGCGCACCAGCGTCTGCAGATGGCCCTGCGGCTGCATGTCGCCACCCATGACACCAAAGCTCATCACCGGGGCGCCGTCACGGGTCAGGAAGGCGGGGATGATGGTGTGGAACGGCCGCTTGCCCGGGCCCACGACGTTGGCCCGGCTCTCATCCAGCGTGAAGCCATGGCCGCGGTTCTGCAGGCTCAGGCCGTAGCCCGGCACCACCACCCCGGAGCCGAAGCCCATGTAGTTGCTCTGGATGAAGCTGATCATCATGCCGCGCTCGTCGGCCGCGGTCATGTAGATGGTGCCGCCCTGCGGGCCGTGGCCGGGGCCGAAGTTCTGCGCACGCTTGGGGTCGATCAGCCTGGCGCGGCTGTCCAGGTAGGCATCGTCCTGCATCTGCGCCGGGGTGAGCGCCATGGTGCGGGGCTCGCCCACGTAGCGGTAGACGTCGGCGAAGGCCAGCTTCATGGCCTCGATCTGCAGGTGCTGCGAGGCCACGCTGTCCACCGGCAGCGACGCGAGGTCGAAGCGGTCCAGGATGCCCAGCGCGATCAGCGCCGCGATGCCCTGCCCATTGGGCGGAATCTCGTGCACCGTGTGGCCCCGGTAGTTCTTGGCAATGGGCGTCACCCACTCGGGCCGGTAGGCCGAGAAGTCGGCCGCGGTCATGGCAGCGCCGCTGGCCTTGGCGTGCGCTTCGGCGGCGGCGGCCACCTCGCCGCGGTAGAACGCTTCGCCCCGGGTCTGGGCGATCAGGCGCAGCGTGCGGGCGGCGTCGGGGAAGGCGAAGCGTTCGCCCACGTGCGGCGCGCGGCCGTGCGGCAGGAAGGCCTGGGCAAAGCCGGGCTGCGAGGTGATCTCGGGCAGCTCGGCCGCGGCCGTCCACTTGTGCTGCACCACCACCGGCACGCCATAGCCGCGCTCGGCAATCTCGATGGCCGGCGCCAGCAAATCGGCAAAAGGCAGCTTGCCGTAGCGCTCATGCAAGGCCATCCAGCCGGCCACGGCACCGGGCACGGTGACGGAGTCCCAGCCGCGCTTCGGCGGCGTCTTCGCTTCCGCGCCGCACTTGGCGCGGAAGTAGGCGGGCGTCCAGGCCGCGGGCGCGCAGCCCGAGGCGTTCAGCCCCTGCAGGGACTTGCCGTCCCACAGGATGCAGAACATGTCGGAGCCCAGGCCGTTGCTGCAGGGCTCCACGATGGTCATCATCGCGGCCGCGGCGATGGCGGCGTCCACGGCATTGCCTCCTTGCTGCAGCATCTTCAGGCCCGCCTGCGCACCCAGCGGGTGCGAAGTGGAAACCACATTGCGGGCGAAGACGGGGCAGCGCTGGCTGGCGTAGCCGGCCTTCCAGTCGAAGGGGTTGTGCATGTTCATGCTGTGATTCTCTCCCAGCACCTGAAGGTCGCCCGCCCAGGCATGACCCGCCCGGGCCGGCTTCACACCGCAGGCTGGGGCGCTTCCACCAGGGCATCGGCCGCGTGGCCGCAAAGTAGCGGCGCCGGTCCAAGATGTCGGCCATCGCGCCGCTGGCCAGCCCGAGCAGGAACACTGGCAGCGTGGACGCGGCCCACACCAGGGCCACCATCACCGGGCTGGCGGTGAGCGTGGTCACCAGCCAGGCGGCGGCCACGTCGTTCATCCACATGGTCATGTTGGCGGCCGGACAAGCCAGCTACCGGCCCCGAAGGACCCCGTTGCCGGCCTCAGCGCCGCGTGCGGGCCGAGGTGGCGAGGATCACTCTTCCTGGAAGGCCTCTTCGCGCTTCTTCTTGATCGCGGGGAGTGAGACCACCACGATCATCAGCACCGCCGCCAACAGCAGGCCCGCCGACAGCGGCCGGGTGATGAAGGCTGTCCAGTCGCCGCGTGACAGCAGCAACGCGCGCCGCAGGTTCTCCTCCATCATGGGGCCGAGGATGAACCCCAGCAGCAGCGGCGCCGGCTCGCACCCGAGCTTGTAGAAGAAGTAGCCCACGATGCCGAAGGCGGCGGCCATGAACACGTCGAAATTGTTGTTGTTCAGCGTGTACAGACCGATGCCGCAGAACACCATGATGGCCGGGAACAGGAAGCGGTAGGGCACCGTCAGCAGCTTGATCCAGATGCCAATCAACGGCAGGTTCAGGATGATCAGCATCAGGTTGCCCACCCACATCGAGGCGATCAGGCCCCAGAACAGCTGCGGGTTGCTGGTCATCACCTGCGGGCCGGGCTGAATGCCCTTGATCGTCATCGCACCCACCATCAGCGCCATCACCGCATTGGGCGGGATGCCCAGCGTCAGCATGGGAATGAAGGAGGTCTGCGCGCCGGCGTTGTTCGCGCTCTCCGGGCCTGCGACGCCGCGGATGTTGCCCTTGCCGAACGGCACCTCATCGGGCCGACCCTTGCTCTTCTTCTCCAGCGTGTAGGCCGCGAAGGCGGCCAGCAGGGCGCCGCCACCAGGCAGCACCCCCAGAACGGACCCCAGCGCCGTGCCCCGCAGCACGGCGGGAAAGGCATCCTTGAAGTCCTGCTTGGTCGGCCACAAGCCCTTCACGTCCTTGGTGAACACTTCACGATGCTCGGCCGGACGGCTGAGGTTCATGATGATTTCGCCAAAGCCGAACACGCCCATGGCGATGGCCACGAAGCCGATGCCATCGGTCAACTCCGGAATGTCGAAGCTGTAGCGCGGCACACCGGAGATGACATCGGTGTTGATCTGGCCCAGCAGCAGACCCAGCAGGATCATGGCGATGGCCTTGACCAGCGAACCCGAGGCCAGCACGACGGCGCCGATCAGGCCCAGCACCATCAAGGAAAAGTACTCGGCGGGCCCGAACTTGAAGGCCAGCTCGGTCAGGGGCGGCGCAAAAGCCGCCACGATCATGGTGGCCACCGTACCGGCAAAGAACGAGCCCAGGCCCGCCGCCGCGAGTGCCGCACCTGCGCGGCCCTTGCGCGCCATCTGGTAGCCGTCAATGGCCGTGACCACCGAGCTGGACTCCCCCGGCACGTTGATCAGGATGGCGGTGGTGGAGCCACCGTACTGCGCACCGTAGTAGATGCCCGCCAGCATGATCAGCGCGGGCGTGGCGTCCAGCGCATAGATGCTGGGCAGCAGCATGGCGATGGTGGCCACCGGGCCCAGGCCCGGCAACACGCCGATCAAGGTGCCCAACAGCGCACCGCCGAAGGCATACAACAGGTTCTGCAGGGTCAGCGCGGTCTGGAAACCGAGCGCCAGGTTGTTCAGCAATTCCATGATGATGCCTTCAACGAGCGCCGAGGAAGGACGGCCACAGCGGAATGGTCAGACCGAGGCCCCAGATGAAGATCGCCCAGGAAAACACCGTCAGCACCACCGAGTTGATCAGCACCTCCCCGAGATGGAACTCGTCACCCGCGTAGCTGGCGATCAGGACCAGCAGTGGCAACGACACCACCATGCCCAGCTTGGGCAGCGCAAAGCCGAAGACCACCACACCCGCCACGATCAGGACCAGGGGACGCCAAGCGATGGGGCCCACCGGGTCGCCATCCTTGGTGGGGACAGTCAGAGCCTTGAGCGCGATGACCGCGCCCAGCACGGCCAGCAGGATGCCCAGGCCGAAAGGGAAATAGCCCGGGCCCGGGCGGGCCGCACTGCCGAAGTTGTAGTTCGTGGCGCCCCAGGCAAAGCCGACACCGGCCAGGATGAACATCACCCCGGACCAGAAGTCTTTCTGACTCTTGATCTGCACGCTTGTCTCCAGATGGGGAAAAGGACCCAAGATGGGCCCGATCGAGCTTGATTCTAGGGAAGCGTTCCCGGGCAGAGGGTGTGGTTTCCACGTAAGTCAGCGAAGCACCGGATACCCAGCGTTCCCCGTCGGCGCGCCTTCGGGCGTCTGCAGGGTGTGCCCGTGCACAGCGCTTGCAGCGCCTACAGCGCGCCGCCAGCATCGACGCATGCCGGTCGCCAGGGGCTGACCATGCGCAGCCACTTGCGGGCGGGCAGCCCCTGCCGTGAGAAGCGGCGCTCGATCTCGGCCGCGCGGGCCTGCAGCGTTGCACGGTCAGGCACGGTCACGCCCCGGCCCGCCACCACCACGGTGTTGCCCTCGCGGGTGGGCCGAAGTTGCCACACCTGACCCGCGCCGAACACGCGCGCAATGCGGGCTGCGCTGTGCACGAAGCTTGCGTCACGCCCGAACAGGTTGACGGCCATGAGACCGCCCTCGCACAGGGCGCGGCGGCAATCGGCATAGAAGTCCGCGTCGTCCAGTACCGGGGCTGCAGCCTGCTCGTCGTAGAGGTCCACGTGCAGCAGACCAGTGCGGCCTGCCACTTCGGACCGCTGCAGCCAGGCCGCAGCATCCCCTGTCAGCACGCGCAGGCGTGGGCCGTCGTCCGGCAGGCGGAACCAGGCGCGGCACGCGGCCACGACCTGCGGGTTGATCTCGACGACCGTGGTGTCCCACTTCAGGGCCTGGTGGGTGAACCGGCTCAAGGCACCGGCACCCAGGCCCAGTTGCACGGCGCGCTGATCGGTGTTGTCCAGGTCTTCGGTGGGCAGCCACAGCAGCATGGCCAGCATGCGCTGCACGTACTCCAGTTCCACATGTTCGGGCCGGGCGATGCGCATGGCCCCCTGCACCCAAGGCGTGCCCAGGTGCAGGTAGCGCACCCCGTCATGCTCTGACATGCCCACGGGGGGCAGTGACGGCGCGGCAGCGGCCATGGTCAGGCCGCCGCCACCAAGGCACCCAGTTTGGGCAGGGCGGCGCAGGCATTGGCCGTGGTGACGGCGGCCAGGGCGGCGGGCGTACACCCTCTCAGGGCGGCCATCACTTGCGCGATGCGCGGCAACTCGGCCGGCTCGTTGCGGCCCTGCGGCAGGCCCGCGGCGCGCTGCTGCGCCGTGCGGTACAGCCAATGCGGCGGGATGTCGGGGGCGTCGGTCTCCATCACCATTGCATTGTCCGGCAGGCAGGCCGCCAGCCTGCGGATCTGCAACGCCCGTTCATGTGTCATCGCGCCACCGAATCCCAGCTTGAAGCCCCGGCTCAGGAACTCGCCCGCCTGGACCTCGCTGCCGTTGAAGGCATGGGCCAGCCCACCCGTTACCGGCACCCGGCGAAGACCGGCCAGCAAGGCATCGGCTGAACGCCGAACGTGGAGGATCACCGGCAGCCCGGCGGCCGCTGCCAGCTTCAACTGCGCCAGGTAGAAAGCTTGCTGGCGCGCACGGTCCAGCCCGGGTACGAAGTGGTCCAGGCCGATCTCGCCCACCGCCACCAAGCGGGGGTCGTCGCGATGGGCCCGCAGCGCCCGTGCCAGATGCTCCAGATCACCCTCCTGCGCGCGGTCGGTGTACAGCGGGTGGATGCCCAGCGCGTAGGCCACCCCATGTCGGTGGGCCAGTTGCCGCACCTGCTCGAAGTGCGCCACCTCCACCGCGGGCAACACCAGCATGTGCACCAGCGCGGTGCGCGCGCGTGCCACCACGGCGCCGCGGTCGGCATCGAACTCGGGCGCATCCAGGTGGCAATGGGTATCGATCCACATGGTTGTCATGATGCACTTTCTGCGCGGGCGTGTTACCGTCAATCGACACCGCTTCAGGCAGCCCCACTTGAAACGCAGGACACCGCTCTACAGCCCCTCGCCCCGCGCTGCCGGTGCAGGCGCAGCACCGCAGGCCGCACCGGGGCGGCCCACGCAAGCCCCGGTGTCCTTCGTCCCGCCTTCCCCATCTTCCCCGGCCACAGCAGCACAGCGCCCACCCTCTTCGCCCCTGCAGCGCCGGCTGGCAGGCATTCGTCCCTGGGCGGCCCGCCACCCTGCGCCCCTGTGGGCCCTGGCCGGCGCCCTGCTGGCCACGGCCGCCATGCTGCTGGTGCTGGGGCTGCAGCCCAGACAACGCCTGCTGACCCAGGACGACATCGATGCCGCCGTGCGCCACACCCTGGAGAAAGAACCCCTGCCCTCGCCCTACGCGAAGGCGGCCGAGGCCATCTCACCGTCGGTGGTGCGCGTCATCGGCTTGATGGACGAGAAGGATGACGGCGAGGACATCGCCCAGATGAACGCCGAGAAAAAGGCGATGGACCGCAGCCTGGGCACGGGCGTGGTGATCCTGGACAACGGCACCATCCTGACCAACCTGCACGTGGTGCACGGGGCGCGGCGCATCAAGGTGCGGTTCCACAACGGCCACGAGTCCGAGGCACACCTGATCAACATCCAGCCCGAGAACGACCTGGCGGTGCTCAAGGCCACCTCGCTGCCCGACGACCTGGAGGCCGCCACGATGCGATCGACATCGGACCTGCGGCCGGGCGACCAGGTGGTGGCTGTGGGCCACCCCTTCGGCATCGGGCCCAGCACCAGCGCCGGCGTGGTCTCCGGGCTGAAGCGCGAGTTTCGTGACCCGAAAGGCAAGAAACTGTTGACCAACCTCATCCAGTTCGACGCCGCGGCCAACCCCGGCAACTCCGGCGGGCCGCTGGTCACCATGGACGGGCATGTGGTGGGCATCGTCACCGCCATCCTCAACCCCACCGAGGCCCGCACCTTCATCGGCATCGGCTTCGCCGTGCCGATCGAGAACGCCGCCAGCGCCGTGGGCATGCCGCCTTTCTGAGCGCCACCCCCAAGCCGGCCCCGGAATCGGTGCCGGAGCCTTGAGGATGTGCGGTATTGACTGGAGCAACGCCCAAGAAAATGGAGCATGCTTCCCGAGCGGCTTGCCCCTGAATCGCGCGGCCTGCCCTCTGGAGTACTGCTGGCCCTTCTGGCTGTCTGGCTGCTGTGCACCTTGGGCGTGCGTCCCCTCATGTTGCCTGACGAGGGCCGCTACACCACTGTCGCCTGGGAGATGTTGCGGGGTGACCCCCTGGTGCCGACGCTGTATGGCCTGCCGTACTTTCACAAGCCACCTTTGACCTACTGGATCAACCGGACGGCGATTGATCTCTTTGGTCCACAGGAGTTCGCCACACGGGTGGCTCCGGCCCTGGGCGCCTGGCTGATGGGCGTCGGATTGTGGTGGGAAGTGCGCGTCCAACAGGGCTTGGTGCCAGCCCAGTGGGCCTTGGCGGTGCTGGCGACGATGCCGTTCTTTTTCCTGGGCGCGCAATTTGCAAACCATGACATGCTGGTGGCGGGCTGCATCACCTTGAGTGTGGTGTGCGCACGCCAAGCAGCCAGACCAACTGGCACCCTGCGATGGGTCGTCGGGGCGTGGATGGCGGCGGCGGCTGGCGTGCTGGCCAAGGGCTTGATCGGTATCGTCCTGCCCTTGCTGGTTGTGCTGCCGGTACTGTTGTGGCGGCGCGATCAGCCTGCGCTGGTTCGCCTGCTGCACCCCTCAGGGTGGTTGGTCTTCGCCTTGCTGGTACTGCCTTGGTTCGTCGAGATGGAGCGTCGATTCCCGGGCTTCTTCGATTACTTCATCGTCGAGCAACACTTTCGGCGCTACGCCACCGCAGGCTTCAACAACCCCCAACCCTTCTGGTTCTTTCCCGCCGCCCTGGGGCTGCTGGCACTGCCATGGACGTTGTGGACGGTGCCCGCCGTGCGCAAGGCATGGCCCATCGGCAAGAGCAGCGTCAACCCGGACCTCCGAGATGCTTCGTTCAACCTGTGGTGGTTGACGGCAGTCGTGGCCTTCTTCACTTGGCCACGCTCCAAATTGGCAGGCTATGTGTTGCCGGCGCTGCCACCGTTGGCCGTGCTCTTGGCCAGCGCCGTCCAGGCGCGCCCATTGCTGAGGCGCTGGGTGCTGGGGGGCGCAGCGCTGACCTGCCTGGGGCTCGTGGCCGGGATGCGACAAATGCCTCCGACCTCCCACCGAGACATCGGCCAGTCGCTCCAATCGCATCGCCGTATGGGCGAGGAGGTGCTCTTCATCGACGGTCACTTCTTCGACGTGCCGTTCTACGCTCGCCTGGAAGTGAACCCGCATGTATGGAGCGAATGGGACGACCCTGCGCTGCCGCTGCGGGACCACTGGCGAAAGGAACTTCATGACGCTGCGCGGTTTGATGACCAGGCGGCGCGGGTGCTGGTGCGAACCCGTGAGTTGCCCGGGCTGCTGTGCAGTGGGAAACCGCTGTGGATCGTTGCCGCCCCCGGATTCCAAGCACCCTCCGATTGGCCGGAGATCCGGGTCGTGACGAAGGGCCGCAACGCCAACCTCTGGCGAGCCCGTGTTGGTGGCGGGACCATTTGCGGGTGAACGGATCGCAGATCAGTTGCCTGGCCCGCTACGCCTTGGTGGGTCTGGTCGCAACCGGCATGCACTGGGGACTGCTGGTCGCCACCGTGGAGCGGGCCCACTGGCCGGCTTGGGCGGGCAGTGGACTTGGTGCGGTGGTGGGCGCACAGGTCGCCTACGTCGGCAACCGCTGCTTTACCTTCCGGCAGCGCGGCGGCTGGATCGTCTCCTGGTGGCGGTTCCAATGGACAGCCGCCGGCGGCGCGCTGCTGTCGATGGCGCTGGTCGCGCTCGCCCAGGATGCGGGACTGCATTACCTGGTCGGCCAGTGCGTGGCCACGGGCGTTGCGATGCTCGCCACTTATGTCGTCAACCGGCGCTGGAGTTTCGCGGCCACGCGTGGCCCAGGCTGACGCAGGCGTTGTCAAGGTCGTCCAGAAAGGCTGAGGACCCCAGGTACAAGGCCTCGCGCACACGGGCCGGTGCGATCGAGTCGTTACCTGCACCTGGATGGCAAAAAAGCAACGCACCCTGGGGAGGCAACCTGCGCAGCCAACGTTGCATCAGCATGCGGTAATCGCTTTCGCGAAAATCATAGACACCCACCAACGCTTGGTTGTGCGCCCGTCCCATTTGCTCCAGCAGTCTGGCCAGACGACGCCCCCCTGTGACGGCGATCACCGCACGCTTGAACGCAAATCCCGGACCCAGCAGACAGCCGGTGCTGCGCACGGCAACACCTGGCGGCAGTTGCGAAAGAATCAGATCCCTCACACCGGGCAGGTGGTGGACATGCTGATGTCCGTCGATGAAGTCTGGGACTTGCCCCACACTGTCCACAAAGGCCTCCCACTGCGCCCGCCACTCCTTGGAGATGGCTTGCAGGGGCAGGGCACGCACGCCAGCTTGCAGGAGGAGCACGGGCAGGCTGGGAAACTCGGGCCAGTGCACTCGCAGGTCCGGGCTGAGCGGGGTGCCCAAGGTGAGGTTGAAGTGCAGGCCCCGAAGGACAGCACCTGGAAAGGTGGCCAGCAAGCGAGCGCTTTCGCCCCACTCTGCGCCAGAGGTCAGGCAGGACACCGCGGTCAGGCGCCCCATGGCGGCAAGCCGTGTCACCGTTTTGGACAAGGGCAACGACTGGCCGAAGTCATCGGCGCACACCGCCAGACTGTGATGGGGGCCGCTCACTCAGCGTGTGACCGGAGAGGACCGAACTGAGCCGCAGGACGCGGGCTCGATCAACCCTCCCTGGCCGAGTTCCTGACTGACGATGTACACAGGCCGGTGCTTGACCTCGTCGAAGATGCGTCCTACGTACTCCCCCAGGATCCCAATCGACAATAGCTGCACGCCGCTGAAGAACATGAGGCCGGCCACCATCGTGGCCCAACCCGGCACGGGGTGGCCTTCAACGAAGTGTTCGAACACGATGTAGCCCCCGTAGGTCAAGGCCAGAATGGCCACCAGCGCTCCCATGGCACTCCAGATACGCAGCGGCAAGTTTGAGAACGCCGTGATGCCAGTGATCCCCAGCCCCAGCAGCTTGCCCACCGTGAAGGTGCTGTGGCCGTGAGGGCGCCCGTGCGGGAAGTAGGGGCGCAGGCGGGTTTCGAATCCCACCCAGGCATAAAGTCCCTTCATGAAGCGGTTGCGCTCGGGAAGAGCCTTCAGGGCCTCGACGACGCAACGGTCCAGCAGTCGGAAATCACCAGCGTCCGGCGGTATCGATACCGCCGCTCCTGCGTTGGCCAGGCGGTAGAAGACCCTTGCCGCCACGCGCTTGAGCAAGGGTTCGTCGGCTCGGTCAGAACGCACCGCGCAGACCATATGAGCACCGTTGCGCCAATCGTCGAGCATCTGCGGAATCAGCGTCGCGGGGTGTTGCCCATCCGCATCCATCAGAAGCACCAAATCGCCCCGCGCATGCTCGATGCCTGCTGTCAAGGCGGCCTCCTTGCCGAAATTGCGCGACAGCTTGAGGCAACGAACCCCAGGAGATGCGAACCACGGCCTCAGCACCTCCAGCGTATTGTCGTGACTGCCATCGTCGACCACGATCACCTCCCAGGGCAATGCGAGCCGTTCAAGTTCGTGGACCAAGCCCTGCAACGTGTCAGGCAGGTTCTCAGCCTCATTGAAGGCCGGCATCACCACGCTCAGGCCTGGCTCCGCGCTCAAGCCGAAGGCCATACATCAGCGCTGTGCATGTCAACTCCAATCGCGTCACTGCGAGACCTGGCGAGCTTCCCGGACATCGGTTTGCCAGACATTGCGGCCGACACCACCTGGGTCTCCGTCCTGAGCCTGATGCCGACATTTCAGGAACGGCCGGGAAACTCCCGAGTCGAGGATGCCCCCTGGATTCGGCAATGCAGATGACAATCTGCAAGCGAACTCCCACTTGACAAGTCGCAGGATCGAGGACCATGACACAAGATCAAACTCCCGGCCCCCTGATGGAGCGCGTGCTCTACGAAGTCAAGCGCGTCGTCGTCGGACAGGACCGCTTTCTCGAGCGCGTGCTCATCGCGATGCTGGCGCAAGGGCACCTGCTGGTGGAAGGGGTGCCAGGGCTGGCCAAGACCTTGACGGTCAAGACGCTGGCACGCACCGTGCGCGGCAGCTTCGGGCGCATCCAGTTCACACCCGACCTGGTGCCAGCCGACCTGATCGGCACCCGCATCTACAACCAGAAGACCGGCGAGTTCGGCACCGCGCTGGGCCCCGTGTTCGCCAACCTGCTGCTGGCCGACGAGATCAACCGTGCGCCGGCCAAAGTGCAGAGCGCGCTGCTGGAGGTGATGCAGGAACGCCAGGTGACCATCGCCGGCCAGAGCCACCGCGTGCCCGAGCCCTTCGTGGTGATGGCCACGCAGAACCCCATCGAGACCGAGGGCACCTATCCGCTGCCCGAGGCACAGGTGGACCGCTTCATGATGAAGGTGCTGGTGGACTACCCGACCGAGGAAGAGGAATTCGTCATCGCCCAGCGCGTCACCGGCCCGGCGGTGGAAGTGCAGGCCGTGGCCGACACCGAGACGCTGGCCGCACTGCAACGCGAGTGCCGCGCCGTCTACGTGGACCCCTCCATCGTCTCCTATGCGGTGAAGCTGGTCAGCGCCACGCGGGACCCGACACGCTATGAATTGCCCGAACTCAAGACGCTGATCACCTACGGTGCCAGCCCGCGGGCCACCATCTCCATGATCGAAGGCGCCAAGGCCCTGGCCATGATGCGCGGCCGGCGCTACGTGCTGCCCGAGGACGTGAGCGACCTCGTGCCTGACGTGATGCGCCACCGCCTGGTGCTGAGCTACGAGGCCCTGGCCGAAGGGCGCAGCGCCGACGACATCATCCGTGCCGTGATGGCCAAGGTGCCGGTGCCCGACAAGCCGCTGCAGCACGTGGAAGGTGAAGCGGCCACCGACGGCAGTGCCGGCTGACCCTGTCATGGCCGAGATTGCCAGCCGCGCCGCCCCTGTGAGGGCAGACGACGCCTCGGCAGAGGCCTTGCTGCGCCGGCTGGAGTGGACCGTGCTCAAGCGCCTGGACGGCCTGCTGCAGGGCGACTTCCGCACCCTGCGCCGCGGCAACGGGGTGGACCTGACCGATCTGCGCGAGTACCAGTTGCACGACGACGTGCGCCATATCGACTGGAACGTCACTGCCCGTCTGCAGGTGCCCCACGTGCGCCAGTTCACCGAGGACCGCGACCTCACCGCCTGGTTCCTGCTGGACCTCTCGGGCAGCGTGGACTTCGGCTCGGGCGACACCACGAAGCTGGCCGTCTCGACCGGCTTCGTGACGGCGCTGGCGCGACTGCTCACGCGCCATGGCAACCGGGTGGGGGCCCTGCTTTACGGCTCGCGCGTGGACACGGTGCTGCCACCGGGCAGTTCCCGCACCCACGTGCTGAACCTGCTGCAGCGCATGCGCATGCCGCGGCCCGGGCCGGCCCGGCCGCAGGGCGGCGGACAAGCTCGTCGGCGGTGGTGGCGCCGACAGGCACCAGCTGTCGGGGCGCCCACTGCCACGTCCCTGGCCGACCTGCTGCAGACCGCAGCGCCCATGCTGCGGCGGCGCAGCCTGGTCTTCGTGGTGTCGGACTTCATCAGCACTCCGGGATGGGAGACCCCCCTGTCGCGCCTGGCACAACGCCATGAGGTGGTGGCGGTGCGGTTGTTCGACCCCCTGGAAGGCGCCCTGCCCGAGATGGGACTGGTCACGCTGGAAGACGCCGAGACCGGCGAGCAGTTGTTCGTGGACAGTGCCGACCCGACGTTTCGACAGCGCTACGAACGCATCGCGCAGGAGCGGGAGGCCCGGCTGCGCGAGGCGCTGGCCCAGAGCGGCGCCGACACGCTGGAGCTGACCACCGACGACGACCTGCTGCAGGCGCTGCTGCGCTGGTGCGACCTGCGGCGTCAACGCGCGCGGCTGAAGACCTCGCACCGTTTCCCGGCCGCCTTCCAGCGCGCCACGGGCGCCCCGCAGACCGGACCATGAGTTTCCGACGATGAGCTTTCCATCATGAGCTTCCGACCATGAGCTTCAAACCATGAGCTTTCAGTGGCCGAACCTGCTGTGGGGCCTGCTGGCGGTGCCGGCGCTGATCGGCCTGTACCTGTGGCTGCTGGGCCGGCGCAAGCGCTCCACCGTGCGCCTGGCCAGCATCTCGGTGGCCCGCGAGGCCCTGGGGCGCGGCCCGGGCTGGCGCCGGCATGTGCCGCCGGCCCTGCTGCTGGGGGCGGTGGCGGTGCTGCTCTTCGCCGCCGCGCGGCCTGTGGCGGTGGTGAAACTGCCCTTGACCGAGCGCACCATCATGCTGGCCATGGACGTCTCGGGCTCCATGCGCGCCACCGACGTGAAGCCCAACCGGATCGTCGCGTCCCAGGAAGCCGCCAAGGCCTTCGTCAACGCGCTGCCGCGCGATGTGAAGGTGGGCATCGTGTCCTTCGCCGGCACGGCCGCCGTGGTGCAGGCGCCCACCACCAGTCGCGAGGACATCATCGCGGCGATCGACCGCTTCCAGTTGCAACGCGGCACGGCCACGGGCAGCGGCATCGTGCTGTCCCTGGCCACGCTGTTCCCGGACGACGAGATCGAGATCGCCCAGATCACCGGCCAGCGGCTCATGCCCAAGCCCCTGGGCGAGCAGAAGGCGAAGAAGGAGTTCAAGCCGGTGGAGCCGGGCACGTACAACTCCGCGGCCATCATCATGCTCACCGACGGTCAGCGCACCACCGGCCCCGACCCGCTGGACGCTGCCAAGATGGCGGCGCAGCGCGGCGTGCGCGTCTACACCGTGGGCATCGGTACCACCGCAGGCGAGACCATAGGCTTCGAAGGCTGGAGCATGCGGGTGCGCCTGGACGAGGAGGCGCTCAAGCAGGTGGCCCTGCTCACGCGTGCCGAGTACTACTACGCGGGCACCGCACAGGACCTGATCAAGGTCTACGAGTCGCTGTCGAGCAAGCTGGTGGTCGAACGCAAGGAAACCGAGATCACGGCCCTGTTCGGGCTGCTGGCGGCCGCGCTCGTCGTGGCCGCCGCGGCGCTCGGCCTGTGGTGGTTCGGGCGG
>JBJTZN010000073.1:0-39433 GCA_046087245.1 Rubrivivax sp.
GCGAGATGCCCGAGGCCTTGCGGGCCTGGCGCGGCCCCAAGACCGCGCGCCCGGCCTGGCAGTTCGAGACCGCGCTGGGCGAACGCAAGCTGTGTGCGCAGTTGAAGGTGGCCTCGCTGGCCGGTTTCCATGCGCAGGACCTGCCCGTGGCGCAGGCGGCGGCCGGCGCGCTGCTGAGTTACGCCGAACACACGCAAGGCCAGGCGCTGCGCCATGTGCAGGGCCTGACGGTGGAGCGGGCCTCCGACCTGATCGACCTGCCGCCCAGCACGCACCGCAACCTGGAGCTGACGCAGACGCTGCGCGGCGAGGAGGCGCCCACGCTGCTGTCGCTGCTGGACACCTGCCGCACTGGCATGGGCAGCCGGCTGCTGCGGCATTGGCTCACCCACCCCAGCCGCGCGCGCGCGACGGCCACGGCGAGGCATGAGGCCGTGACGGCCTTGGTGGCTGCAGGTTTCGAACCGCTGCGCGACGCCCTGCGCCATGTCAGCGATGTGGAGCGCATCACCTCGCGCGCGGCCTTGCGCCAGGTGCGGCCGCGCGAGCTGGCGGGCCTGCGGGCCACGCTCGCTCAGTTGCCCGCGTTACGCAGCCTGCTGCCCGGACGCGACGCAGCCTCGCTGCTCCAAAGCTTGTTGCAAGCCCTCACGCCCGACCCTCAGGTGGCCGCACCGCTGGTGGCGATTGCCCATGAACCTGCGGTGCTGCTGCGCGACGGCGGCGTGATTGCGCCCGGGTTCGATGCCGAGCTGGACGAGCTGCGCGCCATCGCCACGAACTGCGACACCTTCCTGGTGGACCTGGAGCAGCGTGAGCGCGCGCGCACCGGCATCGCCAACCTGCGGGTGCAGTTCAACAAGGTGCACGGCTTCTACATCGAGGTCACCGCCTCGGGCCTGGACCGCGTGCCGGAGGACTACCGACGGCGCCAGACCTTGAAGAACGCCGAGCGCTTCATCACGCCCGAGCTCAAGGCCTTCGAGGACAAGGCCCTGTCGGCGCAGGAGCGCTCGCTGGCCCGGGAGAAATGGCTGTACGAGCAGGTGCTGGACGCGCTGCAACCCCACCTGGGAGCCCTCGGTGCACTGGGGCGTGCCCTGGCCGCGCTGGACGCCCTGTGCGCCCTGGCCGAACGTGCGGCCACGCTGGGCTGGACGCGTCCGGCGTTCGTGAACCACCCCTGCATCGAGATCGAGGACGGGCGCCACCCCGTGGTGGAACAGCGCCTGCGCGAAACCGGCGGACCGGACTTCATCGCCAACGACTGCCGGCTGGACGCCCGCAACCGCATGCTGGTGATCACCGGGCCCAACATGGGCGGCAAGAGCACCTTCATGCGCCAGGTGGCGCTGACCGTGCTGCTGGCCTCCATGGGCAGCTTCGTGCCCGCGCGCAGCTGCCGCCTGGGGCCGGTGGATGCCATCCACACGCGCATCGGAGCGGCGGACGACCTCGCCAACGCGCAGTCCACCTTCATGCTGGAGATGACCGAAGCTGCGGCCATCGTGCACGGGGCCACCGAGCACAGCCTGGTGCTGATGGACGAGATCGGCCGGGGCACCAGCACCTTCGACGGCCTCGCCCTGGCCTCGGCCATTGCCACTCACCTGCACGACCGCTGCCGCGCCTTCACGCTGTTTGCCACGCACTACTTCGAGCTGACCGAGTTCCCGGCTCGGCACGAGCGTGCCACCAACGTGCACGTCAGCGCCGTGGAGAGCGGACACGACATCGTCTTCCTGCACCGCATCGAGCCCGGCCCGGCCAGCCGCAGCTACGGCGTGCAGGTGGCGCGTCTGGCCGGCATGCCCGCCTCGCTGGTGCGCCAGGCGCGGGCCACGCTGGAGGCGCTGGAGACGCAGCAGCAGGCCCACGCCGCCCAGGTGGACCTCTTCGCCGCACCGCCCACACCACCCCCGGCGGTGCCGCCCAGCGCCGTGGAGGACGCCCTGGACACGCTGGACCCTGATAGGCTCACGCCCCGCGAAGCGCTGGACGCGCTGTACCGACTCAAGCACCTTCGACAGAACACCCCGACATGACCTACTGTGTGGGCATCCGCCTGGACGCCGGCCTCGTCTTCCTGTCCGACTCGCGCACCAATGCCGGGCTGGACGCCATCAGCACCTTCCGCAAGATGATGATCTACGAGCGGGCCGACGACCGCTTCATGGTCATGCTGTCCGCCGGCAACCTGAGCATCAGCCAGAGCGTGCGCGAGATCCTGCAGGTGGAGAAGGTCGACCGCGGCCCGCACGAGGAGCCGCTGACCATCTGGAACGCCCCCAGCATGTTCGACGCCACCCGCGTGCTGGGCAGCGCCGTGCGCCGGGTGCACGAGCAGGACGGCCCGTCGCTGCGTGCCTCCGGCATCGACTTCAACACCAGCATGATCTTCGGCGGCCAGATCAAGGGCGAGGCCATGCGCATGTTCCTGGTGTATTCCGCCGGCAACTTCATCGAGGCCACGCGCGAAACCTGCTTCTTCCAGGTGGGCGAGAGCAAGTACGGCAAGCCCATCCTGGACCGCGTGCTCACGCCCGCCACGCCGCTGGACGAAGCTGCCAAGTGCGCCCTGGTGTCCATGGACTCCACCCTCAAGTCCAACCTGTCGGTGGGCCTGCCGCTGGACCTGCTGATCTACCGCGAGGGCGAGTTCCGCAGTGACCGCGTGGTGTGCATCGACGAGCACAACCCCTACTTCCGCATGATCCGCAGCACCTGGGGCCAGCGGCTGAAGGAGGTGTTCGAAGGCATCGAGGACCCGCGCTGGGATGGCGGGCAGGCCCAGCACCCGCTGATGACCGGCAGCGAGCGCTTCGAACGCATGCGCAAGATCGCCCACCCCTCCGAGCGCATCGTGTGATCGGCGCGCCCGGTACCCTGGTCTTCAGCCACGCCAACGGGTTTCCAGCAGGCACTTACCGCCGCCTGTTCGAGTTGTGGCGCGCCCGTGGCTGGCGCGTCGTCGCGGTGGACCGTTTCGGGCACGATCCCGCCTATCCCGTCACCAGCAACTGGCCGCACCTGCGCGATGAGCTCATCGACTTCATCGACGCGCAGGCATCGGGCCAGGGACCGGTGTTCCTCGTGGGGCACTCACTCGGGGGCTACCTGAGCCTGTTGGCCGCATGCCGCCGCCCAGACCTGGCCCAGGGGGTGGTGCTGCTGGACTCGCCCGTGGTGGCCGGGTGGCGTGCCCACAGCGTGCAGGTGGCCAAGGTCACCGGCCTGATCGGACGGGTGTCGCCCGGGCGGGTGTCGCGCACGCGGCGCCACCACTGGCCTTCGATGCAGGAAGCGCTGCAGCACTTTGCAGCCAGGAGCGTGTTCGCCCGCTGGGCACCCGACGTGCTTCAGGACTATGTGGAATCGGGCACCGAGCCCGACCCGGTGCGCGGCGGCGTGCGCCTGCACTTCGACCGCTCCGTGGAAACCCGCATCTACAACACCCTGCCGCACCACTTTGGCGCGTTGCTCAAGCGCCACCCGCCGGCATGCCCGGTCCATTACCTGGGAGGCACGCGCTCGGCCGAAGGCCGCCAGGTGGGCATGGCGATGACGCGAGCCCTCACGAAGGGGCGCATGGGCTGGATCGAGGGGACGCACCTGTACCCGATGGAAAATCCGGCACAGACGGCGCAGGCCGTGCTCAGCGCGATCGGCAGCCTGCAGGCCGAAGGCGCCGCGACCCCTGACGCTTGAACCCCGACCGCGCAACGCCGCATGCAGCTTCCAATTCCCCCACCCGATTCGGGCCGACCCGGATGGCTGACCGCAGGGAAACGGATAGCATCCGGGCACGGAAAGTGCATGGTGCACTGCAACAAGCCGCTTCAGGAGATCTGGGCATGAGCATGAACGAACACGACATCAGACACCTCGTCGAAGAGGTGCGCGAAGGCAAGCTGCCCCGACGCAGCTTCATCCAGCAGATGGTCAGCGTGGGCCTGACGGCCCCCATGGCCTCCATGATGCTCATGCACTACGGCGTGGCGAATGCGCAGACCGCCATTCCGTACAAGCCCACCCGGCGCGGCGGTGGTGGCACGCTCAAGCTCATCTACTGGCAAGCGCCCGTTCACCTGAACCCGCATTACGCCGGCGGCACCAAGGACCAGGACGCCAGTCGAATCTTCTACGAGCCGCTGGCGGGCTGGGACACCGATGGCAACTTGGTGCCCTTCCTGGCCGCGGAGGCGCCCACCCGCGCCAATGGCGGACTCTCGGCCGACGGCAAAGCGGTCATCTGGAAGCTCAAGCGCGGTGTCACCTGGCACGACGGTCGGCCCTTCACGGCCGACGACGTGGTGTTCACCTGGCAGTACGCGGGCGACCCGGCGGCGGCCATGACCACCGTGGCCACCTACCGCGACATCAAGGTCATCAAGGTGGACTCGCACACGGTGCGCGTGGAGTTCCCCAAGCCCACCCCCTTCTGGGCCGAGCCGTTTGTGGGCAGCGTGGGCCTGATCCTGCCCAAGCACGTGTTCGAAGGCTTCATGGGGGCGAAGTCGCGGGACAACCCGGCCAACCTCAAGCCCGTGGGCACGGGTCCCTACAAGGTGGTGGACTTCAAGCCGGGAGATTCCATCCGCGCGGCAGCCCATGCCGAGTACCACATCGCCAACCAGCCCTTCTTCGACGCGCTGGAACTCAAGGGCGGGGGGGATGCCACCAGCGCGGCGCGCGCGGTGCTGCAGACGGCAGAGTACGACGTAGGCTGGAACCTGGCGGTGGAGGACGTGATCCTCAAGCAGCTGGAGGGGGCCGGCAAGGGCAGGATGAGCTTCCACCCCGGCAGCGACGTCGAGTTCATCACCCTGAACGTCACCGACCCCTGGAACGAGGTGGACGGCGAGCGCGCAAGCGTCAAGAGCAAGCACCCGGCCTTTCAGGACAGGGCCGTGCGGGACGCCATGAACCTGCTGATCGACCGCAGGAGCATCGCTGAAGTGATCTACGGCCGCGGCGCGGTTGCCACGTCCAATTTCCTGAACAACCCGCCCCGCTTTCGCAGTCCGAACACCAAGATCGAGCCCTTCAACATCGACAAGGCCAACCAGATCCTGGAGGCAGCGGGCTGGCGGCGAGGCGCTGACGGCATCCGCGCCAAGGGAAATGTCAAGCTCAAGTTCGTCTATCAGACCTCGGTCAGCGGCCCGCGTCAGAAGTGCCAGGCCGTCATCAAGGACGCATGCAGCAAGGCGGGCATCGACCTGGAGCTCAAGAGCGTGGTGGCGGCGGTGTTCTTCGGCAGCGACTTTGCCAATCCGGACACCTACCATAAGAACTGGGCGGACATCCAGATGTTCACCACCACCATGACCCAGCCCGACCCGCAGACCTTCATGGAGCAATTCACCTCCTGGGAGCTCGCGCAGAAGGCCAACAAATGGGCCAGCCGCAACCTCTCGCGCTGGACGAGCAAGGAGTACGACGACGCCCACAAGGCGGCCCAGGTGGAGCTCGACCCCGCCAAGCGCGCTGCCCTGTTCATCCGCATGAATGATCTGGTGGTGGGCGATGGCTACATCATTCCGTTGTTCGCGCGGCCGCGGCCCGTGGGCACCGTCAACAAGCTGGTGACCACCATCTCCGCCTGGGACAACCTCACTTCCTTCATGACCTACTGGTACCGCGAGACCTGACCAGGGCCTGGCAGCCAGATGCGTCGGTGATGCCGGCTCACGAGCCTCACGGCGAAATGCCTCGCCGTGAGGCTCTCTGTCTCCACCACAACGTTCCAAGGGCCCTGCCTTGCTGAACTACATCCTGCGCCGGCTGATGATCGCACTGCCCAGTCTGCTGGGCATCAGCGTCGTGCTGTTCACGGTGCTGGCCCTGGCCCCGGGCGATCCGTTCGAGGAACTGGCCAACAACCCCAACGTACCCGCCGAAGTGCGCATGCAGTTGCGCGCACAGTTCGGGCTGGACGACCCGGTATGGCAACGCTACATCCACTGGCTGGGCAGCATGCTCAGGGGCGATTGGGGCTTCTCCTTCGTCAGCCGCATCAACGTGGACCAACTCATCCTGCAGCGGCTGCCCACCACCATCATCGTGATCGGCCTGTCCCAGTTGCTGGCCATCCTGGTGGCTCTGCCCGTAGGCGTGCTGTCGGCAGTGAAGCCCTACTCCTGGTTCGACCGCATTGCCAGCACCATCGCTTTCATCGGCTTTTCGCTGCCCACCTTCTTCACCGGGATCATCTTCATCCTGGTCTTCAGCATCTATCTGGGATGGCTGCCCTTCGTGTACCGCACCGACATCGCGGCCACGGGCTGGCAGTTCCTCTGGGAGCACTTCAAGCAGTCCATCATGCCCATTACCGTGCTGGGCCTGTTCCAGGCCGCCAGCATGATGCGTTACGTGCGCTCGGCCGTGCTGGACGTGGTGCGGCTGGACTACGTCACCACCGCACGCAGCAAGGGACTGTCGGAGCGCAAGGTGATCCTCAAGCATGTGGTGCGCAACGCGCTGATCCCGGTCGTCACGCTGGTGGCGCTGCAGATGCCTGCGGTGTTCGGCGGGGCCATCGTCACCGAACAGATCTTCCGCATCCCGGGCATCGGTTCGCTGCTGATCGACGCCATCCTGCGCAACGACACGCCCGTGATCATGGCCGTGACCTTTGTGTTCAGTTGCCTCGTAATCTTCTTCAACCTCGTCGCGGATCTGCTCTATGGCTGGCTCGACCCCCGTATCAGCTACCGCTGACGTGGCGCCGCTGGGCAAGCCCACGGCCAGTGTTTCACCCTGGGTGGAAGCCTGGCGGCGCTTCAAGCGGCACCGCCTGGCCTACTGGAGCCTGTGGTTGCTGGGACTGCTGGTGCTGGCTGTCCTCATCGGCCCGATGTTCTACAAGGTCGGCATCAACGATGTGGACTTCCAGTCGCGCCTGGCGGGCCCTTCGTGGAAGCACCCCATGGGCACCGACGACCTGGGACGCGACATCCTGGCGCGCATGCTCTACGGCGGCCGCATCAGCCTGGCCGTGGGCCTGGCGGCGATGCTCATGGCCATCACGGTGGGGGTGGTCATCGGCGCGGTGGCCGGCATGGTGCGCGGCTGGGTCGATGCCGCCCTGATGTGGGTGACCGACCTCTTTCTCAGCCTGCCACAACTGCCCGTGCTCCTGTTGCTGATCTTCCTGTTCCGCGAACCCTTGAAGCAGGCTTTCGGGCTGGAATTGGGCATCTTCCTGCTGATCGTGATGGTGATCGGGGGCTTCCGGTGGATGCCGGTGGCACGACTGGTGCGGGCGCAGTTCTTCAGTTTGCGGGAAAAGGAGTTTGTCGAGGCCGCACGCGCCCTGGGCGCCAGCACGCCGCGCCAGGTGGTGCGGCACATCCTGCCCAACAGCCTGGGGCCGGTGATCGTGGCCGCCACCATCGACGTGGCGGCCGCCATCATCGCCGAATCCACGCTGTCCTTCCTGGGCCTGGGCTTTCCGCCCGACATTCCCACCTGGGGCCGCATCCTCTACGACGGGCGCGATTACATGGAACTCGCAGTGCACTGGGCCCTGTTTCCCGGGCTGGCGATCTTCCTGACCGTGCTGACGATCAACTTCATCGGGGACGGCCTGCGCGACGCGCTGGACCCCCGCCGCGTGCTCTAAGAGCCTGTGAACCACTCCCGCACACCCGCTCGTGCGCTCCAGACGGCGCCGCTCGTTGTTGCAAATGCTCGCCGTAGCTCAAGCCACGACTGCGCTTTGCGCCTAGACCGGCGCCGCCTGAAGCACCCGCTCGGGCGCGCCGAAATGATTCACAGACTCTGAGGCCCTGCCCCGTGCCGATGCTCGAGATCAAGGGTCTGAAGACCCACTTCAAGACCGACGACGGCTGGCTGCACGCCGTGGACGGCGTGGACATGACGCTGGACGCCGGCCAGACGCTGTGCGTGGTGGGTGAATCGGGTTGCGGCAAGAGCGTGACGGCCAAGACGGTGATGAAGCTCATCGACATGCCGCCGGGCAAGATCGTCGCGGGCCAGGTGCTGTGGCAGGGGCGGGACCTGGTGCCCCTGACGCCGCAGGAGATGCAGGCCATCCGTGCCAAGGAAATCGCCATCATCTTCCAGGAGCCCATGACCAGCCTGAATCCGGTGTTCACGGTGGGCGAGCAGATCGCCGAAAGCCTGCGCCTGCACGAAGGCCTGTCGCGCAAGGACGCCCTGGACCGCGCGGTGGAGATGCTGCGCCTGGTGCGCATTCCCACCCCCGAGCGCCGGGTCAGCGACTATCCGCACCAGTTCTCGGGCGGCATGCGCCAGCGCGTGATGATCGCCATCGCGCTGGCCTGCAGCCCGCAGCTGCTGATCGCCGACGAACCCACCACGGCGCTGGACGTCACCATCCAGGCGCAGATCCTCGAGCTCATGCAGGAGCTGAAGGACCGGCTGGGCATGGCCGTGATGCTGATCACCCACGCCATGGGCGTGGTGGCCGAGGTGGCGCAGCGCGTGGTGGTGATGTACGCCGGCAAGGTGGTGGAGGAAGCCACGGTGGAGGAGCTCTTCGCCAACCCCCGCCACCCCTACACGCAGGGGCTGATCCGATCCATCCCCCGCATCGACCTGGCCGCCACGCACAAGACGCGGCTGGAGGCCATACCCGGCACCGTGCCCAAGCTGATCGAACCGGCCGAGGGCTGCCGCTTCGCTGGCCGCTGCCGACACGCCAGCCCTGCCTGCAGCACGGCCACCCCGCCCCTGCGCGAAGTCTCGCCCGGCCACAAGGTGGCCTGCATCCTGGAGGTCGCATGAACGCCCCCCTGTTGCAGGTCAAGAACCTGGTCAAGCACTTCCCCGTCAAGGGCGGCCTGCTTCAGCGCGAAGTGGGCCGTGTCCATGCGGTGGACGGTCTCAGTTTTGATCTCACCGCAGGCGAGACCTTGGGTGTGGTGGGCGAGTCCGGGTGCGGCAAGAGCACCATGGGGCGCTGCCTGCTGCGGCTGATCGAGCCCACCTCGGGCGAGGTCTGGTTCGAAGGCAAGAACGTCACCGCCCTGGGCAAGGACGACCTGCGCGCCATGGCGCGCGACATGCAGATCATCTTCCAGGACCCGTACGCCTCGTTGAACCCGCGCATGACGGTCGGTGGCATCATTGGCGAGGCCCTGACCATCCACAAGCTCGCCCCCACCAAGGAAGCCTACCGCGACCGCATCGTCGAGTTGCTGGAGACCGTGGGTTTGAGCGCCGACCACATGCGGCGCTACCCGCACGAGTTCTCAGGCGGCCAGCGCCAGCGCATCGGCATCGCGCGCGCCTTGGCGGTGAGCCCCAAGCTGGTGGTGTGCGATGAGGCCGTGTCCGCTCTGGACGTCTCGATCCAGGCGCAGGTGATCAACCTGCTGGAAGACCTGCAGGCCAAGTTCAACCTGACCTACATCTTCATCGCGCACGACCTCTCGGTGGTGGAGCACATCAGCGACCGCGTGGCGGTGATGTACCTCGGCCGCATCGTCGAAATCGCCCCGGCGCGCGAGCTCTACATCACCCCGCGCCACCCGTACACCGAGGCCCTGCTGTCGGCCGTTCCCATTCCGGACCCGACTATCAAGCGCAAGCGCATCATGCTGCAAGGCGATGTGCCCAGCCCCATCAACCCGCCCACGGGCTGCCACTTCCACACGCGTTGCCCCAAAGCGCAGCACCCGCGCTGCAGCACCGAGAAGCCCCAGTTGCAGCAGGCGGCAGACGGCCACTGGGTGGCCTGCCACTTCCACAACTGAGCCGCCATCGGGACACCCCCGTGCCCTGACGACCTGCGGTCGGCCCGGGGAGCGCGCTGCACGCAGGCGACCGCCCCGCCTGGAAAGGCAATGGTACGGCGTGGCCCTCGCTCAGCGAGGTCGCGTCACCGACTATCGGCAGCCAATCCGCCCACTGAACCCCCGCGATCGCCAGAAATGCAGCCCTGTTTGGGGTCATTTCCTCAAGTTGCTGACAGAGCCGTCGATACATACCCAACGCGGCTACGAAATGGCGCCGTTGGCCAGCGAATCGAAGGGGTGCCATGCTGTCGATCAAGGTTGCAATCCTCGTCCTTGTTGTCGCCCTGATCTTCGGGGTGGTGCAAGTCGAGCATGGCTACGACCGCCTCGGCGGACAGCGATGGGTGAAGTTCAGTGTCAAGGAGCGAACGGTAATCGCTGTGCGCGAATTGTTGGCCCAGTCCATCGAGTCCTCCAGCGATCGGCTGATGGCGGATCGCCAGGCAGGTGGTCCGCCGCCGCGAGCTGGCCCGCCGCCTGCGAGACCGTAGTCAGAGGCCAATCTGCACCGAAATTCGTTGGCTCCCATCAAACCTGCGGGCGAGGGATGGTCTGTCTGGACGACGTACAGTCCTGACGCAGGCTCCGGTATGTCATGACACCTGAGGCCATGCCATCCACCCGGGATGGGTGGGCAGAACGCGGATCGCCCCATCGAAGACGGCCTCCAGGCGGCGGTGCAGCGCGGGATCGTCGCGCGAACCCGCCGCGACAGCGTGACCAGCCTGCATCACAAGCAAGCGGTCGGCCTGCAACGCCAGGTTGAGGTCATGCAGCACGCTCACCACCACGCGCTCCTGCGCCAGAGCGCGGCACAGCCGCGCCAGCGCCACCTGGTGCGGTGGATCCAGGTGTGCCGTTGGCTCATCCAGCAGCAACACCGGGGCCTGCACCGCCAGGGCGCGCGCCACCAGCACCCGCTGACGCTCCCCGCCGCTCAACTCCGACAAGCGCCGCAAGGCCCAGGCTTCGCACTCGGTGGCACGCATCGCAGCATCCACGGCGGCCTCATCCTGCGGCCCGGGTTCGCCCACCAGGCCGAGGTGCGGAAGGCGCCCAAGCATCACGACCTCGCGTGCGCACAGGTCCGATGCCACGTCCATGGACTGCGCCATCCAGGCGATGCGCCGCCCGCGCTCGCGCACGGGCCATGCGGCCAAGGGGCGCCCCGCCAGCCTCACGCCACCGGACTCAGGCAGGACCAAGCCTGCCAGCGCACGCAACAGCGTGGACTTGCCTGCACCATTGGGGCCCACGATGGCGGTCCAGCCCACCGAAAACGCCGCGTCCACTCCCTGCAGGACGGGACGGCCTCCCAGGCGCAGACGCAGTCCGCGGGCCTCGATCACCACCGGGCCCCCTGGCGGCGCAGCAGGCGCAGGAGGTATCCGCCGCCCATCACTGCCGTCAGCACCCCCACCGGCAACTCCTGTGGCGCCACCAACGTGCGCGCGGCCAGGTCGGCCGCCAGCAACAGCGCACCTCCCGTTGCAGCACTGCACAGCAGCAGGGTGCCGTGCGAAGCGCTGATGCTGCGGCGCACGATATGCGGCGCCACCAGCCCAACAAAAGCCACCAAGCCCGCTTGCGACACCGCCAGCGCTGTGGCCAGGCAGAGCGCGCCCACCAGAATCAGCCGCAGCAGGGCCACGTCCAGACCCAGGCTGAGCGCACCGTCCTCCCCCAGGGCCAGGGCGTCCAGCACCCTGGCCATGCGCCAGGCCAGCGGCAGCACCAGCGCCAGGCCGGCCCCCAACCAGGCCACGCTGGACCAGCCCAGATAGGCGGTGCTGCCCAGCAGAAAGCCCTGCCGGGAACGCAGCACCTCCGGGAAAGCCGTGGTGAGCAGGTCTCCCACGGCCAGCAGCATCACGCCCACGACCACGCCGGCCAGCAGCAGGCGCGGGGTGTGGCTAGCACCGCGGGCCAAGGACAAGGTCAGGCCCATGCCCAGCAGGGCCCCGGCGAAGGCGGCGGCGACGATGCCCGCATCCGCCACCTGCCGCAAGGTTTGCCACAGGTCCCAGGCCGGGGCATACCCGGCCACCGCCACGCCTGCCGTCAGCGCCTGTCCGGCCGCCAGCACCGCCACCACCGCCACCGACGAACCCGCCGCCGTGCCCAGCAGGTAGGGGTCGGCCAGGGGATTGCGGAACAGCCCCTGGGCCAGGGCGCCAGCCAGTCCCAGCAGGGCTCCGACCAAACCCGCGCCCAGCGTTCGCGGCAGCCGGATCTCGAACACGATGGTGCGCAAGGCCGGATCCTGCGCCAAGCCTAGCGGCCAGACCAGGCCCTGGCTGCCTGCCGCCAGCCCCACCGCCAACAGCACCGCCCACAGCAGGGCCAGCGCCAGCCCTCCCAGGCGGCGGCGGTGGAGCTGCTGGTCAGGCACAGACGCTCTCCTCAGGGGCGCGGCGGCGCGCCGGCCGGTGTCGCAGCGTCTGGCGGCTGCAGGGTGGCCAGGCAATCGGCGATGACCAGCGCGGCCTCGCCCAGGCGCGGGCCCGGCCGGATGAGCAACTCGTAGGCCGACTCGTCGAATTCACAGACGCGATCCCCACGCAGCGCGGACAGCCCGTCCCAACCGGGCCGCAGCCTCATTTGAGCGGCATGGCGCCGGGCGGTCAGGATCAGATCAGGCCGGGCCTGGACGACGAACTCCGGACTCAGACGCGGGAACGCCCCGGGCGCACCCGCGGCGGCCGAGGCGATGTTGCGCAGCTGGAGCCGCTGCAAGGTCTGCCCGATGAACGAGGCCTCACCGGCCGCGTAGGGCGTGGCATCGACCTCGAAGTACACGCGGGCGCCGTACCAGGCGGCGGGCACGCGCAGGGCTGCCCTGGCGAGGTCGGCCTGCACGGCCTGCCAGGCGGCCTGCGCCGCCTCAGGTGCGCCGAACAACCGACCCACGCGCTCCAGCGTCGCGCGCACCTGCTCATGGCGGTCGGCGTCGAAGCGCAAGACCTTCAGACCCAGCGACTCCAGTCGCGCCAGGGCCCGAGTCGATGACGCTGCCAGCACCACGTCGGGCCGCAGCGCCACGATGCCTTCGACCACCGCGTCGTCCAACCCGCCCAGCTTGGGCAGCGCCAGCACGCGGGCGGGCCAATTGGAGTAGCGGTCGGTGCCCACCAGCCGGTCGCAGGCGCCGACGGCACACACCGCCTCGGTCAGGCTGGGCAGCAGCGTGACCACACGCTGCGGCGGCGCCGGGAACCGGTGTTCGACCGCGCGGTCGTCGCGCACGGTGGTTGACTGCGCGAAGGCAGCAGCGGATAGCGCCCACAGCACCAGACCCAGGGCCCGCCGCCGAGCGTGCGACGCCAGTTCAGAACGCGCCCGCATGCCGCAGCACCAGCCAGGCCTGGCGTCCCAGGCCCTGGTAATCGCGCACTGGCTGCAGCTCGCGGTCGGTGGCGTTGAGCAGCTTGGCCTGCAAGGTCCAGTGGCGGTTCACGCGCCACCGTGCAGAGAGGTCCAGCGTGGTCTCGGCCGCCAGCCTCACGCCACCATCCGGACGCGCGCCCAGATGCAGAAGGTGAGCGCCCCAGGTCCAGTCTCCTTGTTGCCAGTCTGCACTCCAGTGCGACTGGTGGGCAGCACGGCGGTTCAGCCGCTGGCCGGTAGCGCCATCCTTGGCGTCAACGAACTCCAGCTGCGCCTTGAGCCCCAGCGAGCCCAGCTGGCGCTGGCCGGCCAGCGAGGCGCCTTGCAGGGTGGCCCGGGCAAGGTTGCGGGCGCAGCCGTAGGCGTAGGCTGGACCGGTCGGACACAGCCGTGCATCGGCCTCGTAGCCGATCAGGTCGCGCATGCGGTTGCGGTAGGCCGTCAGGCTGGCTGACGTGGCCCCGCTGCGCCAGTCCAGCCCCGCCTCGACGCTGCGCCCACGTTCGGAGCGCAGCGTGGCCACACCGTAGCCGGGGTAGTACAGGTCATTGAAGCTGGGGACACGGAAGGTGGTGCCCGCCAGCGCGCGAAAACGCCAGCCGCCGGACAGCGCCCAGGTCAGGCCGGCGCGTCCGGTGTCGACCGGGCCCACATCCGACGGATCATCGCGGCGCCATTCGGCCTGCCAGGACCAGCCGGCCTGCCGGCCGGCCAGGGCCAGCACCGCCGCCGCGGTGCGCCGCTGCGGCTCCAGGGCAAAGCCGGTGGCCTGTGCCGATTCGTCCAGCCGTTCCAGCGCCACGGTGGCGTCCAGGCCGTCACCGAGCCGGTGGTTGACCTGCGCCGACTGCTGCTGTCGCACCGTCTTGAAGCGGTCGACGACACGAGCGCCGGTGCGCAGGTCGTCCACGCTGCGCGATGCGCGTGCCGAAGCGCTCAGGCCGGGGCGTATCGCGCCCTGCCAGTCGAGGGCGGCCAGGTCGGTGGCCAGGCGGTTGCGGAAGTCGCCGCTGGTGTCGGCAGCGTAGGTCGGCGGCAGGTACTCGCTGCCGTCGTACTGCGCGTTCAGGCGCGAGCGCATCAGGGTCAGGCTCACCTGGTGGCCGGGCGCGGGCGTCAACCCCGCGCGGACCTGGCCGCTGTCCAGGGCGTAGCCGTCGGCATCGGGATGGTGGTTGCCGAAGCGATCCCCCGGACGCACGGCCGAGACCCCCCGGCTGCGCTCCTGCCCGGCCGTGGCCGTCAGATGCCAGGGGCCGGCGCGTGCACCCAACGTGAGGGCGGCCTCGCGACTGCCGTAGCCGCCCGCGGCCACCGCAGCCTGCAGGCCGGGCTGCTGCGGCCCTTGCCGCGTGAAGACCTGCACCACGCCGCCCACCGCGTCTGCGCCATACAGGCTGGAGGCCGGGCCGCGCAGCACCTCGATGCGCTCCACCTGCGCCAGGCTCAGGCCGTCGATCTGCGCAAAGCCCAGCGTGGCCGAGCCGATGCGCACGCCGTCCACCAGAACAATGGTGTTGACCGCGGCCGCACCGCGCAGCAGCGCACCCGTGCTCTGGCCCGGACCACCGTTGCGCGACAACTGCACGCCCGCCTCGCGCCGCAGCAGGTCGCCCAGTGAATCAGCGGTCGAAGCCTCGATGTCGGCGCGCTCGATCACCACCACATCGGCGGCCAGCCGGTCCTGCGTCATCGGCAGCCGGGTGCCGGTGACGACCAGGCGCGCATCTGGCGCGACGGTCCCCGCAGAGGGCGTCGACTGGGCATGGGACAGGCCTGAAGCCACAACACCCACGGCAGACAAGATCAGGCACGCACGGCGGTGCCCATGACAGGAGAAAGAAGGAAGACGCATCGCGAAACACTCCAGCCGCACACCCCGTGCGGCCCAGGTGGACACCTGGCCGAAGTCGCCGAAGCTGGTCGTGCCGGCGTGCCGGCAGCCGCGGCACCTGCCGCGCAACGCCTCCCACGCCAGACACCGCCCTCCGCGACGTCAGCCACCCGTGCATCAGGCCGGTATCCGGGCTCGCGAGTGCCGGGCTCCTCCTTGCGGGAGAGGCCCGAAGCGCATGACGCCTTCCCAGGCTTGTGAGGGCCCAGTGGCTGCGTTGTCACGCGCTCCTCGCTGACCGTTGCGGGGGCAGCGCCGGAATCGTCAGGGGCCAAAGCGTGACTTCTCACGCCCAGACACCTCACCCACCGGCTTCCCGTTTAACCTACCGCTGCGAGCGCAGCAGCAGGCACCTGGTGCAAGCGCCGACATCGTAACGTCCTCAGCTTTCACCTCCGCTGACGAGTCTTCAAGGTGCCCTGGTCGGTGCGGGTGCCCATGACCCGGCCGGTATACTTCGGCTTTCCCACTGGGCAGTCTCCGAAGCGTTCTCCGCTCCCCGGTCTGCCACCCAGAATGACCAAGTTCGTCTTTGTCACCGGCGGCGTGGTGTCCTCCCTCGGAAAGGGCATCGCCGCGGCGTCCCTGGCTGCGATCCTGGAGTCCCGCGGCCTCAAGGTCACCCTCGTCAAGCTCGATCCCTACCTCAACGTGGACCCGGGGACGATGAGCCCCTTCCAGCATGGCGAGGTCTTCGTCACCGACGATGGCGCCGAGACCGACCTGGACCTGGGCCACTACGAGCGCTTCATCACCACGCGGATGAAGCGCAGCAACAACTTCACCACCGGCCAGATCTACAAGAGCGTGCTCGAGAAGGAGCGGCGCGGTGACTATCTGGGCAAGACCGTGCAGGTGATCCCGCACGTCACCAACGAGATCCAGGAGTTCGTCAAGCGCGGGGCGGCCGACGTGGACGTGGCCATCGTGGAGATCGGTGGCACGGTGGGCGACATCGAGTCCCTGCCCTTCCTCGAGGCTGTGCGCCAGTTGAGCCTGAAGCTCGGCCCCACCCACACGGCCTTCGTGCACCTGACCTACGTGCCCTGGATTGCCGCGGCCGGTGAGCTCAAGACCAAGCCCACGCAGCACACGGTGCAGAAGCTGCGCGAGATCGGCATCCAGGCCGACGCCCTGCTGTGCCGGGCCGACCGCCGCATCCCGGACGACGAGCGCGACAAGATCAGCCTGTTCACCAACGTGCCCCTGCACGGCGTGATCTCCATGTGGGACGTGGACACCATTTACAAGGTGCCGCGCATGCTGCATGAGCAGGGCCTGGACGAACTCATCTGCATGAAACTGCAGCTGCTGACCAAGCCCGCCGACCTCAGGCGCTGGGACTCGCTGGTCCACGAGGTGGCCCATCCCAAGGCCCACGTGAAGATCGCCATGTGCGGCAAGTACACCGACCTGTCGGACTCGTACAAGTCACTGAACGAGGCGCTGCGGCACGCCGGCATCCACAACCACGCCCGCGTCGACATCGAGTACGTGGACGCCGAGACACTCCACCCCGACAACGTGGCTCAGCTCGGCCGCTTCGACGCCATCCTCGTGCCCGGCGGCTTCGGCAAGCGCGGCATCGAGGGCAAGATCTGCGCAGTCCGCTATGCCCGTGAACACAGGATTCCCTACCTCGGGATCTGCCTGGGCATGCAGGTGGCCACCATCGAGTACGCGCGGCATGTGGCGGGGCTGGAGGGCGCCAACTCCACCGAGTTCGAGCCGCAGACCCCGCATCCGGTGATCGCGCTGATCGATGAGTGGCAGGACCGGGACGGCTCCATCCAGAAGCGTGACGCGAACTCCGACCTGGGCGGCACCATGCGCCTGGGCGCGCAAAGTTCCGACGTCAAGCCTGGCACCTTGGCCCACGCCATCTACGGCCCCGTCGTCACCGAGCGCCACCGCCACCGCTACGAAGCCAACGTGCACTACCTGGAGCGGCTGCAGCAGTCAGGTCTGGTGGTCTCGGCTCTGACGCAGCGCGAGAAGCTCACCGAGATGGTGGAGCTGCCGCGCACGGTGCACCCCTGGTTCGTCGGGGTGCAGTTCCATCCCGAGTTCAAGAGCACCCCCTGGGGCGGGCACCCGCTGTTCAGCAGCTTCGTCAAGGCCGCGCTGGAACACCAGCAGTTGCCGCAGGGCGCGCCAGCCATCGCTCCGGCAGTGGCCTGAATGGAGGGTCGCAGCATGCAGTTGTGCGGCTTCCCGGTCGGCATCGACCAGCCCTTCTTCCTCATCGCCGGCACCTGCGCCATCGAGGGCCTGGAGATGTCCATCGAGGTCGCCGGCCGGCTCAAGGAAGCCTGCGCCCCGCTGGGTATCCCGCTCATCTACAAGGGTTCCTTCGACAAGGCCAACCGGTCCTCGGGCGCCAGCAAGCGCGGGGTCGGCCTGGACGCCGGGCTGAAGATCCTCGATGAAGTGCGCCGCCAGACTGGACTGCCCATCCTCACCGACGTGCACGACCAGGCCCAGGTGGCCGAGGTGGCCAGTGTGGTCGACCTGTTGCAGACGCCCGCCTTCCTGTGCCGGCAGACCGACTTCATCCGCGCCGTGGCGCAGTCCGGCAAGCCAGTGAACATCAAGAAGGGGCAGTTCCTGGCGCCCTGGGACATGTTGAACGTCATCGACAAGGCGCGCTCGGCCGCGCGTGAGGCCGGCCTGTCGGAAGACCGTTTCCTGGCCTGCGAGCGCGGCGTGAGTTTTGGCTACAACAACCTGGTGGCCGACATGAGCAGCCTGGCCGAGATGCGCAAGTCCGGCGCGCCGGTGGTGTTCGATGTCACCCACTCGGTGCAAAAGCCCGGCGGCCTGGGCGCCAGCAGCGGCGGCGCGCGCGAGATGGTGCCGGTGCTGGCCCGCGCGGGCGTCGGCGCAGGCGTGGCTGGCCTGTTCATGGAAACCCACCCGCGGCCGGCCGAGGCCTTGTCGGACGGGCCCAACGCCGTGCCCTTGAAGCACATGGCCGCCCTGCTCGCGCAACTGGTGGCCCTGGACCGTGTGGTCAAGTCCCAAGCGCTGCTGGAAGACGCCTTCACAGTCTGACCTTCGGCCCGGCAGCACCACCCAGCAAGATTTTTCAACTCCTCAAAGAACCCACCCCATGAGTGCCATCGTCGACATCGTCGGCCGCGAAATCCTCGACAGCCGAGGCAACCCCACCGTCGAGTGCGACGTGCTGCTGGAATCCGGCACCATGGGCCGCGCCGCCGTGCCCTCGGGTGCCTCCACCGGCAGCCGCGAGGCCATCGAGCTGCGCGACGGTGACCAGGGCCGCTACCTGGGCAAGGGCGTGCTGCGTGCGGTGGAGCACATCAACACCGAGATCTCCGAGTCCATCATGGGCCTGGATGCCAGCGAGCAGGCTTTCCTGGACAAGACCCTGATCGAACTCGACGGCACCGAGAACAAGAGCAAGCTCGGTGCCAACGCCATGCTGGCCGTGAGCATGGCCGTGGCGCGCGCTGCGGCCGAGGAGTCGGGCCTGCCGCTGTACCGCTACTTCGGCGGCATGGGCGGCCTGCAGATGCCCGTGCCCATGATGAACGTCATCAACGGCGGGGCCCACGCCAACAACAGCCTGGACCTGCAGGAGCTGATGATCATCCCCGTGGGCGCACCGAGCTTCCGCGAAGCCGTGCGCTGGGGCGCCGAGACCTTCCACGCCCTGAAGAAGATCATCGACGGCCGCGGCATGCCCACCGCCGTGGGCGACGAGGGCGGCTTCGCCCCGAACGTGGAGAGCCACGAGGCCGCGATCCAGATGATCCTGGAGGCCATCGACCAGGCGGGCTACACGGCGGGCGAGCAGATCGCCATCGGGCTGGACTGCGCGGCCAGCGAGTTCTTCCACGACGGCCTGTACGTGCTGGAAGGCGAAGGCGGCCTGAAGCTCACGGCCGAAGCCTGGACCGACATGCTGGCCACCTGGGTGGACAAGTACCCCATCATCAGCATCGAGGACGGCATGCACGAGGGCGACTGGGCGGGCTGGAAGCACCTGACCGAACGGCTGGGCCGCAAGGTGCAACTGGTGGGCGACGACCTCTTCGTCACCAACACCAAGATCCTCAAGCGCGGCATCGACGAGCGCATCGCCAACTCGATCCTCATCAAGATCAACCAGATCGGCACGCTCACCGAGACCTTCGCCGCCATCGAGATGGCCAAGACCGCGGGCTACACCGCCGTCATCAGCCACCGCTCGGGCGAGACCGAGGACGCCACCATCGCTGACATCGCCGTGGGCACCAACGCCGGGCAGATCAAGCCCGGCTCCATGAGCCGCAGCGACCGCACCGCCAAGTACAACCAGCTGCTGCGCATCGAGGAAGACCTGGGCGACGTGGCGCGTTACCCGGGCCGCGCGGCCTTCTACCACCTGCGCTGAGCGCGATGGCCCGACACTGCCATCCTGCCCTGCCTCGCGGCCCGTTCAGGGCGAACGGGGCGAACGGGGCGTTCGGGGCGATCCTGGCGTTCGGGCGCGGTTCGATCCGGTCTGTCGAGCCTGCCGCCGGGCGAACGCGCCCTGGAGCCTGATACACCGTGCGCTGGATCACCCTGGTATTGGCCGCGCTGCTGCTGCTGGTGCAGGTGGACCTCTGGCTGGGCCGCGGCAGCCTGCCGCAGGTATGGAAGCTGCAGCGGGAGTTGTCGGCTCAGTTGCAGGCCAACGAACGGGCGCGCGAACGCAACGGGCGGGTCAACGCTGAAGTCACCGATCTCAAGGAAGGTCTGGAGATGGTGGAGGACAAGGCCCGCAGCGAACTGGGCATGCTCAAACCCGACGAGGTGCTGGTCCAGGTGTCCAGACGGCGCTGAGGGGCGCCTTGTCGCCCTGCACCATCGCGCCCACAAGCACTGGAGTGGAACCGTCCCGCATGGACGCCCTGCCCCCGATCTTCCACCCCCTGTTCAGCCAGGCTTTCTCGTTGTGGGGCAGCCCGGTCACCTGGGCCGAGGTATTGGCCTTTGCGCTGGGCCTGTGGATGGTGGAGCGCAACATCCGGGTGCACCCGATGGGCTGGCCGCTGGCGATGGCCAGTTCAGCGCTGTATGCCCTGCTGTTCGTCCAGAGCCGCTTGTACGGCGAGGCCGCCCTGCAGGTCTTTTTCATCGTGGTGGCGGTCTGGGGTTGGCACCAGTGGCTGCGCGGTACCGATGCCGGCGGGCGGCCGCTGCAGGTGCGCGTCATGGCAGCACGCGCCCGGTGGGGCGCCGCCTTGTCCACGCTGGCGGCCTGGCCCGTGCTGGCACTGCTGCTCAAACACGGCACCGACAGCGACGTGCCGTGGCTGGACGCCCTGGCCACGGTGGGCAGCATCACCGGGCAGTGGCTGCTGGGCCGCAAACGGGTGGAGGCCTGGGCGGTGTGGCTGGCCGTCAACGTGTTCAGCGTCGGTCTGTTCGCCTACAAGGCGTTGTGGCTGACCGCCGTGCTGTACGCCGTGTTGGCGGGGCTGTCGCTGGCCGGCTGGCGGGCCTGGCGGCGCCTGGCGGCCCAGGGCCGGGGGACGCAGGAGCCGGGATGACCAGGGTTTCAGGCAACCACGGGAACGCGCAGCACCTCGCGCAGACGTCACGGGCTGCGCTGGTGATCGCGGTGCTGGGCGCGGAGAGCACAGGCAAGACATGGCTGGCCCAGGCACTCAGCGAGCGCCTGGCGCGCAGCACCGGGCTGCGCTGCACTTGGGTGCCGGAGTGGTTGCGCCAATGGTGCGACACCCAGGGCCGCACGCCTGCCCGGCATGAGCAGGCCCTGATCGCCCAGACGCAGCAGGCGCACATCGAGGAGGCGGCCCGCGCGCACGACATCGTCGTGGCCGACACCACGGCCTTGATGACTGCCGTCTACAGCCTGCAGGTGTTCGGTGACGACAGCCTGCGGGCTTTCGCGCTGCAGCAGCACCGGCGGGTGCACCTGACCCTGCTGACCGCCCTGGACCTGCCCTGGGTGGCTGACGGACACCAGCGCGACGGGCCCCAGGTGCGCGAGCCGGTGGACGCCACCGTGCGCCAGTGGATGAACCTGGCCGGGCTGCCTTTCATCAGGGTGTCAGGGCTTGGGGCGGCACGCCTGGAGTGCGCGGTCCTGGCCTGCCAGGCCGCCTTGCAGGAAGCCGCGCTGCAAGGGCAGCTTCAGTTCACGGCGCCCGAGCCCGGGGGATGATCGACCGGTGCGGTGAAGAGTTCGCCCACATCCACCGCATCGAAGCGGTACTGGCGGCCACAGAACTCGCAGCCCACCTCCACCTGGCCAAGTTCAGCAAGGATCGAGTCCACCTCCTGGCGCCCGAGCGAGCGCAGCATGCCGCCCACCCGCTGGCGCGAGCAGGTGCAGGAGAAGCGGGGCACCTGCGGTTCGAAGCGCAGCACGCGCTCCTCCCAGAACAGGCGCCGCAGCACCGTATCGGCGTCCAGGCCCAGCAGTTCCTCGCGGGTCAGGGTGGCTGCCAGATGGGCGATGCGGTTGAAGCCTTCGCTCAGGCCGATGTCGTCCTCGTTGCGCCGCCCGCCCGGCCCCCCCAGGTTGCCCTGGCCCTGGACGGGCAGGCGCTGGATGAGCATCCCCGCGGCGACCTCGTCATCGGCTGCCAGCAGCAGACGGGTGTCGAGCTGCTCGCTCTGCAGCATGTAGTGTTCGAGCACCTGGCTGAGTTCCTGCAGAGGTTCACGCCGGTCACCATGCAGAGGCACCACACCCTGGTAGGGCTGCTGCCCCGGCAGCCGGTCCTGCGGATCCAGCGTGATCGCGCAGCGCCCCTTGCCGTGCACGTTCAGCAGCGCCTGCAAGCCCGCGCCTTCGGGCACGTCGCCCTGCACCGATGCGGTCACCCGAAAGCCCAGGTCCGGTCGTGCCTCGGCCACGGCCAGCCGCACCGGGCCATCGCCTTGCATCTGCAGAACCAGCGCCCCATTGAACTTGATGTTGGCCTGCATCAGCACGCCTGCTGCCGCCATCTCGCCCAGCAGCCGGCGCACAGGCACCGGGTAGGCACCGGCCCCGCCGTGCGCCGGATCCCGCCGGGCGAGCAACTCGCGCCAGCTGTCGGTCAGGCGCACCAGCATGCCGCGCACGGGCAGGCCGTCGAACAGGAACTTGTGCAATTCGCCCATGATGCGTTCAACCCACCTGCCGCAGACCGTCGCGGTGCCGCACGGCCAGGGCCACATAGTGGGCGGCGCTGCGGTGCAGGCGCTGCACCTGCTCGGGGCTCAGCTCCCGCACCACCCGCGCCGGCGAACCCATGATCAGGCAGTTGTCCGGGAAGATCTTGCCTTCGGTCACGAGCGAGCCGGCGCCCACCAGGCAGTTGCGGCCGATGCGTGCGCCATTGAGCACCACGGCCTGGATGCCGATCAACGAGCCGTCACCCAGGGTGCAGCCGTGCAGGGTGACCTGGTGCCCCACCGTGACCCCCTCGCCCACCGTCAGGGGGAAGCCGTGGTCGGTGTGCAGCACGCTGCCGTCCTGCACGTTGCTGCCTCGGCCGATATGGATGGGCTCGTTATCGCCGCGGATCACCGCCGCGTACCAGACGCTGGCCTGGGCCTGCAGGGTGACATGCCCGATGACGGTGGCGTTCCCTGCCACCCAGGCCGTCTCGTGAACCAGGGGAGCGGTGTCTTGCAGCGCGTAGACGGCCATGGAAACCTTGCAGCGGGAATGAAACGGAAGGAAGATGCGTGCTCGCAACCCGCTACGATTCTAGGGATGGACCTGCGCTGCTTGGCCCTGGACGCCTTGGCCGAACCCGACCCGGACCGCAAGCTGGCCTCGGTGGAGGCCGGCTGGGCGCTGGCCGAGGCGGGCTGTCAGGCCGACGTCGGTCTGGCCCTGTCGTGCCGGCTGCCGCTGCCGGGGCGCCCGGACCGGCCCCTGCTGGTGGACCCCGCCCAGGTGCCACGCCGAAGCCCCTTCACGCCCAAGGGTCGGGCAGCCTTGCTGCACGCGGTGGCGCACATCGAGTTCAACGCCATCAACCTGGCCCTGGACGCAGCCTGGCGCTTTGCCGAGATGCCGCCGGGCTTCTACCGCGACTGGTGGTTCGTGGCGGCCGACGAGGCGCGCCACTTCAGCCTGCTGCGCGCGCACCTGCGTTCCCTGGGTCACGACTACGGTGACTTCCCGGCGCACGACGGCCTGTGGACCATGGTGGAGAAGACCGCCGACGACATCCTGGCCCGCATGGCGCTGGTGCCGCGCACGCTCGAAGCCCGTGGCCTGGACGCCACACCGCCAATGCAGGCCCGCCTGGCCCGTGCCGGCGACCAGCGCGCCGTGGAAATCCTGGGGGTGATCCTGCACGATGAAGTCGAACATGTGGCCCTGGGCAACCGCTGGTACCGCTGGCTGTGCAAGGGCCGGGGGCTGGATCCGCAGTCGCACTGGGCGGAGCTGGCCGAGCGCTATGGGGCGCCGCGCCTGAAGGGTCCGTTCAACCGGGAAGCCCGCAGCCGCGCCGGCTTCACCGATCAGGAGCTGTCCGCCCTGCCGGCAGACTGAAACGACCGAGCAAGCGCCGCGCCGAGTCCGCCCCGCTTCAGCCCCTGGGGTGGTGCCGGGCGTGCAACTGGCGCAGCCGTTCACGCGCCACATGGGTGTAGATGGTGGTGGTGGAGATGTCGGCATGGCCCAGCAGCATCTGCACTGCACGCAGGTCTGCGCCGTGGTTCAGCAAGTGGGTGGCGAAGGCATGCCGCAGCGTATGCGGTGACAGCGGCACCAGGATCCCCGCCGCCAAGGCGTGCTGCTTGAGCAGCCTCCAGAACATCTGGCGCGTCATCGGGCCGCCCCGTGCGGTGACGAACAGCGCGTCGCTGACCTGGCCACGCAGGATGGCTGCACGGGCGTCGGCCAGATAGCGGCGGATCCAGCCATGCGCCTCGTCACCAAAAGGTACCAGACGCTCCTTGGCGCCCTTGCCCGTGACCCGCAGCGCCCCCTCGGCCAGGCCCAGATGCACCGTCTTCAGCCCCACCAGTTCGCTCACCCGCAGACCACTGGCGTACATCAGCTCGATCATGGCGCGGTCGCGCAGGCCCAGCGGCGACCGGACCTCGGGCGCTGCCAGCAAGGCATCCACCTGTGCCTCGGTCAAGGTCTTGGGCACCCGCAGCGGTTGTCGCGCCGCCTGCAGCTTGAGCGTGGGGTCGGCGCTGCACAGGTGCTCGCGCAGGGCCCAGCGGAAGAAGCGGCGCAGCACCGCCAGCCGCCGGTTGGCCGTGGCGGCGCGCGTGGTCGCATGGCGCGCGCTCATGTAGGCCAGCAGATCGGATTCCCGCGCGCGCTCCAGCGTGCGGTCCTCGGTCTGTTCCAGCCAGGCGGCCAACAGGCTCAAGTCGCGGCGGTAGGCGGCCAGGCTGAGAGCGGCCAGACCGTCCTCCACCCACAGGGCATCGATGAAGCGGTCGATCAGCGCGGAACTGCGCAGGAGCATGGTCAGGCAGCAGGCCGTGCGCGGCCCTCAGGCCAGTCAGGCGGCAGGGCCGGCGGGCCTGAAGGGTCACTCAAGCGTGAGCTTCTGCTGGGCCACGACTCTCTTGTAGACGTCGAACTCGGCGCGGATCTGCGCGGCGAACTCCTCCGGAGAATTGGCCACGATGAGCGAACCGGTGTCCTCGATGCGCTTCTTCACGTCGGGCAGGGCCACCGTGGCCCGCACCGCGGCGCTGACCTTGTCCACCACTTCCTTGGGCAGGCCCTTGGGGCCATAGATGCCGTAGTAGGCCATGCGGTTCACAGGCTCCAGGCCCACTTCCTTGAAGGTGGGCACATTGGGCAGCTGCGTCAGACGCTGGGGTGCGGCCACCACGATGGGGATCAGGCGGCCGTCGCGGATGAACGGCAGGGCCGACGGCATGTTGTCGAAGATGATCTGCACCTGTCCCGCCACGGTGTCGTTCAGGGCCGGGCCGGCGCCGCGGTAGGGGATGTGGGTCATGAACACCCCCGCCAGGTTCTTGAACAGCTCGGTCTGCAGGTGGCCGATACCGCCCGTGCCTGAACTGGCGTAGCTGTACTTGCCTGGGTTCTTCTTCAGCTCGGCAATGAAGCCCTTGTAATCACGCGCCGGAAAGCTGGGGTGCACCGCGATGACGTTCGGCGTGGCTGCGATGTTGATGATGGGTGTGAAGTCGGTCAGCGGGTTGTAGGCGATCTTGGGGTTGATGGCCGGGTTGGCCGCGGTGGTGGAGACGGTGGCCATGCCCAGCGCATAGCCGTCGGGTACGGCCTTGGACGTCTCGGTGGCACCCACCGAGCCCCCGCCCCCGGCCTTGTTCTCCACGACCATCTGCTGCCCCAAGGGTCCGGCGATCCTCTCGGCCACCACGCGGGCGATGATGTCGGTGGTGCCGCCCGGGGCAAAAGGCACCACGAGCCGCACGGGCTTGTTGGGATAAGGCTGCGCCCACGCGGGCGGGGCCGCCAGGGCGGCGGCACTGAGCAGGGGCAGGAGGAACTTCAGCTTCATGGGGGGTCTCCGTGGCAGGACCGGATGGGCAAGCGCCCAGGAAACCGAAGTGTGCCTTGAGCGGGGCATCCCCAGGGCCTGCAAGGGATGTTCGGCTCCCGTCGCGGCCGGTGCCTCGACGCGGTCACCGTCGGGGTCTCAGGTCGGTCCCTGCGCCAGGGCCCAGTCGATGTGCTCGCGGACCAGCTCGCCGGCCCCGCCGCGCGCCGCCGCCAGGGCCGCGCGCCACGGGGCCGCAGCCTGGGCCGTACGAGCCCGCGCCAGCGCGTTGCCCAGGGCCACTGCCAGATTGCGCCGCCATCGCGTCCAGCCGATACGGCGGATGGCGCTGCCCTCGGTGCGCCGCAGCCACAGGGGCTCGTCCCAGGCCCACAACGCCAGCAGGCTGGCGTCCGTCAGGTCCTCGCGCTCGTCGAAGTCGGGCAGCACGGCGCGCCGCGCATAGCGGTTCCAGGGGCAGGCGAGCTGGCAGTCGTCGCAGCCGTAGATGCGGTTGCCCATCGCGCGGCGGAACTCCACCGGAATCGGCCCATCGTGCTCGATGCTCAGGTAGGACAGGCAGCGCCGGGCATCCAGCCGGTACGGCGCCACGATGGCCTGCGTGGGGCACAGGTCCAGGCAGGCACTGCAGCTGCCGCAATGCGCGCCCACCGGGGCCGTGGGCGGCAGCGCCACGTCGACGAACAGCTCGCCCAGGAAGAACATGGACCCGGCCTCACGGTGCAGCGCCAGGGTGTGCTTGCCGCGCCAGCCCAGCCCGCTGCGTGCGGCCAGTTCCACCTCCAGCACCGGGGCAGAGTCGGTGAAGGCGCGATGACCCAAGGGCCCGAGCCAGGCGGCCAGGGCCTGCGCCAGCTTCCGCAGGCGTTGGCGCAGCACCTTGTGGTAATCGCGTCCCCGGGCGTAGACCGAGATCACGGCCTGCGAGGGATCGGCCAGGCGCGCCTGCTCGCGACCGACCCAGCCGGCCGCAGGGCCGCCCCCGTCCCGGTCGGGCGCCTGGCGCGGCAGGTAGTCCATGCGCAGGCTGATCACGCTGACCGTGCCGGGCACCAGTTCGGCGGGCCGGGCGCGCTTCATGCCATGCGCCGCCATGTAGCCCATGCCGCCGTGGAACCCCGCGGCCAGCCAGGCAGCCAACCCTGGCTCGGCTGTGGACAAGTCGATGCCCGAGACCCCGATTTGGGAGAATCCCAGCGTCCGTGCCTCCTGCCGGATGCGCGCCAGCACCCCTTCGGGCTGCAGCGCCTGACCTTCGGGCTGATGAACCTGCCTCATCCGACGATTCTAGGAAGCCATGCCTGGCGCTGGGCCGACGAGGCCGCGTGCGCCGCCTTGGCCTGCCGCCTGGCCAGTCAGCCGGCCCTTCGTGACGCCTGCCTCACACTGGACGGGCCGCTGGGGGCGGGCAAGACGACCTTCGTGCGCCATCTCCTGCGCGCCCTGGGCGTCACCGGGCGGGTCAAGAGCCCGTCCTATGCGGTGATGGAGCCCTACCGGGTGGGTGACCTGGACATCGCCCACTTTGACTTCTACCGCTTCAGCGACCCGCGGGAATGGGAGGACGCCGGCTTTCGGGAAGTGTTCGCACGGCCGGGATTGAAGCTGGCCGAGTGGCCCGAGAAAGCCGCCGGGGCGCTGCCCACCCCCGACCTGACGCTGCACCTGGCGCTGCACGATGACCCGGCCAACGCCGCGCCTGCGCGCGAGGTGCGCGTGCAGGCGCTGACACCCGTGGGCAAGCGGCTGCTGGACAGCCTGGTGCAGGCCCGGTGAGCATACGGCCTGGTCCACTGCGCAGCGGGCCGGCCCGCGCGCGCCGCGGCGCCCTGGCTCGGCTAGGGGCGCTGGTGCTGGCGGTGACGGTCAGCGGCGCGTCCCGGGCCGCGGCCATCCTTGCTGTGCGGGTGTGGCCGGCAACCGATTACACCCGCGTGACGATAGAGAGCGACGCGCCACTGGCGGCACGCCAGTTCCTCGCGCCCGAGGGTCCGCCGCGGCTGGTGATCGACATCGACGGACTGGAACTCGACGGCGCGCTGGGTGAACTGATCGGCAAGGTCCGCCCCGACGACCCCTACATCGCCGGCGTCCGGGTGGGCCAGTACCAGCCGCGCACCGTGCGGCTGGTGCTCGATCTCAAGCAGGCCGTGGCGCCTCAGCAGTTCGTGCTGGCGCCCGTGGCGGCGTACAGGCACCGGCTGGTGCTGGACCTGTTTCCGCTGGTGGAGCGCGACCCGCTTCTGGCGCTGGTGCAGGAGAAGGAACAGGCCTCGCGTCAGGCCACCCAGGCCGTGCGGGACGCCCTGGGCGAGTTCATCGGTCGGGTGGACAAGCCCGTGGGCGCTGCGCCTGCAGCCGGTGGCGCTCCGCGCGGGCCGATCCCGGGCGCCACCGTCGCGGCCCCGGCGGCCGCGCAGACGCCCGCCCCGCCCGCGGAGCCTGAACCCGCGTCCCTGTCCGAGTCGATCGACCGGCTGGTCATCGTGGCGCTGGACCCCGGCCACGGCGGCGAGGACCCCGGCGCCATCGGGCCCACCGGTCTGCGCGAGAAGGACGTGGTGCTGCAGATCGCGCTGCAACTGCGCGACCGGCTGAACGAGCAACGCGGCATGCGCGCCATGCTCACGCGCGACGCCGACTTCTTCGTGCCCCTGCACGAGCGGGTGCGCAAGGCGCGACGCGTGCAGGCCGATCTGTTCGTGTCCATCCACGCCGACGCCTTCATGCGCCCCGAGGCGCGCGGCGGCAGCGTGTTTGCGCTGTCCACCGGCGCGGCCACCAGCACGGCCGCGAAGTGGATGGCCGACCGCGAGAACGCCGCCGATCTGGTGGGCGGTGTCAACGTGGCGGTCAAGGACGCGCAGGTGCTGCGGGCGATGCTGGACATGACCACCACCGCGCAGATCAAGGACAGCCTGCGCGTGGGCCAGGAGGTGCTCACGCGCCTGGGCAGCGTGGGCCGGCTGCACAAGCCGCAGGTGGAGCAGGCCGGCTTTGCCGTGCTCAAGGCGCCGGACATCCCGAGCATCCTGGTGGAGACCGCCTTCATCTCCAATCCGCAGGAGGAAGCCCTGCTGCGCGACGCGGCCTGGCAGGCCCGCCTGGTGGAGGCCCTGGCCGAGGGGATCCGGCGCTACTTCCTGAAGAACCCCCCACTGGCGCGGCAACGCCGGGTGTGAGCCGGCGCGAGGTCAGGGGCCGGCGCGCCTGGCGCGCCAGGCGCCAAAGATCGCGATCAGCCCCGGCACCAGGATCAGCGCCCAGATGATCTTGCTCAGATGCTGCTGCACCACCGGCAGATTGCCGAAAAGGTAGCCGGCCCCGGTCAGCCCCACCACCCAGATCAGCGCGCCGATCACGTTGTAGCCGCTGAAGCGGGCCCGGTTCATCTGCGCCACGCCCGCCACGAAAGGCGCGAAGGTGCGGATGAAGGGCATGAAGCGCGCCAGGATGATGGTGATGCCGCCCCAGCGCTCGTAGAAGGCGTGGGCCAGCCCGAAGCCACGCTTGTTGAAGAAGCGGCTGTGCTCCCAGGCCCACACGCGCGGCCCCACATGCCGGCCGATCAGGTAGTTCGTCTGGTCGCCCAGCACCGCAGCCAGGACGAGCAGCCCCATGGCCAGCGGCACGTTCAGCAGACCGGCGCCGCACAGCGTGCCCACGACGAACAGCAGGGAATCTCCCGGCAGGAAAGGCATGACCACCACGCCCGTCTCGACGAAGACGATCAGGAACAGCACCGCGTAGACCCAGGGGCCGTGGGCCTGCACGAAGGCGCCCAGGTGCCGGTCGATGTGCAGGACGAGGTCCACGAGGAACAGAACAAGATCCATGGGCAGGATTATCGGGAGCCGCTTCCTACAATGACCGCGATGGACTCAAGCCCGCAGTCCGCCCCTCGGCGGCCCATCCTGGAACTGCCCGACGAGCTGGTCAGCCAGATCGCCGCAGGCGAAGTGGTGGAGCGGCCGGCCTCGGTGGTGCGCGAGCTGGTGGACAACGCCCTGGACGCCGGGGCCCGCCAGGTGAGCGTGCGCCTGTCAGCCGGCGGCGTGCGCAGCATCGTGGTGGAAGACGATGGCGGCGGCATCCCGGCGCAAGAGTTGCCACTGGCCCTCAAGCGCCACGCCACCAGCAAGATCCGCGACCTGCTCGAACTGGAGCGGGTGGGCACCATGGGCTTTCGCGGCGAGGCCCTGGCGGCCATCGCCAGCGTTGCCGATCTGTCACTGACCAGCCGCAGCGCCGATGCACCGCACGCCTTCCGGCTGGACGCCCGCAGCGCGGAGTTGCAGCCTGCCGCCCGCGCCATCGGCACCACGGTGGAAGTGCGCGAACTCTTCTTCAGCACGCCGGCCCGGCGCAAGTTTCTGAAGACCGACGCCACCGAGTTCGCCCATGCCCTGGAGGCCGTGCGCCGGCACGCCCTGGCGCGGCCGGATGTGAGCTTTGCCGTATGGCACGAGGGCCGGCTGGTGGCGCAGTGGCGGGCGGCGAGCCACGAGCAGCGCCTGGCCGATGTGCTGGGCCAGGAGTTCCTGCAGGCCAGCCGACCGGTGCAGCGCGTGCAAGGCCCGCTGACGCTGGCGGGCCGTGCCGGCCAGCCTGAGGCGGCCCGAAGCCGCGCGGACCAGCAGTTCCTGTTCGTCAACGGCCGTTTCGTGCGCGACCGCCTGGTTGCGCACGCCGTGCGCGCCGCCTACGAAGATCAGTTGCACGGCAGCCGCCAGCCCGCGTACGTGCTGTTCCTTCAGATTGCGCCGGAACTCGTGGACGTCAACGTCCACCCCACCAAGATCGAGGTGCGCTTTCGTGATGGCCGTGCGGTGCACCAGGCCATGCAGCAGGCGGTTGAAGAAGCCCTGGCACCCACCCGGGCCGGCCGGCCCGAAGCGCCCGCGGTCGTGCCCAGCGCGGCGGCGCAGCCCGCTTCGTTGCTCGTGCGAGAAACCGCGCCCCTCTGGCCCCGGCCCGACCGGTTGGCCGGCAGCGGCGGCCTGCCCGCCTGGGCGGCGTTGCAGCAGGAAACTCCTGGCGCACAGGCCAGCAGCGCCCGCAGCGACACCTCCGCAGTGGCAGACCCGGCCGAGCCCGGGCCGGTGCAGGCCGACGATCAGCCGCTGGGCCGCGCCATCGCCCAGGTGGGCGGGGTCTATGTGCTCGCCGAAAACGTGCATGGGCTGGTGGTGGTGGACATGCATGCCGCCCACGAGCGCATCGTGTACGAACGGCTGAAGCAGGCCGCCGACACGGGCGGGCCCTTGCCCTCGCAGCCCCTGCTCATACCGCACACCCTGGCGGCAACGGCGGCCGAAGTGGCCGCCGCGCAGGATGAGCAAGAAGCGCTCATCGCCCTGGGGCTGGAGGTGGACGTGCTGGGGCCAGGCACCCTGGCGGTGCGCAGCCGGCCCGCCGCCCTGCCCCACGCCGATCTCACCGAACTCACGCGTGCCGTGCTGGCCGAACTGCAGCAGGTCGGCGCCAGCCGGGCGGTGCAGCGCGCCCGCGACGACCTGCTGGCCACCCTGGCCTGCCACGCCGCCGTGCGCGCCAACCGTCGCCTGACGCTGGCCGAGATGGACGCCCTGCTGCGCGACATGGAAGCCACCGAGCGCGCCGACACCTGCAACCACGGCCGGCCCACCTGGCGGCAACTCAGCCTGCGCGAACTGGACGGGCTGTTCCTGCGCGGCCGCTGACGCCGCCGGGGCCCGCCCCACCTGAGCGTCTGCCGCTCAAGGCTTGGTCGAACCGCCGGCCGCCTCCCCGTGCGGCAAGGTGCCGGCCTTGTTGGCCGCAGCGGTCTCCTTCTTCACGTCGGCCCGGTTGACCGTGCTTTGTGCAGATTTCGCCTTGTCATAGGGCACGGCGCTGTTGTCCTGGCTGGCGTCGCCGTGATCCAGCCGGTGCGCCTTGTTGGCGGCGGCGGTTTCCCTCTTCACGTCGGCGCGGTTGACCGCACTCTGGCGGGCCTTGGCCTTGTCGGGCGGCATGGCGCTGTTGTCCTGACCCGCTTCGCCATGCTCCAGCCGGTGGGCCTTGTTGGCCGCGGCTGTCTCCTTGCGAATCTGGGCCCGGTCGGGTGACGAAGCCGCCGGGGCGGCAACTGGCCTGTCCTGGGCAGCGGCAGGCGACAGCGACAGGACGGCCACGGCCGCCAGGGGCAGTGCGGCCAGACACAGGGGTTGAAGATGCTTCATGGAGGACCTCTGAGGGTTGATGGGCCGGGGCAACGTCCCCAACCGAACTGCATGTTCCGGCCGCGGGAACCCTGGGCCGTTGCGTGAACGCAAGATCGGTGACCCGGGCACCGGCCGACGCCGCGGCTTCGCCGCGCATGCCGGGCCTGCGCCGCGGTGGCGGGCCGTGGCCCGTGATCCAATGGCCGGCATGAAGGACCGTCCCCGTCTGGGTCTGAAGTCGGACTCCCCGCCCCGTGACCCCCGCCGCCCTGCCGTGCGGGGCCATGGGAGCCCGCGACCGCGCGCGACCACGCCGGCACCCCGCCCCCCGGCCGTGCCACCGCGCCCGCCCCTGCAAGCCCCGGATGCAGCGCAAGGCATCCGGCTGTCCAAGGTGATGGCCGAACGCGCCATCGCTTCGCGCCGCGAGGCCGACGAGTGGATCGATGCCGGCTGGGTGCGCGTCAACGGTCGCCTGGCCGTGCTGGGCCAGCGCATCCGGGGAGAAGAGCGCATCGACATCGACCCGGCTGCGCGACAGGAACAGGGCCACCGCGTGACCATCCTGCTGCACAAGCCGCTGGGCTACGTCAGCGGCCAGGCCGAGGACGGCCATCAGCCGGCCGTCGTGCTGGTGACCGCCGACCGGCGCTGGGCGCAGGACCGGGGTCGGCCCTGGCACCCCGCGCACGTCCGCGGGCTCGCACCTGCCGGCCGTCTGGACCTGGACTCCACCGGCCTGCTGGTGCTCACCCAGGACGGCCGCATCGCGCGTCACCTGATCGGCGAGGCATCCGACATCGAGAAGGAGTACCTGGTGCGCGTGGCGCCGCTGAGCCCGGGCTCGTTTCGCGAGAACGGCCTGGAGCTGCTGCGCCACGGGCTGGAGCTGGACGGCCGGCCGTTGCTGCCGGCCAAGGCGAGCTGGGCCAACGAGGACCAGTTGCGCATCGTGCTGCGCGAGGGCCGCAAGCGTCAGGTGCGGCGCATGTGCGAGCTGGTGGGCCTGAAGGTCCTGGCGCTGCGGCGTGTGCGCATCGGCAGCGTGCTCCTGGGCCCCCTGCCCCCGGGGCAATGGCGCTATCTGCGCGATGACGAGCGGTTCTGAGGACTGCCGGCACGCCGTTCTCCCGCACAGGATGTCCTGACCGATGACCCTGGAAGCGGGCGCATCCCCGCGCCGCCGCCCCTCGGACGCCTTCGTGGCGGTGACGCTGGCCCTGCTGCTGGGATTGCAGCCGGTGACCACCGACCTGTACCTGCCCGGCCTGCCCGCGCTGTCAGCCGAATTCGGCGGGGCGGTGGGTCGCGCGCAGTTGACCCTGTCCGCGCTGATCCTGGCCTTCGGCTTGGGGCAGTTGCTGATGGGCCCGATGTCAGACCGCTTCGGACGCCGGCCTGTGCTGTTGGGCGGCCTGGCCCTGCACGTGCTGGGCAGCGTGGGCAGTGCGCATGCGATGAGCATGGAGCTGCTGATCGCCGGGCGCGTGCTGCAAGGCGTGGGGCTGGCCGCTGCGGTGGTGTGCGGCCGCGCCATGGTGCGGGACTTGTACGAGCCGCTGCGCGGCACGCTGGTGATGAGCCGCGGGCAGTCGGGCCTGGGCCTGCTGGCCCTGGGCAGCCCCTTGCTGGGCGGCGTGTTGGCGGGCACCCTGGGCTGGCGCTGGGCGCTGGCGGCCACCGGAGTGGTGGCGGCCACGGCGCTGGCGCTGGTGGTCTGGCGGCTGCCCGAGACCCTGCAGCAGCGCAACCCGAGCGCGCTGTCGCCTGCCCGCATGGCCGGCACCTGGGGCCGGATGCTGCGCCACCCCACGTTCTTGGCGTGGTCGCTGCTCATGATGTTCACCTACGGCGGGCTGTACACCTTCCTGGCCAGCAGCGCCTTCGTCTACATCGAGGTGCTGGGCACCTCGAAGCAGGCCTATGGCCTGTTCGTGGCCAGCGCCTCGGCGTCGTACCTGGCCGGCACCTTCGCCTGCCGGCGCTGGATCGCCCGGCACGGCATCGCCCACGCCGTGCGGCGCGCTGCCGCCTTCAGCCTGGCCGGTGGCGTGGGCATGGCCGCGCTGTCGCTGGCCGGCGTCACCAGCCCCTGGGCCCTGTGTCTGCCCCAACTGATCTTCAACTTCGGCCACGGCATCCACCAGCCCTGCGGACAGGCCGGGGTCGTCGGGCCGTTCCCGCAATCCGCCGGGGCCGCCTCGGCGCTGTCGGGCTTCATGTCGGCCGCCGTCGCCTTCCTGATCGGGATGTGGCTGGGCCGCGCCATCGACGGCACGGTGTTCCCGCTGACGCTGACCCTGGGCCTGTTCTCGGTGCTCACTGCCACGGTAGCGTGGACCCTGGTGCAGCGCCATGGCGACCCGACCCCGCGTCGGGGCTCGGCGTGACCGAGCCGGTGCTCGCCCTGGTCGGCCCTACCGCCAGTGGCAAGAGCGCCGCGGCCCTGGCGGTGGCCCGCGCCCTGGCACCGCGGCGCGCGGTGGAGATCGTCAGCGTGGACTCGGCCCTGGTCTACCGCGGGATGGACATCGGCACGGCCAAGCCGAGTGCGGCCGAACAGGCCGCCGTGCCGCACCACCTTCTGGACCTGATCGATCCGGCGCAAGCCTACGGCGCCGCGCGCTTCGTGGCGGACGCCCGGCAGACGGTGCAGGAGATCCTGGGCCGGGCAGCCCTGCCCTTGCTGGTGGGGGGCACCATGCTGTACCTGAAGGCGCTGCGCGAGGGGCTGGACGCCATGCCGGCAGCGGACGCTGCCACGCGTGAGGCGCTGGACGCGCAGGCCGCCCGCCAGGGCTGGCCGGCCCTGCACGCCGAACTCGCCCGGGTGGACCCCCGCACCGCTGCGCGCCTGGCTCCGAACGACGCACAGCGCATCCAGCGGGCGCTGGAGGTCTGGCGCCTGTCAGGGCGGCCGCTGTCGGATTGGCATGCCGCGCCGCAGACGGGCACGGGCACGGGCAAGGCCGGCCTGGCGCTGCAACTGATCGCGCTGGAACCCCGCTCGCGCGCCTGGCTGCACGAGCGCATCGCACAGCGCTTCGACACGATGCTGGCCAGCGGCCTGGTCGACGAGGTGCGCGCCCTGCGGGCCCGGGGCGACCTGCACCCCGACCTGCCCTCGATGCGCTGCGTGGGCTACCGCCAGGCCTGGCAGGCGCTGGAGCACGATGGGGCGCTGGCCCCGGGCTCACCCGGCTGGGTCGCCTTCCGCGAAGCGGGCATTGCCGCCACGCGCCAGCTGGCCAAGCGGCAACTGACCTGGCTGCGCTCGATGCCGCAGCGCCACGTCGTGGCCTGCGATGCGCCCGACGCGGTGGCACAAGTGACGGCCCGTATCGAGTCGCTGCTCGGGCGCTGAGGCGCCGGGCAGGCCTCAGGGCTGCACGGGCGTGGCCCGCGGCAGGGGCAGGCCTCGGCGGGCCATCTCCTGGCGCAGCAGGTCCGGGCGGTCGGTGACGATGCCGTCCACGCCCATGTCGATCAGGCGCGCCATCTGGGCGGTGTCGTTCACCGTCCAGGCCAGCACCGTCAGGCCCAGATCCTTGGCTTCCTTCAGCAGCGCAGGCGTCAGGTCGCCGAAGTAGACCGACCAGATGCGCCCGCCGGCCGCACGCACCATCTTCGGCACGGAGCCGTGGTCGGCGTGGCGGATGCCGGCGGTCCAGGCCGAGGCCTGGGCAGACCCGGCCCCGATGTTGTCCAGCCAGCGCTGCTGGGCGCTGAGGTAGACGGTGCCGATCTCCGGCGCCTGCGCCTGCACCACCTGCAGCGTGCGCCAGTCGAAGGACAGGACGGAGGTGCGCGCGGCCACGCCTGCCTGGCGCACCGCGGCAATCAGCGCCCGGGCAAAAGGCTCGGGCGCCAGCGTGGCTTCGGGTGAATGAGGAAAGACCTTGGTCTCCAGGGCGAAGCGCACCTCCTGGTTGCCCGACCTGCGCACCAGCGCGAACAGTTCGTCCAGCGTGGGCAGGCGGGTCCCGTCCACCGCTTGCTGGGCCGAGAAGGTCTGGGCATAGCGGCTGGCCGGGTTGATGCGGCCCACGTCATAGCGCTGCAGATCGGCCCAGTCCGTCTGCACGATGAGAGGACCGCGTCCGGTCAGGAACCTGCCGTCCGGCCCGCGCGTGATGTCGGGGTTCAGCGACGGGTCGTGGGAAATCACCAGCACGCCGTCGCGGGTGATGGCGATGTCGGTCTCCAGCGTGGTCACGCCGATCGACAAGGCGCGCGCAAAGGACGGCAGGGTGTTTTCAGGCAGCAGGCCCCGCGCGCCGCGGTGGCCCTGCAGGTCCAGGGCCCAGCTCCAGGGGCCGCACAGGGCGAGGGTGAGCGCGACAAGCGTCTTGCGGTTCATATGCTTCTCCATGACCCGCCGCAGGCGCGGGCGGGCCCGGGCAGGCATCATGCGCTGATCATGCTCCAGATCCAAGGCCTGACCAAACACTACGGCGACACCTGCGTCCTGCACCGGGTGGATCTGCAGGTGGCTGCTGGCGAGTTCGTCGCCTTGCTGGGCGAGTCTGGCGTGGGCAAGTCGACGCTGCTGAACTGCATTGCCGGGCTGGATGACGCCGACGAAGGACGCATCGTCCTGGACGGCTTGGAGGTCGGCACCCTGGACCCTGACGGACGCGCGTTGATGCGGCGTGAACGGCTGGGATTCGTGTTCCAGGCGTTTCACGTGCTGCCCCATCTCAGCGTCGCGGAGAACGTGGCCCTGCCCTTGCGTCTGCTGGGCAGGGCCGGCGCAGGCACAGGCCCGCAACGGGTTCGCACACTGCTGGACGCCGTGGGCCTGGCCGGCCTGGGGGCGCGCCTGCCGGCCCAGCTGTCGGGCGGACAGTTGCAGCGCGTGGCCATCGCCCGCGCCCTGGTGCATGAACCGGCGTTGATCCTGGCGGACGAGCCCACCGGCAACCTGGACCCGACCACCGCCGCGCGCGTGCTGGACCTGCTGCTGGACCAGGCCCGGCGAAGCGGCGCCGCCTGCCTGCTGGTGACGCACTCGCAGGCCGCTGCGGCCCGGGCCGACCGGGTGCTGCGCCTCACGCCCCAGGGCGTGGAAGCTGCGGCCCCGGCCGCAGCTCCGGCCCCCGCATGAGCGTCAAAGCCCCGTCAGGCCGGGGCCGAGGACGAAACAGTCCTGGACCCCGCTCGCCACTGGCATCTCTGGCGATGTTGGGCCCTTTGTGGCCGCTGGTCCTGCGCGAATGGCGACACCATCCCTGGCGACACGCCATGGCGGCGCTGGCCGTGGCCCTGGGCGTGGCGCTGGCCTGGTCGGTGCACCTGATCAATGTCTCGGCGCTGGCCGAGTTCTCGGCTGCGGTGCGCTCGGCCAACGGCGAGCCTGACGCCGTGCTGCGCGGCCCGCGGGAAGGATTCGACGACCGCAGGCTCGACCTCGTGGCGGCCTTGCCAGGCGTGGCCCTGGCCAGCCCGGTGGTGGAGGTGGACACCTACGCGGCGGCAGGCCCAGCAGCGACGCTTGCGACACCGCAGACAGACGGGTCGAGCGCCTCTGCACCCGGCCTCGGGGCAAGCCCGTCATCGGCCTTGGCCCCGGCCTCTACGTCAACCTCTGGCGTTTCGCCCGCCGCGCGACTGCCGGTGCGCCTGATCGGCCTGGACGCGCTGGTGGCCGCCAGCTTGACGCCCGGGGCCCTGCCCCGCCCCGCCGAAGGCCAGGGCCGCCTGGCGGCGCTGGACCCTGGCCTGGCCTTCGTCAACGCCGCCGCGCGGGACCGCCTGGGCCTGCGCGATGGGCAGACGCTGCGCCTGCAGGCCGGCCCGCGCTGGCACACGCTGCAGGTGGGCGGCAGCGTGGCGGCCGGGGGCACGCCGCTGGTGGTGGTGGACATCTCGGCGGCGCAGGCCCTGTTCGGCCTGGAAGGCCGCCTCACCCGCATCGACCTGCGGCTGGAGCCGGGCGTGAGCGTGGAATCGCTGGAAGGTCGATGGCCGTCGGGCCTGACCCCGGTGGCGGCCAACGAGGCCGAGCAACGGGTGTCGCACCTCTCGCGCGCCTACCGCGTGAACCTCACCGTGCTGGCGCTGGTGGCGCTGTTCGTCGGCGCGTTCCTGGTCTATTCCGTGGTCAGCCTGTCGGTGGCGCAGCGCACGCCTGCCCTGGCGCTGCTGGGCGTGCTGGGCCTGACCGCCAGCGAGCGGCGTGCCCTGGTGCTGGCCGAGTGCAGCCTGCTGGGCCTGGGCGGCAGCGCGCTGGGCCTGGCGCTGGGCGGCGCCCTGGCCGCCGGGGCCCTGCGCTGGCTGGCGGGCGATCTGGGCGGCGGCTATTTCCCCGGCATCGCCCCGCCGCTGCGCGTGGACGGCTGGGGCCTGGCGGGCTTCGGCCTGTTGGGCGTGGCCTCGGCGCTGGTGGGCGGCTGGGTGCCGGCGCAGCGCGCCCAGCAGCTGCAGCCTGCGCTGGCGCTGAAGGGCCTGGGCTCGCCGCACGCCCGGCCGCCCCGCGCTGCACCCGCCCTGGCGGTGGTGGCGTCCGGCGTCCTGCTGGCGCTGATGCCGCCCATCGGCGGGCTGCCGGTGGCGGCCTATGCCAGCGTGGCGGCGCTGCTGCTGGGCGGGGTGGCGCTGGTGCCGGTGGCGGTGCACGCGCTGCTGCGTCTGGTGCCGGCCCCGTCGGGCGCGCTGGCGCTGCTGGCACTGGAGCGCGCTCGCTTTCAGCGGCACACGGCCACCGCAGCCGTGGCGGGCGTGGTGGCCAGCCTGGCCTTGTCGGTGGCGCTCACGGTGATGGTCACCAGCTTCCGCCAGGGCGTGGCCACCTGGCTGGACAGCGTGCTGCCGGCCGATCTGTACGCCCGAACCGCCTCAAGCAGCGCCGCCAGCAGCGCCGCCAGCGAGCAAGCCTGGCTGGACGCCGGCTTCGTGGCGCAGGTGCAGGCCCTGCCCGGGGTGCGGCGCGTGGAGGCCTCGCGCACCCGGGCGCTGCAACTGGCGCCCGGGCGGCCCGCCGTGGCCCTGGTGGCGCGGGAACTGAACGACCCGGCCGCCGCCCTGCCCCTCCTGCAGGCCCCCCTGCCCCCGCGTGAAGGCACGGTGGGTGTCTTCGTCAGCGAGGCCATGGTGTCGCTCTACGGTGCGGAGCCGGGCAGCCTGTTGCTGCTGCCCCTGGAAGGCCGGGTGGTGAGCACCCAGGTGCGCGGCGTGTGGCGCGACTACGCCCGCCAGTTCGGCGCTGTGGTGATGAGCCGGGCCGACTACCAGGCGCTGACGGGCGACACCCGCGTGAACGACCTGGCCCTGTGGCTCGACACGCCCGCCGGTGCCGGACCCACACCGCACGTGCAGCAGGTGCAGCAAGGCCTGCGGCGCCTGGCACCCGACCCGGCGATGCTGGAGTTCGCCTCCACGCCCGAACTTCGCAAGCTCTCCCTGGCCATCTTCGACCGCAGCTTCGCCGTCACCTACTACCTGCAGGCGGTGGCCATCGGCATCGGCTTGATCGGCGTGGCCGCCAGCCTGTCGGCCCAGGTGCTGGCGCGGCGCAAGGAGTTCGGCCTGCTGTCGCACCTGGGGCTGACGGGGCGCCAGGTGGTGGCCGTGGTCAGCGTGGAAGTGCTGGCCTGGCTGGCCGCCGGCGCCGCGGTGGGCCTGCTGCTGGGCCTGGCCATCAGCGTGGTGCTGGTGCACGTGGTGAACCCGCAGAGCTTTCACTGGACCATG
>JBJTZN010000074.1:0-13700 GCA_046087245.1 Rubrivivax sp.
ACGGCGGCGATGTCCTGCTCCAGGCTGGCGCGGTACTGCACATGCACGCCGCGGGCTTGCAGCCACGCCAGATCAGGCGCCGACCACGGCGTCTTCGGGCAGGCGCTGCCCACATAGGGGACGTCCGCGCCGCTCTCGATCAACAGGCGGGCGACCAGCAGCTCCGAGCCTTCGTAGCCGCTGACCGTCACGCGGCCCTGGATGGGCATGCGCGACAAGGCACCCTTGATGGCCGGCAGCCACTGGTTCTTGGCCGCGTTGATCTGCGCCTGGCCCACGTTGCAGGCCTGGCCCACGCTTTGCAGCCAGGCTTCGGTGCCGTCGTAGCCCACGGGGGCCGAGGCCACGATGGGCCGGCCCGCGGCCTCGAATTCGCGCACGCTGGCGGTGTAGAAGGGATGAATGGCGGCCACGGCCGCGCAGTCCAGCGCCGAATAGAGCTCACGCCACTCGCGCGTGGGCACCACCGGCCCGGCCGCCAGGCCCATGGGCGCCAGCAGCATGCCGATGCCGACGGGGTCGGCCGGGAACATCTCGCCCAGCAGGGTGACGGTGGGCTTGTCGGACACGCCGCCGCGCGGCGCCGCCACCGGGCCGGTCTCGGCCTCGCCGCGGGCGAACCTGAGCATGGCGCAGGCCAGCACGTCCTTGGCCTCGGCATGTGTGGGCACGCCAAAGCCCGGCACGTCGATACCGATGATGCGCACGCCGTTGATGTCCTTGGGCAGCAGTTGCAGCGGCACGCCGCTGGCCGTGGGCACGCACAGGTTGATGATGACCACCGCGTCGTACAGCGCCGGGTCGGCCTGCTGGAAGACCGCTTCGCGGATGTCCTCGAACAGTTTGCCGGTGACCAGGCTCTCGCTGTTGAACGGCACGTAGCCCACGGTGCGGCGCGCGCCGTAGAAGTGGGAGGTGAAGGTCAGGCCGTACACGCAGCAGGCCGAACCGGACAGGATGGTGGCGGTGCGGCGCATGCGCAGGCCCACGCGCAGCGAGCCGAAGGCCGGGCACATGCTCTGCGGCTGGTCGTGCGGGCCGGCGCCCTCGGGCAGCGGGTAGTCCTTCGCGTACTGCGCCAGCGTCTCGCTCTTGCCCGCGGCTTGCGCCGCGGCCAGCATCTGGTCGCGGCCGCTGTGGCAGCCCAGACCGTCGCCTTGCAGGGCGGCGAGGTTCTGCACGTCGGCGGACATGGCGGGAGGGGCGCTGCTCATGGAGGTGGCTTGTGAGGGGTTCGGCGCGCGCTCAGGCGGCGTCGTAGACCACTTCCAGCGAGGGCTTGACCGATTCGGTGCGGCCCACCATGTCGAACACCGTGGCAGGCTCGAGCTTCACGTCACGCCCCGTCACGTCGGCGGAGAACAGCCCGAGCAGCTGGTCCTGGGTCTGCGGCTTGGGCCGTACCGGGGGCGCATCGGCCACGTTCTGGGCCAGGGCTCCGAACAGAGGACCCCATTCGCCGTCGGGCTTGCCGATGATTTCGTAGGATGCGCTCTTGCGGCGGATGTCCTCGTGCGCAGGGATGGCCGCCAGCACGGGAATGCCGGCATTGGCGGCGAAGGCCTGGGCCTCGCCCGTGCCGTCGTCCTTGTTGATCACCATGCCGGCCACGCCCACGTTGCCGCCGAGCTTGCGGAAGTACTCCACCGCCGAGCACACGTTGTTGGCCACGTACAGGCTTTGCAGGTCGTTGCTGCCCACGACGATGACCTTCTGGCACATGTCGCGTGCAATCGGCAGGCCGAAGCCGCCGCAGACCACGTCGCCCAGGAAGTCCAGCAGCACGTAGTCGAAGCCCCACTCGTGGAAACCGAGCTTTTCCAGCGTCTCGAAGCCGTGGATGATGCCGCGCCCGCCGCAGCCGCGGCCGACTTCCGGGCCACCGAGTTCCATGGCGAACACGCCGTCGCGCTTGAAGCACACGTCACCGATGGATACGGCCTCGCCGGCGAGCTTCTTCCTCGAGCTGGTCTCGATGATGGTGGGGCAGGCCTTGCCGCCGAAGAGCAGGCTGGTGGTGTCGCTCTTGGGGTCGCAGCCGATCAGCAGCACCTTCTTGCCCTGCTGGGCCATCATGTAGCTGAGATTGGCCAGCGTGAAACTCTTGCCGATGCCGCCCTTGCCGTAGATGGCGATGATCTGGGTGGTCTTGGCCGCCGGCGAGGTGGACACCGGGTCGGGCTCGATGGCAGCCTCCGCCCTGAGTCCTTCGACCCGTTCATCACGCAGGAACATGACGGGCTTGGTGGGCGCGTTCATTGGCAGTGTCTCCAATCGAGGACCATCTTCAGGCAGTCGGGGTCACCAAACGCGGTGCGGTAGGCGTTGTCGGCGTGTGCCGGCTGGTCGTGGTGCGTGATGAGGCCGTCCAGCGACAGTCGCCCGCTCTCGGCAAGCTCCTTCACGGCCAGCAGGTCCGGACGCTTCCACTCGGCCGCACAGCGGATCTGCGCCTCGCGCATGAAGGCGGGCGCGAACATGAAGTGCAGCGGCTCGGTATAGAAGCCCGCCAGCACGATCTCGCCACCAGGGGCCAGTCGCTGCACCAGTTGATCCAGGATCTGAGCGTCACCGCTGACGTCGTAGATGGCGCGGTAGTCGCGGCGCGGGTCGTTCTGCGGGTCCAGCACGGCATAGCCCTGCGCGCCCTGTTGGCGCGCCGGGGTGATCTCCCACACCGTGGGCGGTGCGAAACCTGCCAGCACCACCATGCGCGCCAGCAGTCGCCCCAAGACCCCGTGGCCCACGATCAGGTCCGGCGGGACGATGGCGGTGCGCTTGCCTGCGTCCGAGACGGCGTGGTACGCCGTGGCGGCCAGGGCCAGCAGCACGGACTGCTCACCCAGGGCATCGGAGATGGGGGTCAGGCGGGAACCCGCCGACACGATGCGCGAGGCGGCGCCACCGAACAAGCCCCGGACCTCACCGTAGCAGCGCGCACCGGGAACGAAGACTCGTTCGCCCAGGGACAGTCCCGAGTCCGGACCCGCATGCACCACCCGGCCCACCGACTCGTAGCCCGGCACCAGGGGGTAGCCCATGCCGGGGAATTGCGGCATGCGGCCATTCCACAGCAACTTCTCGGTGCCTGTGCTGATGCCACTGAACTCGATGTCCACCACCACGTCGGCCTGCCCGGGCGGGTCCAGTGCAATCTGGTTCAAGGCCAGATGCTCAGGGGCCTGCAGCACGATGGCGTGGGTCTTCATGACCAGTTGATCCTCATCGCGCGGCCGTCCGCCACGCCGGGCACAGCCGGCTGCGCGGTGGGAACGGTGAAGTGACAGGACCGCATGACAACAGATATCGTAAGGTTTAATTGACTGTCTTGAGTGTCAAGATTTCTTGACACTTTGAGACTGGTGTTTTCCCTAATCCCATCAGATTTACCGCTTCGTGGCTTCAAGGTGCCCGGGCGACGATGACGCCCGCCTGCAGAGGCAAACGGGTCTTGACGGGGCGGATACCGACGAACCCGGCCTGGCTCAGCAGACGCCGCATGTCCTGCACCGAACGCGGTTCGCCGCGCCCCATCGCCAGCAGATAGAAGCCGAAATAGGCGTCGCCCATGGCATGGGCTCCCGGGGTACGGGCCATCGGCTCGGCCACCAGCACGGTGCCTCCCGGAGGCAAGGCCGCGCGCGCCGCCTTCAGGATGGCCAGCGCGTGTGCGTCGTCGTGGTCGAACAACACCCGCACCAGGGTGACCAGATCCGCACCCTGCGGCAACGGGTCATCGAAGAAGCTGCCACCGAAGGTTTGCACGCGGTCGGCCAGCCCCAGGCCCGCCAGGCGCTGCCGCGCCAGCGCCGCCACGGGCGGCAGGTCGAACAGCATCAGTTCCAGCCCCGGGGCGCGCTGCGCCACGGCGCTGACGAAGCGGCCCTCGCCGCCGCCGACATCCAGCATGCGGCGGTGGCGGTGGAAGCCCCAGGCGTCCAGGACCTCATCGATGACCATGGGCTGCGAGGCCGTCATCAAGGCGGAGTACTCGGCCACGCGCTGCTCGGGCAGCGCTTGCGGGGCGGCATAGGCCGCGTACGGCCAATAGGCCGACATGGCCGAGCCCGCACCCTCCTCGCGCAGCAACGCCACCGGGTCGCGCAGGTCGGCGTACAGCGCTGCGTGGTGCTCGATCATGGCTTTCAGGGCCTCGTGGCCCACCATGGGTGCACCCAGCGGGCCCAAGCCGTAGCGCGCGCCTTGGCGGCGCTCCAGCAACCGGATGGACACCGCGGCGTCCAGCAGGCGCTGCATGGCCCGCGGAGACAACCCCGCCTGGCGCGCGAGTTCCGCGGCCGTCTGCGGCCCGCTGCGGGAGAGTTCCTCGAACAGATTCAGGCGGACGCAAGCAGCCAGCACTTGGGTGTAGACAAAGCCGGCCACCAGATCGAAGAGTTGGCGGGCGCGGCGCCGGGCGAACGGCCGGGTCAGCCAGAACCCGGCCGCCCACCGCTGAAAGCGGTGGCTGGCCACCAGTCGGTCGCGCCAGGCCGCCCAGGCGTCAGGCCACCTCATCCGGCTGCTCCCGGCAGCCACTGGTGGCGACACAGCGTCCGTCCGGTGGACGGCTCTGGCAGCCACATCGAATACGCCGTGCGACATGCCCGCCCCGTGGGCTTCATGCCGCCGCGCGCAGCGGGGCAGCCAGGTGGCTGGGCACCAGACGTTCAGACTCGCTGCGTACCAGCGCGCGCAGCATTGGCGCGCCACGGCACTCGGGCACGGCTTCCACGGCGTGGCGCACCAGGGCATCGAAGTGGCGCATGGCCGCCGGCAGACCCCGCTCACGGGCCACGCTGGGTCGCCCCAGCGCGGCGTCGCGCCCGATGGGCTTGCCCAGTTGCTGCGCGTCGGCCACCACGTCGCGGATGTCGTCGGCCGCCTGGTAGGCCTCGCCCAGCCACTCACCCAGGCCGCGCCAGGCTTGCGCATCACCGCCTGCGGCCTGGGCACCTGCCACGGTGGCGGCGGCAAAGAGGGAACCGGTCTTCTCGCGGTGGTACTGGCTGATGCACACGCGCGATTCGCACTCCCACGCCTGGCCCGCCACGATACCGCCAGGCATGCCCACCGAGTTGGCCACCGTGCCCAGCAGCAGCACCAGACGCTCGGGCGCCTGGGCGCCCGCACGCGCCAGCACCTGAAAGGCCACGACGATCAAGGCGTCGCCGGCCAGCACGGCCAAGCGCTCACCGAAGGCACTGTGCACCGAGGGCTGACCGCGCCGCACTGGCGCGTCGTCGAAACACGGCAGATCGTCATGTACCAGGGAGGCGCAGTGCATCAACTCGATGGCGGTCGCCGCCGCATCGGCCAAGGCCGGACGATCATCACCGCAGGCCCGCGCGACGGCCAGGCACAACTGCGGCCGGATCCGGGCCCCGCCCGGGAAGACCGCATGACGCACCGCCGCGGCCAGCTGCGGCGGACAACCCGGTCCTTGGGCCTGCTCCAAGGCGGACTCCAGGGCATCCTCAATGCGGGCAACTGCGGCCATGTGTGGTCTCCCGGACAGTGGGCGCAAGCCGAAATGTCAAGTTCGCCTGTCAGTCCTTGATGTCATGAAGAATAGACACTCTACCGGGTTCCGTCAACCTGGATCCGGGCGTGCGGCGCAGCCGGTCGCGACGGAGACTCCCGCCCGCCCCGGGCCAGACGCGTGAACAGGCGTGGTCGATGGACGGATGCAGGGTCAACCCGACCCGTGTTGTCAGGGGTCCAGCAGGCGCTGCAACAACCCCGCCACCAAGCCCGGGGCCTCTTCGTGGGCGAGATGCCCCAAGCCCGGCAGTCGGTGAAGCATCGCCCGTGGCTGGCGCCGGGCCGCCTCCAGCGAAGCCTGGACGGGCACGGTGCGATCACCCTCGGCCACCACGAGATGCAGGGTGGGCGCCAGACGTGGCAGGTCCCGCAGCAGGGGACGCAAGTCCCAGGCGATCATCATGGCCAGCACCGAGGCCACATGCCGGGGGTCGCCGACCAGGCGCCCGTACAGGTCGATGCCGCGGGCGTCCAGACGCGAGCCGGTGCTGGCGATCAGGCGCTCGAGCGCGCCGCGGCGGCCGGCGTGAAGGGCAAAGACATGGGGCACCCACGGGTTCAGTGCGAACAGGCGCGCGAGCGGGGCGTAGAACCAACGGCCCTGGCCCTCGGGCGGCAGCCAGGCCCCGTTGAGGCTGATGAGGGTCTTCACGTCGGCCAGCCCCTGCGGGTCGTCCAGGGCCATGCGCGCAGCCACCGCCGCACCGGCGGAGTGACCGATCAGCACGCCCGGCCGCGCCTGCAGTGCGTGCAGCAGGGCGCCCAGCAGGCGCGCCATGCCCGGCAGCGACAAGCCCTCTTCCCCCGGGCGGTCGGTGAAGGCATGGCCCGGAAGATCCGGCACGATGACGCGCGTACCTGGGGACAAGCCGGCAGCCAGCGACGGGGCGATGTCGCGCCAGGAGTGGGCCGAGGCGCCCGTGCCGTGCAGCAGGACCAGATCCCGGCCTGGCGGCAGGCGGGCGGCTTCGCCCTGAAGACGACCCTGCCCTTCGAAGATCTGCACATGCCAGCCCAGGCCGCCGGCCTGGACCCAGCGGCTGGCGGCACGGTGCGGCCAGCAAGCGGGCAGCCGCGACAGTGCCGATGGCAGCGAGTCGGCGGGCCCTGCAGGCTCAGGCGCGGGCATGGGCGCCCTGCACGGCGCGGGACAGGGCCGCGGCATCAGCCTGCGGCAGAGCCAGATAGCGGGCGCCAGCGGCCAGGGCCAGGGCGCGCGCCGCGGGCTCGGGACGCACCGAGGTGTCGATGAGGATCACGCTGCCGCCCTGAGCGCGCAGCGCCCGTGCGGCCGCCAGGGCCTCGTCCTGCGCCCGCGCGCGCCCGCCCAGGCCGTCGCGGGCCACGTTGGCCCGGCCATCGGTCAGCAACACGACCACGGGGGTGGCACCGTGGCGGCGCACCCGGGCAGCCAGCGCCGCTGCAGCCTCCAGACCGGCCGCCAGCGGGGTGCCGCCGCCGCCTGGCAAGGCGGCCAGGCGGCGCTTGGCCCGCACCAGCGAGCGGGTGGGGGGCAGGATCAACTCGGCAGCCACGCCGCGGAAGGCCAACACCGCCACTTCGTCACGTCGCACATAGCACTGGGCCAGCAGGAGCTCGATGGCCCCCTTGGCCTCGGCGAGGCGGTAAAGCGCCGACGAGCCCGAGGCGTCCAGCGCGAAAATGGTGGTCGTGGTGCGCCTGTGCTCGTAGCGGCGCAGGTGCAGGTCCTCGCGCCGCACCAGAATGGGCGGCAGTTCGGGGCGGGCGGGGGCAGGAACCTGCAGGGCCTGATCGCGACGCAGCCGCTGCCAAGGGGCCGCAGCGCGCAGGGTATCGATGAGATGCAGGCGTGCGCCGCCGCGCGGGAGCCCGCGGCGGGACCCCACGGGCCGCCCCAGTCGGGCCGACGACGACGCCGCCCCGGCCCGGCCGGCGTCCGCTGGGCGCCCGCGCACGCGTTCGGCGCTGGCCAGCCGGGCCAGCAAGCCCGCCGGGATCGCGGCCACGGCCGACTCGATCAGGCGGTCCTGCAGCGCCTGGGCATGCAGCGGGTCGAGGGCATCCTCGGCGCTGATCTGCGGCCGTTCGGCCGCAGGATGCGCGGCTGCGGGGGGCTCCGCGGGGTCGGGGGGATGGGGGGCGTCGGCGGGCGCGGAACCCTCCGGGATCGGGGCCGGGTCTGGTGGGTCTGGCGAAGCTGGCGCGGGAGCTTGATCCGCCTGGGCCTGTACCGGTGTCTGCGCAAGGCGGGTGGCGCGTGGGGCCAGCACCAGGCGCGCGGCCAGCGCTGCGTCTTCGCTTTCGGCCACCGGCGCTGCGCGCCAGGCCGCCGCCGCGCGGGTGCAGCGCACCGCCGCCCAGGCGGCACGCGGCGAGTCCACCCCCAGGGCCAGGGTGGCCGCACACAGGGCCTGAAGGATGTCGTCCGGTACCGTCACCGCCGGCATCAGCCCGCGCGCCCGGGCCACTTCCTGGGCCATCGAGTCATCGACTGCCACGGTGTCGCGCACCGACAGGCCGGACAAGTCCACCCACAGCCCCAGCCGGTCGGCCAGCGCCGCCGAGGCAGGTCGGTCTTCTGCCTGGGACTCGTCCAAGGCCACCACCGCCACCCGGGCAGGAAGGACTTGCGCCAGCCCGTCACGCTCCAGGCGGACAGCCCGGCGATCCAGGGCGCCGCACAGATGGGCGGCATTCGCCGCCGGCATGCGCTCGGCCATCGCGGCGACCACGATACCCCCGTCGGCTTGCGTCAGCAGGCCGGCCTGCGCCACCGGTCGCCCGGCGGTCAGGGTGGCGGCCAGGTCCAGGCCGCCCAGCAGTCGGTCTTCGCTGGCTGAGGCCGGCAGGCGGTGCACCGGCACGCCCGGGGGCGCCAGGGCCTGCAGCAGGGTCAGCCAGGCGTCGCGCACCGGTCCGGCGGGCGCGTGCAGCAGCACCCCGCCCAACCCCAAGGGGTCCACCAGCAGCAAGGCCGCCGCCTGGAAAGCGTCGCTTGCCTGCAAGGCACCGTCCACAGCAGCGGCGTCGACGCCGCCGGCCGGCGAGGGCTGGCGCTCTGCGCCGCGTGGACCCGCGGAACGCGCTCCCGCACCCGGTGCCGCCCCCGACGGCCCGGGTGTTTCAGGCGGGGAAGAGCTCAGCCAGGGCACGGTCCACCCGCACGGTGGCGTCGGACTCGTCCAGCGGGTCGCGGCGCAGGCGGTGGCGCAGCGCGGGCCGCGCCACCCGTTGAAGCTGAGCGTCACCCACCACCGCCACGCCATCCAGCGCCGCCAAGGCGCGGGCCGCACGCATCAGCGTCAGCTCGCCGCGCAGACCGTCGGTGCCCAGCGCCATGCACAACCGGGCGGCGCGCTCCAGCGCCGCATCGGGCACCTGCACCTCGGGCATGCGCTGGCGAGCGCCGATGATGCGCCGGCGGGTGCGGTCCTCGTCCTTCTTCCACTTCGCGACAAAGCCTTCGGGGTCGCGCTCGTAGGCGTCGCGGCGCTTGACCACCTCCACACGCGTGGGCAGATCGGTGGGCGTCTTCACGTCCACGGCCAGGCCAAAGCGGTCCTGCAGCTGCGGGCGCAACTCACCTTCCTCCGGGTTGCCACTGCCCACCAGCACAAAGCGCGCGGGGTGCCGAACGCTCAGGCCCTCGCGCTCCACCACGTTCTGGCCCGAGGCCGCCACGTCGATGAGCAGGTCGACCAGGTGGTCTTCCAGCAGGTTGACCTCGTCGATGTACAGGAAGCCGCGATGAGCCTGCGCCAGCAGACCGGGCTCGAAGGCCTTGACACCCTGGCTCAGCGCGCGCTCGATATCCAGCGCGCCCACCACGCGGTCCTCGGTAGCACCCAGAGGCAGGTCCACCACCGGAACGGGCATGCGGGCGGTCTTGTTCCTGGTCCGCGCCTCGCAGACCTGGGCGCTGCCACAACTGGGCGGCGCCCGGGGATCGCAACCGTAGCGACAGCCAGCCACCACGCTCATGGGCGGCAGCAAGGCGGCCAATGCGCGCACGGCCGTGGATTTGCCGGTGCCCCGGTCTCCAAAGATCAGCACACCCCCGACACCCGCGTCGACGGCCGCGATCAGAACGGCCAACTTCATCTCGTCCTGACCGACGATGGCGCTGAAGGGAAAGGGGGGTTGCATCCGGTGGTTCCGCGGGCCGCGACACATCGAACTGACGTCGGGAAGTGTCAATTCAGTATATCGACCGCCTCGGACTGTGGACAAGACGAGCGGGGCCGCGATGGCGGCGCAGCGTTGCAGCCACCCAATCCGGGCTACCATACCTGCCCGCTTACGCAGCCCCTGGATCCACACCATGACCCGCTGTGACTGCGCACGGCCGCCCGGCTGCGCTGCCGCAATCCGACCCGTGCGGGCCTGCCGCCCCCAATGTGCGCGGCCCCTGCTGCCGGCTCTGGCCCTGTGCCTGGCCTTCGGGCTCTGGCCTGGCACCCCGACCCAGGCTCAACCCGGCCCGCCCGTGGGCCATCGCGTCTTTCCAGCTCACGCCCTGCGCGCCGAGTTGGTGGTGGGCGCTGCGCCCATGGTGCTGCTGAACGGCCTGCCGGCCCGGCTGGCGCCTGGGGCCCGCCTGCGCGGAGCGGACAACCTGCTGCGGCTGCCTGCCCAGATGGTTGGCCAGCCGACCATGGTGCATTACACGCTGGAGCCGGGCAGCGGCCTGCTCATGGAGGTGTGGATCCTCAACAGCGTCGAACGCGCCAACGAGCCCTGGCCCACGAGCGCGGCCCAGGCCACAGGCTGGCGCTTCGATCCGACCACCCAGCGCTGGACGCGCTGACACCGGCCCCACCCTGCCAACGACCAGCCACTGACAGCGGACACCCCATGGACACCCCCACCCCAGCCACCGACATCGCGCAGCCGGCCAAGAAGGTCTACATCCGCACCTTCGGTTGCCAGATGAACGAGTACGACTCGGACAAGATGGCCGATGTGTTGCGCGCGGCTGAAGGCTACGAGCCCACGCCCGACCCCGAGCAAGCCGACCTGATCCTGTTCAACACCTGCTCGGTGCGCGAGAAGGCGCAGGAGAAGGTCTTCAGCGACCTCGGGCGCGTCAAGCACCTGAAGAAGAAGGGCGTGCTGATCGGCGTGGGCGGCTGCGTCGCCAGCCAGGAGGGCGCGGCCATCGTCGAGCGTGCGCCTTATGTGGACCTGGTCTTCGGCCCGCAAACGCTGCACCGACTGCCGCAGATGATCGAGGCGCGCCGCCTGGCCAACCGGGCGCAGGTGGACATCAGTTTTCCCGAGATCGAGAAGTTCGACCACCTGCCCCCGGCCAAGGTGGAGGGGGCGAGTGCCTTTGTCTCCATCATGGAAGGCTGCTCCAAGTACTGCAGCTACTGCGTGGTGCCTTACACGCGGGGCGAGGAGGTCAGCCGCCCTTTTGAGGATGTGCTGGTGGAGGTGGCGGGGCTGGCTGACCAGGGCGTCAAGGAGGTCACGCTGCTGGGCCAGAACGTCAATGCCTGGCGCGGCAAGATGGGCGAGACCGAGGAGATCGCCGACTTCGCGCTGCTGCTGGAATATGTGGCCGAGATTCCGGGCATCGAGCGCATCCGCTACACCACCAGCCACCCCAACGAGTTCACGCCGCGCCTGGTGCAGGCCTACGCCGAGATCCCCAAGCTGGTGAACCACCTGCACCTGCCGGTGCAGCACGGCAGCGACCGCATCCTGATGGCCATGAAGCGCGGCTACACCGCGCTGCAGTACAAGAGCACCATCCGGGCCCTGCGCAAGGTGCGGCCCGACATCAGCCTGTCCAGCGACTTCATCGTCGGCTTCCCCGGCGAGACCGAGGAGGACTTCGGCAGGATGATGGCGCTGATCGAGGACATTGGCTTCGATTCGAGCTTCAGCTTCGTCTTCAGCCCCCGCCCCGGCACGCCGGCGGCCAACCTGGCCGACGACACACCGCAGACCGTCAAGTTGAAGCGCCTGCAGCACCTGCAGGCCACGATCGAGGCGAACGTGCGCCACATCTCCGCGCGCCGCGAAGGCACGGTGCAGCGCATCCTGGTGGAGGGCCCGTCCCGCAAGAGCGCCGCCGAGCTGATGGGCCGCACAGAGTGCAACCGCATCGTCAACTTCGACGGCGGCCCGGCCTCGGGGCGCCTGGTGGGCCAGATGATCGATGTGCGCATCACGCAGGCGCTGCCGCATTCGCTGCGGGGTGAGGTGGTGGTGGGCGCTTCGGTGATGGGCTGAGAGACTTCCGACCGGGCTGGTGCTGCGGGTCACTGCGCCGAACCGCCGCCGGTGGCTGGTGCTTGCGGCTGGCGCTTTGCCACGCCGCGTCGTGCTGCCCCTTGGGGCTATCGCCTCCTGCGGCCCCCACCCGCCCGGCTGGACGCTGGCGCCGCGCTGCCCGGACGGCAGCCTGCCCCCCAGAAGGCCAGCGCCACGGCCAGCACCAGCAGCCCGTAGGTGGCCATCCGCCCGTCGCGGCCGAACAGCAGCAACCCCGCCAGCAGGGCCAGGGCCCCGGCGGCCGTGCCCCAGAGCGCCAGGCGGTGCCAGGGCACGCCGGCCAGCTCACGTCGCCACAGCAGCTTGACCGCAGCGGCACCCAGGCCTCCCACGCCGATGGCCGGCATGAAGAGGTTCAGAACGTGCCAGAAGGCGTCAAGCGGTCCCATGGTGTCTGCAGCTTTTGTGCGCGCGGAGCCCAACAAACAGATGATCCAAATAGATGACACTTCTAGGTGTCAACCCTAGTAGACGCTCATCGACGTCCGGTGGCTTCTACAATTTCAACATGAGCGTGTTCACGCTAGGCCTGAACCACACCACTGCACCGCTGGACCTGCGGGGACGCTTGGCGTTCGCGCCCGATCAGTTGATCCCGGTGCTGAAGGCCCTGCGTGAGCGTCTCCAGGGCTCCGCGCCCGAAGCCGCACTGGTTTCCACCTGCAACCGCACGGAGTTGTATGTGGCGGCCGAAGCCGCCGCCGCGGCGCAGGAACTGGCACGTCCGGCCATGGACTTCCTGGCCGGGCACGCCGGTGTGGCACCCGGACAGTTGCAGCACCACACCTACCTGCGCGAAGGACGTGAGGCAGCCCGCCATGCCTTCCGTGTGGCCAGTGGCCTGGACTCCATGGTGTTGGGCGAGCCCCAGATCCTGGGCCAGATGAAGCAGGCCGTGCGCGAGGCCGATGCCGCCGGCACCCTGGGCACCACGCTGCACCAGATGTTCCAGCGCTCGTTCTCCGTGGCCAAGGAAGTGCGCACCGAGACCGAGATTGGCGCGCACTCCGTCAGCATGGCCGCGGCCTCGGTGCGTCTGGCCTCGCAGTTGTTCGAAGACCTGCGCAAGGTCAAGGTGCTGTTCGTGGGTGCGGGCGAGATGATCGAGCTCGTGGCCACTCACTTCGCCGCGCGCGAGCCGCAGGCCATGGCCGTGGCCAACCGCACGCTGGAGCGCGGTCAGGCGCTGGCCGCGCGCTACGGCGCCCAGGCGCTGCGCCTGGCCGATCTGCCCGAGCGCCTGCAGGAGTTCGATGCCGTCATCTCCTGCACGGCCAGTTCCTTGCCCATCATCGGCCTGGGTGCCGTGGAGCGCGCGCTGAAAGCCCGCCGCCGCCGGCCCATGTTCATGGTGGACCTGGCCGTGCCGCGCGACATCGAGCCCGAGGTGGCCCGTTTGCAGGACGTGTACCTCTACACCGTGGACGATCTCTCGGCCGTGGTGCAGACCGCGGGCGAAAAGCGCCACGCCGCCGTCGAGCGGGCCGAGGCCATCGTCGATGCCGGGGTGCGCAGCTTCGCGCATTGGCTGGACCAACGCGCCAGCGTGCCACTGATCCAGGCCCTGAACCGCCAGGCCGACGACTGGCGCAGCCTGGAACTGGCCCGCGCGCGCAAGCAGCTGGCCAAAGGTGAAGACGTGGACGCGGTCCTGGAGGCGCTGTCGCGCAGCCTGACGCAGAAGATGCTGCACGGCACCATGGCCGAGTTGCATTCGGCCGACGGCCCGCAGCGAGAGCAGTTGGCGGCCACGGTGTCGCGCCTGTTCCTGCGCGGCGGCGGCCGCCATCCTTCAGGCGACGGGCGTTAGCGGGGCAGCGCTCACTGCCGCGCCCGCGCATGTGCCGCAGCCCCGCAGGGGCCGCCGTCCGGCCGGGTCCCTCGGGCTCCAC
>JBJTZN010000075.1:0-5189 GCA_046087245.1 Rubrivivax sp.
TGCGTATTTCGGCCCATCGTGACCGCCGATTTCGGGATCGTGACCGCACATTTCGGCTGATGATGACCGCGCATTTCGGCTGATCGTGACCGACCGTTTCGGCATCGTGACCGGTCGTTTCGGCGATCGTGACCGTGCCACGACGGTGTTCGTCGGCGCCCCGGGCGCTGCGCAGATCAACTGACCCCCGCGGGGCTTCGTACCCTTCTGGCCCCTTCATGGCCGGAGCGCAACGATGCCCGCACAACGAGTTGGTCTACGCATGATCAAGGATGTCATCCGACTGAAGTGGGAAGCCCGGCTGTCCCACGACAAGATCGCCACCGCCCTGGGCCTGCTGCTGGCCGGGCTGTACGGCGTGGCCTCGCTGGCCCAACTGGTGGTGGGGCAACTGGTGGACCGCGTGGCCGTCAAGCCCCTGTTCATGGCCATCCTGGGCTTGCAGATCCTGCTGTTCGCCCTGGCTGCGCAGAGCAGCGGCTGGGCCTGGTACGCCCTGGCCATCGCCTGCATGGTGATGGTGTTCGGTGCCATCCCCTTCAACGACGTGATGGTGGCGCGCTACATCGACGACTCATTGCGCTCGCGCGTCAGCGGCACGCGCATCGCCATCTCTTTCGGCATCAGCTCGCTGGCCGTGGCGGTGCTGGGCCCGGCGGTCAAGGCCGCGGGGTTCACACAGTTGTGGCTGGTGATGTCGGGCATCGCCGTGGTCAGCCTGGCCATCGTGGCCTGGCTGCCGGGGGAAAAGGTGCTGAAGGCGGCGATGGCGCGATGACGGCCGCTGCCACGCCCGCGACGGCGGGAGTCTCAGCCGCCACAGATCCTCGCCCGTGCCTCGGCGTACTCGCGCTTGAAGCGCTCCACCAGCACCGCTGCCGGCACCACCTCGCGGATGGCGCCGATGCCTTGCCCGCAACCCCAGATGTCGCGCCAGGCCTTGGCGGCATTGGCGCCCTCGCCCGTGCTGAAGTTCATCTTGCTCGGGTCGCTCTGCGGCAGGTTGTCGGGGTCCATGCCGGCGTTGCGGATGCTGCCCTTGAGGTAGTTGCCGTGCACCCCGGTGTAGAAGTTGCTGTAGACGATGTCGTCGGAATTGCTCTCGGTGATCATCTGCTTGTAGCCCTGCACCGCGCGGGCCTCGTCGGTGGCGATGAAGGCCGAGCCGATGTAGGCCAGATCTGCGCCCATGGCCTGCGCGGCCAGGATGGCGCCGCCCGAGGAAATGGCGCCTGAGAGCGCCACGGGGCCGCCGAACCACTCGCGGATCTCGGCCACCATCGCAAACGGGCTCTTCACGCTGGCGTGGCCGCCCGCGCCCGCGGCCACGGGGATCAGCCCGTCGGCGCCTTTCTCGATGGCCTTGTGGGCGAAGACGTTGTTGATGACGTCGTGCAGCACCACCCCGCCCCAGGCATGCACGCCCTGGTTGACGTCCTCGCGCGCACCCAGGCTGGTGATGATGATGGGCACCTTGTACTTGGCGCACACCTGCATGTCGTGCTCCAGCCGGTCGTTGCTCTTGTGCACGATCTGGTTGATGGCAAAGGGCGCAGCAGGAGACTCCGGGTGCGCCTGGTCGTGCGCGGCCAGGGCTTCGGTGATCTCGGCCAGCCACTCGTCCAGTTGCGAGGCGGGGCGGGCATTGAGCGCCGGCATCGAGCCCACCACGCCGGCCTTGCACTGGGCGATCACCAGCTTGGGATTGCTGATGATGAACAGCGGCGAGCCGATGACGGGAAAGCGCAGTTGTTGCAGGACGGGCGGAAGGTGGCGGGCGGGAGCGGACATGGGCAAGGCCTGGAGTCGGGGTGGCAGACCTCGCTATCTTGCCTCAAGCCTGCTCAACACCTTGCCCGTGGGACCGGCAGGCGCGTGCTACGTCAGCCCAGCAGGGGCGGGGCGCAACCGGCTCCACCCGGCGGCCAGGTCGCGTACCGCCGCCTGGCAGTCCGGCAGATGCCGCGCGACGGCGGCAAGTTCCAGCGCGTCCCACCCGCGGGCCATTTCCTCATGTCCCACCGCCGCTGACGAGGACTTCAGCTTGTGCCCGAGCTGCCGCATCGAATCGAAGTCCTGCGTCGCCAGGGCCCGGTGCATGTCGTCCACGGCCTTGTCCGTCACCTCCAGAAAGACGCGCAGCAGCTTGGCCGCCATCGCCGGGTCCTGCTGGGTCAGCGTGTCCATGAACTCTTGCGGGGCGAGCCGTCCTCGCCGGGGCGCCGGGCCCGTGACGCCAGCAGTCTGCGCGCTGCCAGGCGGGGCATGAAGGCCCGGTCGCGCCGCCCACTTGCGCAGCGTGGCGAACAGCAGCGTGGCCTCGATCGGCTTGGAAATGAAGTCGTTCATGCCTGCCGACAGGCATTTCTGTCGGTCCTGCAGCGTCGCGTTGGCGGTCATCGCAACGATGGCCAGATCGGCCCAGCCGGGCGCCTGGCGAATCTTTCGGGCGGTGTCCAGGCCATCGAGCTCGGGCATCTGCATGTCCATCAGGACCAGATCAAAGGCGCCCGGCCGGGCCTGCGCAAGCAGGCCCAGGAGTTCGCGGCCGGAGCCCGCCATCGAGACCTCCACCCCCACCAGGCCCAACATCTCCCGGGCCACGAGCTGATTGAAGTCGTTGTCCTCGGCCACCAGGACGCGTGCGCCCTGCAACTGGCGCCTCCAGTCCTCCATGGTCCTGGGCTCCCCAGCGGGCGCCCGGCCCGGTTCGGCCCGCGCAGCCGGGGCTTCGTGCCGGGAAAAGCGCGCCGTGAAGGTGAAGACGCTGCCCACCCCGGGCTGGCTGTGGACCGCAATCTGTCCACCCATGAGATCCACGAGCCGACTGCTGATCGCCAGGCCCAGCCCCGTGCCGCCAAAACGGCGTGTCGTGGAACTGTCAGCCTGACTGAAGGCCTTGAACAGGCGCGAGAGCTGTTCATCGGTCATGCCGATGCCCGTGTCCTTCACCTGCACTTTCAGCTCCAGCTCCTGCGGTGTCTGGCTGGCCAGCGTCAACTCGAGGGCCACGGAGCCCGCCTCGGTGAATTTCACGGCGTTGCCGCCCAGGTTGATCAGCACCTGCTCCAGGCGCAGCGCATCACCCACCAGGTTCGGCGGCAGGTCGGCACTGCAGGTGATGGAGAAGTGCAGGCCCTTCTCGCGCGCGGCCTGCGCGACGATGGCCTCGACATTGGCCACCACCTCGTCGAGACGGAAGCGGCGCATCTCCAGGCTGAGGGCACCGGCCTCGATCTTGGTGAAGTCCAGGATGTCGTCGACAATGCGCACCAGGTACTGCGCTGCCCGTTCGGTCTTGGACATGAACTCCCGCGGCCGGTCCGGCAGCGGCATCTGCAGGCACAGGTGGGACAACCCGACAATGGCGTTCAGCGGCGTGCGGATCTCATGGCTCATGTGGGCCAGGAAGGTGCTCTTGGCGCGGGCCGCGGCCTCGGCCTGCTCCTTGGCGCGGGCCAGCTCGGCGGTGCGGCTGAGCACCCGCTCCTCCAGCGCATCCTTCTGCGCCAGGACCTCCTGCTGGTACTGCCTGCGCTCGGTGATGTCGGTCTGCACCGAGATGAACCTGGTGGCCGCGCCGTCTGCGTCGCACACGGGTGTGATCTGCACGGCCACCCAGTAGGGTTCGCCCGCCTTGGTGTAGTGCAGCAACTCCTCCTGGACGGACTGAGCGTTGTTCAACGCCACCTGGATGCGCTGCGCCGCGGCGGGGTCGGTGTCGGGACCCCGCAGCAAATCCCCGGGCCTTCGCCCCACCACCTCGTCCAGTGCATAGCCTGTCCGGTGGGTGAAGGCCCGATTCACCCACTCCGTGCGGCCCTGGGCGTCGGTGATGATGACGAAGTTGTCCATCGAACTGGCCACGATGGACAGCTTCTCCAGGTCGTCCTGGATGAGCTTTTGCCGGGTGACGTCGCGGATCACACCCGTCAAGCCGCTGCCCTCCACCGGCGCCACGGAGATTTCCACCCAGGCCAGTGAGGCATCGGCGCGGCGCATCCTCAGCCGCATCGGCGCATCACGAAGGTCCCCGGCCGGGCCGTCACGGAACAAGGCCTCCAGAAGACTCCCGTCCTCGGGCGCCACGAATTCGCCCAGCGCCTTGCCCAGGCAGTCCGAAGTCGGCAGTCCCAGCGTCTTGTGCCAGGCCCTGTTCAGGAAGACCAGACGGCCCTGCGAGTCGGTCTCGAACACCACCTCTGACAACAGGTCGATGCGCCTGCGCATGCGCTGCTCCGACAGCACCAGCGCCTCCGTGAGGCGGTAGGTGGCCTCGACATGCAGATCCTTGGCGAGTGCCGAGCCGCCTTCGCCGTCCACGTCGCCGGCCGAAGTGCCCATGGGTTCAGGCGGGCACGGCCTGGAGTTCCTGCAGCACCTGCTCGCTGGTCAAGGCACGGCCATACAGCGGGAAGATCGACTCGCAAAAGAACTCATGCTCGGCCGCCGTGCGCCCCGACGTGCAGTCGGAAAGGACAGTCACGCTCAGACCGCGCTCGTAGGCCGCCCGACCCGTGGAGTCGATGCACAGGGAGGTCAACATGCCGGCCACCAGTGCATTCCTGATGCCGCGGCGATGCAGTTCCTCCTCCAGGCTGGTGTTGGAGAAGGCGTTGAAGCCGACTTTGCCGGTGACGTAGGAGATACGGTCACCGAACTCGAGCAATGGGGCAACGGTCTGCGCCCCGGCGGTGCCTTCGCGGAAGGCGCCCGCCTGCTTGATCGAATCCAGGATGCCGACGGAACTGGCCAGCGCGCGGTACGTGGGAGACAGCACGATGGGGGTGGAGATGATCGCCATGGGCGTCTTCGCCACTTCACGGATGAAGGCCAGCGACCGGGCCAGGACGCGGTCCACCCGAGCCGGGTCGTCGAAGACGCCACGCAGGACGCCATTCGGGGCGAAGTAGTCGTTTTGATAACCGACAAGAATCAAGGCGGTCTGACGGGCATCCATGCGGCCTCCATCCCGGGAGATCTTGCAACCGGCCCGATGATGGCACAGCCTGGATGCAGTCGTGCGCGGGCATGCAAGCCAGCAACCGGGAACCGGCGCCCTGCCGCTTCGACCGCACCCGCCATCGTGCTGCCTAGCCCGAAAATTTCATCAGTAGCAGGTCGGCGGCCTCGTGCCGAGGCGCGTTTTCATAGGTAGCCAAAGCCAATGAAAACCGAGGACCGCCGAT
>JBJTZN010000076.1:0-19109 GCA_046087245.1 Rubrivivax sp.
ACCCCAGACCTACGACCTGGTGCTGCAAGCTGTGGGCCGCACGCCCAACGGCAAGAAGATCAGCGCCGACAAGGCCGGCGTGGCGGTGACCGACCGTGGCTTCATCGACGTGGACATCCAGATGCGCACCAACGTGCCGCACATCTTTGCCATTGGCGACATCGTGGGCCAGCCCATGCTGGCGCACAAGGCCGTGCACGAAGCGCATGTGGCCGCCGAAGTCATCGCCGGTGAACTGCAGGGCAACAAGGAACTGGCCAGCGCCGCCTTCAACGCCCGCGTGATTCCCAGCGTGGCCTACACCGACCCCGAAGTGGCCTGGGTGGGCCTGACCGAGGATCAGGCCAAGGCGCAGGGCATCAAGGTCAAGAAGGGCCTGTTCCCGTGGACGGCTTCGGGCCGCGCCATCGCCAACGGCCGCGACGAGGGCTTCACCAAGCTGCTGTTCGATGACAGCCCGCAAGCGCAGGGCCACGGCAGGATCCTGGGCGGTGGCATGGTTGGCACCCACGCGGGCGACATGATCGGCGAGATCGCCCTGGCCATCGAGATGGGCGCGGATGCCGTGGACATCGGTAAGACCATCCACCCGCACCCTACGCTGGGTGAGAGCATCGGCATGTCGGCCGAAGTGGCGCACGGGTCGTGCACTGACTTGCCGCCGGCCAAGCGCTGAGGGTCGCCAGAACCGTCAAGACAACGGGCCCCAAGGGGCCCGTTGTCTCGTGAACGTCACCTGACTCGAAGATCAGGGCAGGGTCAGAGCCCTGATCAGGCCTTCTTGACCCAGGCCGAGCACCAGCCCGTTCCAGAGACCTTCTTGCCGGCGAACAGCGGGCAGCCGCCCCAGGCGTCGGTGGCCTTGCCCTGGAAAAGCTGGCAGTTATGGCAGTTCTGCGCTGCATTGGTCGATTTCTCAACGTACTTCAGGCCCGTGGCTTGCGCGCTCTTGGGATCCAGGGCGTCGGCCGGGCGGGCTTGGGCCAGTATTTCGCGGCCGGCCAGGAGGGCGGCGCCGGCGACGGGGACGATCTGGATGAACTTGCGGCGGGTTTGCATCTTGGTTTCCTTGGGAATCGATCGTTGGGAAGCGTTGCGGTTCAGGCGTTGCGCTGGGTCGTGCGTTGCCTGCTTCGAACAGCAGTGGAGGGTAGACAGCCGCGGACCGGTTTGCAAGCGATCCTGGTAAACCCGAGTGTGCAGATGTGAATGGGAATCGTTGTCAGTCGGCCCGAAGTCGGGGCAGACCTCGTGTTTGCTCAACGCTCGCCGGTACATGTCCGTTGACCATGCGCTGTGACGGTCCGACCCGCAGCCCTGCACTGCCGCTCCGAACCCCCAGGGGGAGCGTGGAGCCGCGGGGACGCATGCGCACGCGCGGACGCTCGCGCTGCGGGCCTGCTGTCCGGATCGGCGTTTGACCGCGTGTTGCGGCGAAGGTTGAGCGAGCCGGCCGCGCCTTTGGTCGGTTGGCCGGTCGGTTCCCGTCCCGGTCAGGGGACCGCCCTGCAGGCGGCCCCTGTGTCCGTGATCCTGTGTTGCTGGCGGGCGGGCCAGCCAGGGCCTGACGTTCATCGCGTTCCTGAGCTGGTGCTGGCTTGCGCGCAGGCCTGCCTGCAAGGTTGGGCGCAGCGCGTGACGGGCAGTTGCTGCGGGATGACGCCGCAGGGCCTGGGGCTGCTGCTCGTGCCCGTACCAACGCTGGCTGCCCAGACGGCCCAGGCCCTGGGCGCGTTGCTCAATGCCGCCTCGCAGGCGGTGCTTCCGGGTGCCGGTGACTGGCAGCTGCGCATCATCGGGCCGCTGCAGCCAGGCCTGCCGGAAGCGGTGCAGCGTCAACTGTCCCAGGCGGACTGGCCTTTCAACCGATATCCGTCGGCCGACGGCTGACGCCGGCCTCAGTTGATGTCCACACAGTGGATGCCGAAGGACCCTGCGCGTCGGTCGGCAAAGTAGCGTTCCAGGGTCAGCCGCACCGTGCGAAATGCCAGATCATCCCAGGGCACCTCGTGCTCCTGGAACAAGCGGGCTTCGATGGTCTCTGGGCCCGGCGCGAACTGGGTGTCCTGCAACATCGCCCGGTAGAAAAAATGCACCTGCCCCACGTGCACGACGTTCAGCACCGTGAACAGGCCCTGCACCACGATGCGGGCCCCAGCCTCCTCATCGGTCTCGCGCACCGCGCCGGCCTCGGTGCTTTCGCCCAGTTCCATGAACCCGGCCGGCAGCGTCCAGAACCCATGCCTGGGCTCGATATTGCGCCGGCACAGCAGCACGCTGTCTTCCCACACGGGCACGGTACCCACCACGTTCAGCGGGTTCTCGTAATCGATGTGGGCACAGGTGCCACACACGGCGCGTTCCCGGCTGTCGTCAACGGGCACCTGGTACGTCACCGTGCTGCCGCAGGATCGGCAATGACGAATGCGGGGTCGCAAGTGCATGCAGCCAGTGTAGCGATCACCCCTGGGGGTGCACGCGGTCCAGGCGCCGCGCCAGGGCCCGGGCGCGGGCATGGCATCATCATTCACGAGGGCCAGTCGACAGTGCGGAACATCCATGCTTGAACTGTTCAATTACTTCCGATCTTCAGCGTCCTACCGCGTGCGCATCGCGCTGGCCCTGAAAGGGCTGGACTACGACTACCGCAGCGTGCATCTGCAGAAGAACGAGCAACTGTCGGATCCCTACGCCGCGGTCTCCGCCGCCCGGCTGGTGCCCCTGCTGCGCGACGGCGAGCGCCTGATCACCCAGTCCCTGGCCATCATCGAGTATCTGGAAGAGACACATCCGCAGCCTGCCTTGCTGCCCGGTGATGCACTGTCCCGCGCCCGCGTGCGCTCCCTGGCCCTGGACATCGCGTGTGAAATCCACCCCCTGAACAATCTGCGGGTGTTGCGCTACCTGGTGAACTCCCTGAAGGTGGCCGAGGACGACAAGGACCGCTGGTACCGGCACTGGGTGGAGACCGGGCTGGAGGTGGTGGAGCGGCGCCTGGCGGCCGAGCCCTCCGCCTACTGCCACGGCCCCACCCCCACCTTGGCGGACTGCGTGCTGGTGCCGCAGATCTTCAACGCCCGTCGCTTCGACTGCCGGCTGGATCATGTGCCCCACGTGATGCGGGTCTTCGACGCGTGCATGCGGTTGGACGCCTTCGAGAAGACCCGCCCGGAAGCCTGCCCGGATGCCGCCTGACGGCCCGTACGGCGGGCACGGCTTGCCCGTGCAGTGGGATGCGCCCGACACTGTCCGGGCACTGATGTCCACGCGACACGGCGGTCGAAGCGCGGGCCCCTATGGCTGCCTCAACCTGGGCGACCAGGTGGGCGACGATGCGGATGCAGTGGCCGACAACCGCGCCACCTGGGCGGCACAGATGCAGGGTGCGCGTCCCGCGTGGTTGAAGCAGGTGCATGGCGCGCAGGTGGTCGACGCCGCGCAGGCGCTGCGCCTGGATGCCGCACCCACAGCCGACGGAAGCTGGACCAGCGAGCCCGGGGTGGCCTGCGTCATCCAGGTGGCCGATTGCCTGCCGGTACTGTTCGCTGCACGCAACGCCCGCGCCGTGGGAGCGGCCCATGCGGGCTGGAGAGGCCTGGCCCTGGGCGTGGTCGAACGCACCGCGCGGGCAGTGGCCTGCGCCGCCGGTTGCGACCTGTCGGCCCTGGCCTGTTGGCTCGGGCCCTGCATCGGTCCGGGTCGCTTCGAGGTTGGCGCCGAGGTGGTGCGGGCCTTTGGGGGCGGGCCCAGGTTCGCATGGCGGCCCCGCCCTGACGGCCAACCGCGCTGGCTGGCTGATCTGCCCGGTCTGGCGCGTGACAGGCTGCAGGCTCTTGGATTGGCATCGGCCTCGGGTGGCCGTTGGTGCACCGTGGAAGATCCGTCAAACTTCTTTTCGTTCAGGCGCGACGGGGTCACTGGCCGCATGGCCGCTGCCGTCTGGCTGCGGCCCTGAGACTGGAGGCTGTTCCAGGGGCTCCTGGGCGGCGCGGCGCGCGCGCCTGCGCATGGGCGTGCCCAGGAGGTACAGCACGATGCCCAGCGGCAGCACGCCGTACAGCAGCAGCGTGAAGAAGGCACCCAGCAAGGTGCCCTGGGCCGACAGGGCCTCGGCCAGCGCCATCATGATCACGACGTAGGCCCACGCAATGGCAATCAGGTACATCGTGCAGAGGTCTTTCCTGATCTGAAAAACTGCGTCATGACGCGGTAAGTGCCGCTGTCTGCCGTGGAGGCGCTGCAGGGGTGACAATCATGGCGAATTGTGCGCCTTCGTGGAGCAGCCTTGGCACCCGAAGGTGGCGGCCCATGACCGGCGCTCGCAAGCCCGCCCCACATCAGGAGACCCGCGTGATAGCCAAGTCCCCCCATCGCAAGCCTGACCCCGTCCAGGGTGCCCAGGTGTTGGGCAGCACCTTGGGCGAGATCTGGAAAACCCTGCAGGGCGTGAGTCTGGCCCCCGACGCCCTGGCCAGCCTGCAGTCCGACTACCTCAAGAATGCCACGGCACTGTGGAATGATGCCGTGGCTGCGCTGCAGCCCACCCCCGTGGCGGCCCAGCCCCCGAAGTCCCCGTTGCTGAAGGACAGGCGCTTTGCTGCCAGCGAATGGACGGCCCATCCGGCCGCGGCGTACATGGCGCAGATGTATTTGCTCAATGCGCGGACCCTCATGCAGATGGCCGAGAGCGTGCAAGGCGACCCCAAGACCAAGGCGCGCATCCGATTTGGGGTCCAACAGTGGGTGGACGCTGCGAGCCCCAGCAACTACCTGGCCACCAACCCCGAGGCGCTGCATCGCGCCTTGAACACCCAGGGCGAGAGCCTGACCAAGGGCATGCAGTTGTTGCTGGACGACATCCGCAAAGGCCATGTTTCGCAGACTGACGAGCGTGTGTTCGAGGTGGGCCGCAACGTGGCCAGCAGCCAGGGCGCAGTGGTCTTCGAAAACGAGCTGTTCCAGCTCATTGAATACAAACCCCTGACGCCCAAGGTGCACGAGCGGCCCATGCTGTTCGTGCCGCCTTGCATCAACAAGTACTACATCCTGGACCTGCAGCCCGAGAACTCGGTGATCCGGTACACGGTGGAGCAAGGTCACCGCGTGTTCGTGGTCAGCTGGCGCAACCCGGACGAATCCCTCAAGCACAAGACCTGGGACGACTACATCGAGAACGCGCCCATCAAGGCCATCGATGTGGTGCGGCAGATCACCAAGGCCGAGACCATCAACACCCTGGGCTTCTGTGTGGGTGGCACCATCCTGAGCACGGCGCTGGCCGTGCTGGCCGCCCGCGCAGAGCACCCGGCGCACTCGGTCACCCTGCTGACCACGCTGCTGGATTTCAGTGACACCGGCATCCTGGACATCTTCGTCGATGAGGCCCTGGTGAAGGTGCGCGAGATGACCATTGGCGCCGACGCGCCCTCCGGCCCTGGCCTGCTCAAGGGGCAGGAACTGGCCACCACCTTCAGCTTCCTTCGTCCTAACGACCTGGTCTGGAACTACGTGGTGGGCAGCTACCTGAAGGGCGATGCCCCTCCACCCTTTGACCTGCTGTACTGGAACGGGGATTCCACCAACCTGCCGGGTCCGATGTACTGCTGGTACCTGCGCCACATGTACCTGCAGAACGATCTGCGCAAGCCCGGGGCGCTGACGGTGTGCGGACAACAGGTCGACCTGGGCAGGATCAAGGCCCCGGTCTACATCTACGGCTCGCGCGAGGACCACATCGTGCCCTGGATGGCCGCCTACCGTTCGGTGCCGCTGTTCAAGGGCCCGCGTCGTTTCGTTCTGGGGGCGTCGGGCCACATCGCAGGGGTGATCAACCCGCCGGCGCAACGCAAGCGCAGCCACTGGACCAACGAGCGACTGCCTGACGACCCGCAGGCCTGGCTCGAAGGTGCCACGGAGCATGCCGGCAGCTGGTGGCCGGACTGGGCCAAATGGCTGAAATCGCACGCCGGCACGCTGGTGGCCGCGCCGCGCACCTACGGCAGCCGCGGTTTCAAGGCCATCGAACCGGCCCCCGGGCGCTACGTCAAGGCCAAGGCCTGAGCGCGCAGCCTGTGATCGCATCGCATGACATCGCATCGACAACCAAGGAGACCGATATGAGCAAGAAAGTGGCCTATGTGACCGGTGGCATGGGAGGGATCGGGACCGCCATCTGCCAGCGCCTGGCCAAGGAAGGCTTCAAGGTCATCGCCGGCTGCGGACCCAGCCGGGACTACAACAAGTGGCTGGGCGAGCAGAAGGCGCTGGGCTACGAGTTCCATGCGTCCGTGGGCAACGTGGCTGATTGGGACTCCACCGTGGCCGCCTTCACCCGAGCCCAGCAGGAGCACGGCACCATCGACGTGCTGGTCAACAACGCCGGCATCACGCGCGACCGCATGTTCCTGAAGATGTCGCCCGACGACTGGAAGGCCGTCATCGACACCAACCTGAACTCCATGTTCAACGTCACCAAGCAGGTGGTGCCCGGCATGGTGGAAAAGGGCTGGGGCCGCATCATTCAGATCTCTTCGGTCAATGGCGAGAAGGGTCAGGCCGGCCAGACCAATTACTCGGCCGCCAAGGCCGGCATGCACGGCTTCACCATGGCCCTGGCCCAGGAAGTGGCCAGCAAGGGCGTGACGGTCAACACCGTGAGCCCGGGCTACATCGGCACCGACATGGTCCGCGCCATCAAGCCGGAGGTGCTGGAGAAGATCGTGGCCACCATCCCCGTCAAGCGACTGGGCACGCCCGAGGAAATCGGCTCTATCGTCGCCTGGCTGGCGGGCGACGACTCCGGGTTCACCACGGGCGCCGATTTCAGCTGCAATGGTGGTCTGCACATGGGTTGAACGGCCGGCGACGAAGAACTTGATCACGTCCTTGGCCGCGAGACCCAGCAGCCCGAAGCCCAGGGCCAGGAACAGCACGAAGGTGCCGAACCGGCCCGCCCTGGATCGTGGACGAGCGCTCGGACTGCATGACGTGCAGCACGAAGTCCTGCTGCGCGGCCCGCAATCTAGGAGGTGACCGCGGCAGACGGCTTGATAGGGTACAGGTCAAGCGCCTGCATCGCGGCAGCGCTGAGGTCTGCGGCAGCGCCGCTGCGCACGCTGAGCCGAGGTGCGGCGTCGAACTGCGCGAAGTTGCGCTCCATCGAACGCTGGTAGATCGGGTCGTAGTGTTCGCGCAGCAGTTGCGCCACGGCCTCGTCCAGCCGACCCTGCCTGATGGCGGTCTGCCATTGCTCGACCATGGCGTGGCCCCGCACCTGGCGCAGGCTGTCCAGGCGCTGGCACAGCAGCAGCGGGTCCTGCGCGAAGTGGGCGTAGTCCTGCATGAGCAGCTGCACCCGTGCGGCAACGGGCATGTCCACCTGCAGGCAAGGTGCGGCGCGCATGTGTTGGAGCAGGGCCTCGGGCACGCGCAGCCGGCCGATCAGGCGGCTCTCGCTCTCCACGAACACGGGGCCTTGCCGATCGAAGGCCTGCAGAGCCTGCCACAGTCGGGTCTCGAACTGCTTTTGGGAAGGTTGCGGCGCATCGGGGCGTGCACCCAGCACCGAGCCCCGGTGCGCGGCCAGCGCCTCCAGGTCCAGGACTTGCGCGCCCTGGGCGGACAAGGCCTGCAGCAGCCGGCTCTTCCCGCTGCCGGTGCGGCCGCAGATCAGGCGCAGCGACAGGTCGGTGCCCGCCGTTTGCAAGGCGTCGACCACCCGGCGGCGGAACGCCCGGTAGCCGCCCGTGAGCACCTGCACGTCAAAGCCTACCTGGCCCAGCACCAGGGCCAGGGCACCCGAGCGCTGGCCGCCGCGCCAGCAGTACACCAGGGGCCGCCAGTCGCGCGCCAGGGCGGGCGCTTCACGCTCCAGGTGCCGGGCGATGTTGCGCGCGACCAGCACGGCCCCGCGCTTGCGGGCCTCGAAGGCGGACACCTGCTTGTACTCGGTGCCTACCAGGCGTCGTTCCTCGTCGTCCAGTGCCGGCCAGTTCACGGCCCCGGGCAGGTGGTCCAGGGCGAACTCGCCGGGGCTGCGCGCGTCGATCACGCTGTCGAAGCGCTGCAGACCTTCAGCGCCGGCCAGGGCCTCTTCGATCGTGATGGGGCGCACGGGCATGGTGGGTGGCTGGCAATGCGGCTCAGGCCACGGCGTCCAGCAATTCGCTTTCGATGCGCAACTGCGCCCGGGACTGCTGCAGTTCGGGCCCGTCGACGAGGAAGGTGTCCTCCACCCGCTCGCCCAGGGTGCTGACCTTGGCCAGGTGCAGGTTCACGCGATGGTGCGCCAGCACCCGGGCGATGGCGTACAGCAGGCCGGCCCGGTCCGTGGCGCTGACGCTGAGCAGCCAGCGCTGCGCGCGCTCGTCCGGGCGCAGGGACACGCGCGGCACCACGGGGAAGGACCGGACCCGCCGGGACACGCGGCTGCGCGCCGGCTCGGGCAGCGGGCCCTGCGAGGCCAGCGCTTGCGCCGCCTGGATCTCCACCAGCGAGATGAGGCTGCGGTAGTCTGAAAGAGACGCGGTGTCCAGCGCCGTGCTGATCACCTGGAACGTGTCCAGGGCGAAGCCCTTGCGCGTGGTGTGGATGCGGGCGTCCTGAATGCTGAAGCCCGCGCTGTCGAAGTAGCCGCAGATCCGCGCGAACAGGTCGGCCCGGTCGGGCGCAAAGACGAAGACCTGCAGACCTTCGCCCACGGAGGAAGGCCTTGCTTGCACCACGGGCAATGGGGTGTCCAGGTGACGCCACAGCGCGCGCGCGTGCCAGGCGATCTCGGCGGCGTCATGGCGGGCGAAGTAGCTCACGTCCAGCGTCTTCCACAGAGGCTCTTCGGTGCCGGGCAGTGCCGAATGCAGGGCCAGGATCTGCCGGGCCTCCTGCTTGCGGTGCTCGATCTCGGCCTCCTGGTGCGGGCGGGCGCCGCCCAGCGCCCGCAGCGTGGCGCGGTACAGGTCTTCCAGCAGCTTGCCTTTCCAGGCGTTCCACACCTTCGGGCTGGTGCCGCGGATGTCGGCCACGGTCAGCAGGTACAGCGCCGTCAGGCGGGATTCGCTGCCCACCAGGCGGGCAAAGCGAGAGATCACCGCGGGGTCGCTGAGATCCTCCTTCTGGGCCACGCGGCTCATCGTCAGGTGTTGGCGCACCAGGAACTCGATGAGTTCCATCTCCTGGCGGCTCACCTGGTGTTCACGGCAGAAGCGCCGTACCTCCTGCCCCCCCAGCACCGAGTGATCACCCCCGCGGCCCTTGGCCACGTCGTGGAACAGGGCGGCGACATACAGGATCCAGGGCTGCTCCCATTGGGCAGCCAGTTGCGAGCAGAACGGATACTCGTGAGCATGCTCGGGGATGAAGAAGCGGCGCACGTTGCGAAGCACCATCAGGATGTGCTGATCCACGGTGTAGACGTGGAACAGGTCGTGCTGCATCCGCCCCACGATGCGTCTGAAGACCCACAGGTAGCGCCCCAGCACCGAGGTCTGGTTCATCAGGCGAAGAGCCCGGGTGATGCCCCGGGGCTGCTGCAGGATCTGCATGAACAGCGCATGGTTGACAGGGTCGTGCCGGAATCCGGCGTCCATGCGCTCCCTGGCGTTGTACAGCGCGCGCAGGGTGCGCGCCGACAGGCCCTGCAGGCCCGCCTCCTGCTGCAGGACGAGGAAGGTTTCCAGGATGGCATGAGGACGCTGCATGTACAGGTCGTCACGGGCCACTTCCAGCATCCCGCCGCGATCCAGGAAGTCGGCGCTGAGGGGTCGCATGGGCGCGGCCTCCGAGCCGGCGATGCGTTCCTCCATGTTCAGCAGCAGGATCTGATTGAGCTGCGTGACCGCCTTGGCCGCCCAGTAGTAGCGGTGCATCAGGGCCTCGGACGAGCGCTGCCCCCGCCCTGTGACCAGGCCGAAGCTGTCGGCCACCGCCGTTTGCAGATCGAACACCAGGCGGTCCTCGCGGCGACCGGCCACCGCGTGCAGCCGGGCCCGGATGAGCTTGAGGGTGCCCTCCTGGCGCTGCAACTGCGACACCTCGAAGGCGGTGAGCAGGCCCGTGCCGGCCAGCTCGCGCCAGGTGCCGCCCAGGCCCGCCGCACGCGCCACCCACACCAGCAGTTGCAGGTCCCGCAGCCCGCCGGGGCTTTCCTTGCAGTTCGGTTCCAGGGCGTAAGGCGTGCTGTCGTACTTGACATGACGCTGCTGCATTTCCAGGGTCTTGGCGCGCAGGAAGGTGCGTGGATCCAGCACCGCCGTCGTGGCCGCCTGGAAGCGCTCGAACAGGCGTCGCTTGCCTGCCACCAGGCGTGATTCCAGCATCGCGGTCTGCACCGTCACGTCGCGCTGTGCCTCGGCCACGCAGTCCTCGACGGTGCGCACCGACGAGCCGATCTCCAGCCCGATGTCCCAGCAGGCGGTGATGAAGTCGCCCACGCCTTCGGTGGAGGCCGCCTGTGGCAGCAGCACCAGCACGTCCACGTCCGAGTAGGGGAAGAGTTCGCCCCGGCCGTAGCCGCCGACGGCCACCAGGGCCAGGCCCGGCGGCACCGGGCAGATCTGCACCAGGGTGTGCAGGGTTTGATCCACGTGCCGCGCCAAGCCCTTGAGCAGTTGCTGCGCCGCGCGTATGGATGCGGGCCCCTGCAGGAACCGGGCGACGAGCTGCGCCTTGCCATCGCGGTGATGGTGACGCAGATCCTTAAGCCGCGTCAGGTCGATGGTGGTCGTCATCGATTCAGCGCTCCAGCGCGGCCCGCACCTGGCGCACGCCGCGTCGCAGCGCAGGCCGCGATGGCAGACCCGCTCCCGCCGGCATGCGGCGGCTCACGCCGGCAGGGCCAGCGCCGGCGGTGCCACGAAGGCTGGCGTCGGCGGGCTGCCGGCCGACAGCGTCAGGACTTCGTAGCCGGATTCGGTCACAAGCACGGTGTGCTCCCACTGGGCCGACAGCGAACGGTCTCGCGTGACGATGGTCCAGCCGTCGTAGGGGCGGTTGCCGCGCCGGTCTTCCTTGATGTCGCGCTTGCCGGCGTTGATCATGGGCTCGATCGTGAAGGTCATGCCCGGCACCAGTTCCTCCAGCGTGCCGGGGCGGCCGTAGTGCAGCACCTGCGGCTCTTCATGGAACTTGCGGCCCACGCCGTGGCCGCAGAACTCGCGCACCACGGAAAAGCCGGCATGCTCGGCATGGGTCTGGATGGCATGGCCGATGTCCCCCAGCTTCGCGCCGGGGCGAACCTTGACAATGCCTTTCCACATGGCCTCGAAGGTCACCGTGCACAGACGCCGCGCGGCAATCGAGGCCTCACCCACCAGATACATGCGACTGTTGTCGCCATGCCAGCCATCCTTGATGACGGTGACGTCAATGTTGACGATGTCGCCGTTCTTCAGCGGACGGTCGTCCGGGATGCCGTGGCAGACCACGTCGTTGAGCGAGGTGCACAGCGAGGCCGGGTAGGGTGGGTAGCCCGAGGGCTGGTAGCCCAGCGTGGCCGGGATCACCCGCTGCACACGGGTCATGTACTCGTGGGCGATGCGGTCGATCTCGCGCGTGGTGACCCCGGGCTTGACGTGCGGCGTCAGCATGTCCAGCACCTCCGAGGCCAGGCGGCAGGCCTGCCGCATGCCCTCGATGTCGTCGGCAGTTTTCAGCGAATTCGGCATGACAAGGATTATCCCACCCCCCTCTCTAGAATATCGGCGCGTGGCCCGTTGCCGCCTGTTCACCTGCCTCGCCCCTTCCAGCCTCTCACGGGCCGCCTGTCGGCGCCGTGCCGCCCATGCCTTCAACCAACCTGCACCTGACCGCCTTCGAAGGCGGTAGCGCCCTGTCCGAGTTCCGCGCCGCCGCTTTGCTGGAGCGTCTGCGTGCGGTGGAGCCCTCCATCGCCGCCGTCTCGGCGCGCCATGTGCACTGGGTGGCCACCGATTCCTCGCCGGATGCGGCCCTGTTCAACAGCCTGCGGCGCCTGCTGGGCGACGGCAGTGACGGGGCGCCGTGGCAGGCCCCGCCCGCAGATCTGCTGGTCGTGGTCATGCCCCGGTTGGGCACGGTGTCGCCCTGGTCCAGCAAGGCCACAGACATCGCTCGCAACTGCGCCTTGCCGGTGCGCCGCGTGGAGCGCGTCACCGAATTCCGGCTGCAGCGCAGCGCCGGTGTGCTTCAAGGACTGACTCCGGGATGGGCTCAAGGCCTGACTCAAGGGCTGAGTTCCATGCTGACGGGTGGCCCGGCCCCCCTGGCGCAGGAGGTGGTGGCACGGCTGGCCGCGCAGTTGCACGACCGCATGACCGAATCCGTGGCCGACTCCCGTGAAGCGGCCCGCGCCTTGTTCGACGAGCACCCTGGCGTGCCCATGGCGCAGGTGGACGTGCTGGGCCGGGGCCGGCAGGCACTGGCGCAGGCCAATGGTGACTTCGGCCTGGCCTTGTCGGACGACGAGATCGACTACCTCCTGCAGGCCTTCACCCGACTGCAGCGCAACCCCACGGATGTGGAGTTGATGATGTTCGCCCAGGCCAACTCCGAGCACTGCCGGCACAAGATCTTCAACGCCCGATTCACCATCGACGGCGTCGAGCAGGCGCACTCCATGTTCGGCATGATCAGGAATACCGAGGCGCTGTCGCCCCGGGGCACGGTGGTGGCCTACAGCGACAACGCGGCCGTGATGGCGGGAGGCCCCGCGCGGCTGTGGCTGCCGCAGGCCGGGGAGTCCGCCGCGCCCTACGCGGGCCGGCATGTCGCCTCCCATGTGCTGATGAAGGTGGAAACCCACAACCACCCCACCGCCATCTCGCCTTTCCCGGGGGCGGCCACGGGCGCGGGCGGCGAGATCCGCGACGAGGGTGCCACCGGTCGCGGTGCGCGGCCAAAGGCCGGGCTCACGGGCTTTTCCACCAGCCACCTGCGCCTGCCGGGCACCAACGAGCCCTGGGAACGCGGCGGGCCGGGCAAGCCGGCGCACATCGCCAGCGCACTGGACATCATGATCGAGGGCCCGCTGGGCGGCGCAGCCTTCAACAACGAGTTCGGCCGCCCGAACCTGGCGGGCTACTTCCGCACTTTCGAGCAGCCGGTGGCCGGCGTGATGCGGGGCTATCACAAGCCCATCATGATCGCCGGCGGCCTGGGCCAGATCACCGAGGGTCAGACGCACAAGAAGGTCTTCCCCGCCGGTACCTTGCTGGTGCAGTTGGGCGGCCCGGGCATGCGCATCGGCATGGGCGGGGGTGCGGCCAGTTCCATGGCCGCCGGCACGAACACCGCGGCCCTGGATTTCGACTCGGTGCAGCGCGGCAACCCCGAGATCCAGCGCCGCGCGCAGGAGGTCATCAACCATTGCTGGGCCCTGGGCGAAGCGAATCCCATCCTGGCTGTCCATGACGTCGGGGCGGGCGGCATCAGCAATGCCTTCCCGGAATTGGTGGATGGTGCCGGCCGCGGCGCGGTGTTTGATCTGCGCCAGGTGCCGCTGCAGGAGAGCGGGCTGGCCCCCAAGGAGATCTGGTGCAACGAGAGCCAGGAGCGCTATGTGCTGGCGCTGGACCCGTCGCAGCGGGAAGCCTTCGAGCGCCTGTGCGAACGCGAGCGCTGCCCCTGGGCCGTGGTGGGCGTGGCGACTGACGAGCCGACCTTGGTGCTGGAGGACGGCCCGTCGGGCCAGCGGGCCATCGACATGCCCATGGACGTGCTGCTGGGCAAGCCGCCCAAGATGCACCGAGACGTGACCCGTGTGGCACGCAAGGCCCCACCGTTGGACCTCACTGGCGTGGCGTTGTCCCAGGTGTGCCTGGACGTGCTGCGCCACCCCACGGTGGCGAGCAAGCGCTTTCTCATCACCATCGGCGACCGCACCGTGGGCGGGTTGACGCACCGCGACCAGATGGTGGGCCCCTGGCAGGTGCCGGTGGCCGACTGCGCGGTGACCTTGGCGGACTTCCAGGGTTCTCGTGGCGAGGCCATGAGTATGGGCGAGCGCACGCCGCTGGCCGCGCTCGATGCCCCCGCCTCCGGCCGCATGGCCGTGGGCGAGGCCCTGACCAACCTGCTGGGCGCGCCGTTCGACCTGGCGCGCGTCAAGCTCAGCGCCAACTGGATGGCCGCCTGCGGCGAGCCGGGCGAAGACGCCGCCCTGTACGACACCGTGCGCGCCGTGGGGCTGGAGCTGTGCCCGGCTCTGGGCATCGGCATCCCCGTGGGCAAGGATTCGTTGTCCATGCGCACCCGTTGGACGGAGGAGGACGGCCAGACGCGCCAGGTGGTGGCGCCGGTGTCGCTGATCGTGTCGGCCTTCGCCACCTTGGACGATGTGCGCGGCACGGTCACGCCCCAGTTGCAGCCCGGCGACACCACGCTGGTACTGGTGGACCTGGGTCAGGGCCGCATGCGCCTGGGCGGCTCCATGCTGGCGCAGGTGCTGGGCGGCTTCGGCGATGTCGTCCCCGACCTGGACGATCCCCAGGCGCTCAAGTCCCTGGTGGCCGCGGTGCATGCCCTGCGCGAGCGCGGCTGGCTGCTGGCCTGCCACGACCGCAGCGACGGCGGCCTGTGGGCCACCGTCTGCGAGATGGCCTTCGCAGGCCACCTGGGCGTGAGCCTGAACGTGGACATCCTGGTGACCGAGGGTGACGGCATCACCGACAGCCGCGCCGAGGTGGGTGATTCCAAGAACTGGGCCACGCAGGTGGGTGAGCGCCGCAACGAGCTGACCCTGCGCGCCTTGTTCAACGAGGAACTGGGCGTGGTGCTGCAGGTGCCCACGGCCGTGCGCAACGAGGTGATGGTGCTGCTGCGCGCGTACGGCCTGAGCCGCCATGCGCACTTCATCGGCAAGCCCAATGACCGCGGCGTGGTGGAGGTGTGGCGCGACACCCAGCTTCAGTTCGGGGCGCCGCTGCAGCAACTGCACCAGGTGTGGGACGAGGTGAGCTGGCGCATCGCCGCGCTGCGCGACCACCCCGCCTGCGCCGACGCCGAGCATGCGGCCGTGGGACAGGCGGACGACCCCGGCCTGCACGTGCATCTGAGTTTCGACCCCGCCGTGGAAGAGCAGGCGCACGCGGCCGCTTTCGGTCCCGGCGCATCAGGTACTGGCCCCTATCCGGAGGACCGCGCCGTACAAGCGTCGGGCCTCATGGCGCCCGGTCTGCTCACCAGCCGCCCCAAGGTCGCCGTGCTGCGCGAGCAGGGCGTCAACTCCCATGTGGAGATGGCCTGGGTGTTCGACCAGGCGGGTTTCGAGGCCTGGGACGTGCACATGAGCGACCTGCAGGCCGGCCGGGCCCGTCTGGACGACTTCCGCGGCCTGGTCGCCTGTGGCGGCTTCAGTTATGGCGACACGCTGGGCGCCGGGGAGGGCTGGGCCCGCTCCATCCGCTTCAACCCGGCTCTGGAGGCCGCGTTCGCCGCCTTCTTCGGCCGCGCGGACACCTTTGCCCTGGGCGTGTGCAACGGCTGCCAGATGCTGGCCGCCCTGAGCCCCATGATCCCGGGGGCTCAGGCCTGGCCCAAGTTCGCGCGCAACCGCAGCGAACAGTTCGAGGCCCGGCTGTCGCTGGTGGAGGTGCTGGACAGCCCCAGCCTGTTCTTCGCTGGCATGGCAGGCAGCCGCCTGCCGATTGCCGTGTCTCACGGGGAAGGCTTTGCGGATTTTTCCGTGCGGGGCGACGCCGCGGCCGTGCACCGCGCGGCCCGCTTCGTGGACCACCACGGCCGTGCCACCGAGGCCTACCCCTTCAACCCCAACGGCAGCCCGGATGGACTGACCGCCGTGACCACGGCCGACGGCCGCTTCACGGCCATGATGCCGCACCCGGAGCGGGTGTTCCGCGAGGTGCAGATGAGTTGGAGCGGTCGCGACAAGTCCGGCTTCAGCCCGTGGATGCAGATGTTCCGCAACGCGCGGCGCTGGGTGGGGTGAGGCTCACTCCGGCTTGATGCCGGCGCGCTGGATCAGCGCCTTCCAGCCCTCGGACTCGTCCCGGTAGGTCTTGGCGAACTGCTCGGGCGTGCCGCCTGCGGGCTCGGCGCCCACCTTGTCCAGGCCTTCCACGAAGTCTGCCGCCTTGAGCATGGCGTTCAGCTCGCGGTTCAGGCGGGCCACCACCTCGGGCGCGGTGCCGGCGGGCGCGAACATGCCGAACCAGTTACCGAATTCCATGCCCGGCACGCCCACTTCCTGGAGCGTGGGCACGCTCGGCAGGGTGGCCGAGCGCTTGGTGCCGCTGACGGCCAGCGGCTTGACCTTGCCGCTGCGGATATGGGTCTGGGCCGAGACGATGCTGTCCATCAGAAAAGCGATCTGGCCGGCCACCAGGTCGGTGATCACCAGGCCCGTGCCCCGGTAAGGGATGTGCACCGCGAACAGGCCGCCGGCCCGCCACTTGAACATCTCCGCCGACAGGTGCGGGTAGGTGCCGATGCCACTCGACCCGAAGTTGTACTTGCCCGGGTTGCGCTTGAGCAGGTCGATCAGCTCGCGCGCCGTGTTCGCCGGGAAGTTCTGCCCCACCACCAGCACGCTGGGCGCGTTGGCGATGTGAGACACGGGTGCGAAGTCCTTCACCGCGTCGTAGGGCATCTTGGCATTGAGCACCGGCCCGATGGAGTGGGTGGAACTGGTGGCCATCAGCAGGGTGTAGCCGTCGGCCGGCGCCTTGGCCACCAGGTCAGAGCCGATGGCGCCGCCCGCACCGGGCTTGTTGTCCACCACCACCTGCTGGCCCAGCGCCACCGACAGCTTCTGCGCCACCTGGCGCCCAATGATGTCCGTGGCCCCGCCGGCGGGGAAGGGGATGACCAGGCGGATGGGCTTGGCCGCGGGCCAGGCCTGGGCCCAGGCCCCGGAGGCGGCGGTGGCCAGGCTCAACAGCAGCGCGAGGGTGTGCAGGAATCTCATGATCTTGGGCAGGTGGGGGTTCGGGTGCGGCGCGGGCGGACCGTCACGCGCCTTCGGTGCGCAGGCGCTGCGCCGCACCGTCAATGGAGGCGCGCAGGCTGGCGTAGTCATGGTGCACCGGGTACTGTGGGAATTGCGCCACGATGCTTTCTGGTGGGTGGATGAAGAAACCCGCATGGGCGGCGCCCAGCATGCCCGTGTCGTTGTACGAGTCGCCCGCGGCCATCACCTGGAAGTTCAGGCCCCTCAGGGCGTTCACCGCGTGCCGCTTCTGGTCCGGCTGGCGCAGCTTGTAGTCGGCCACGAAGCCCTCGGCGTCGATGTCCAGCCTGTGGCAGAACAGGGTGGGGCGCCCGAGCTGGCGCATCAGCGGGTCGGCGAACTCGTAGAAGGTGTCCGACAGGATGATCACCTGGTACTGCGAGCGCAGGCCGTCCAGGAAGTCCTTGGCGCCCTGCAGGGGTGACATGCCGGCGATCACCGCCTGGATGTCGGCCAGCTTCAGACCCCGCTCACGCAGCAGGCCGATGCGAAAGCGCATCAGCTTGCCGTAGTCGGGTTCGTCGCGCGTGGTGCGGCGGAACTCGGGGATGCCGGTGCGCTCGGCAAAGGCGATCCAGATTTCCGGGACGAGAACGCCTTCCAGGTCGAGGCAGACGACTTGCATGCAGGGCTCCGGGGCAAACGGTCGGCAGGCGCTTTTGGGGGAGCGCGAGGTAGACGAAGGGGCGCGCGAGGTAAGCGCGAGGCAAGCGTGATCGTAGCCCACACCTCCCCCGGACCACCCCCAGCCCACCCCCAGCCCACCCCCGGCCCACCCCCGGCCCACCCCCGGCCCACCCCCGGCCCACCCCCGGCCCACCTCCGGCCCACCTCCGCGAAGGCGGGTTCAGGAGACGATGTAGGCGGCAGCGCCCGTGGCGATGAGCTGGCCTTCGTCGTTGACGAAGCGCATCTGCGTGGAGGCCACGCGACCACCCAGCCTTGTGACCTCGGCCGTGGCGATGAAGTGCTTGCCAATGCCTTGGCGCAGGTAGTCAATGCGCAGGTCGATGGTGCCCATCTTCACGAAGCGGCCCATCACCTGCATGGCGTTGTCCTGCGGATGCTTTGCCGCACCGGCCACCATGATGGCCAGCCCGCCCATGGCGTCCAGCGTGGCCGAGATCACCCCACCGTGCAGGCGGCCGTGGGTGAAGCTGCCGATCAGCTCGGGCTTCATGTCAATGCGGGCGCGTACGTCGCCGGGTTGCACGGACAGGATCTTCAATCCCAGCACCTGGTTGAAGGCGATCTTGCGCTCGAAGAGCTCGATCAGGGCGGTTTCGAAGCGCGCCTGCTCATGAGGAGGTCGGGGTGCGGAGGTTGACAATGGTTCGGCCGCAATCCTGGCTGATTGTTCGGTCTGAGGAACAGAGGTGGCGTCTGGCGTATTCATTACACGTGGAGCAAAGAAAAAGTTGTCCTGATTATCGGCTGGATCTGCATCTGGTTTTTATGGTAACAACTTATCAACTCATGATGTTCTAAACTATTCGCATTCGCCCGAGAATGCGACACGACATTGTGAAAAGTGCTTGCACGTCGCCGAATGGTGTGCTGCTAGGATAAAAATATTCATCGTCATGAAGACCGATTACCTTAATCGTTGCGATGGAGACGTAAGGGCTCTATTGCAAAATGTGGAGCAAAAGCTCAATGTGCTTATCGAATTTGTCGGTGATGACAGACTCAATACTTGTGGGCCTACTGGGCATGGTATGCTTAAAACACGGGTTGAACCGCTACCGCCACGCATCTATTTCCCAACAAATGGTTATTTTTCAAACGGTGCAATTTGGCATGAACTGTCGCATATCCGTCGAGCACTAGTTGATTCAGTGCCATTTATCACGTGCGCCGCCCGAGGTGCTGAAGAACTCGATAACGCCGTGGAGCATCTCTTTATAGTTCCTGGGGAGATATTGAAATATCCCGAAAGAGTTCTTCATTGGGATCTAACAGTTCAAAAACTTTGGACTGAAATGATTCCATTTGTATCGGTGAATGAGTTGCCGGCAATGGATTTATGTAGTCGGCCCTGCAAAATACCGTAAGTCCTTGTTTTAATTGATGTTTCAGGGTGTTTCCGGATAGTCAAAACTCTCGAGAAGATATCCAATGGCGTTCAATTCCTGAGAGTTTTGGAGCTGAAGAGATGGCCACTGACGAC
>JBJTZN010000077.1:0-3932 GCA_046087245.1 Rubrivivax sp.
CGATGTAGGCGGCGCGCTCGGTGACCGAGATGGCGCCCCGCGCGTCCAGCAGGTTGAACGTGTGCGCGGCATTCAGGATCATCTCGTAGCCGGGAAGCGGGAGCTTGGCCGCGAGCAGGCGCTTGGCCTCGGCCTCGAAGAACGCGAACAGCTCGAAGAGCTTCGGCGCGTTGGAGTGCTCGAAGTTGTACGTGGACTGCTCCACTTCGTTCTGGTGGTAGACATCCCTGTAAAGCAAGTTGTCTGTCCACACCAGGTCGTACACGTTGTCCACCCCCTGCAGGTACATGGCCAAGCGCTCCAGGCCGTAGGTGATCTCGCCCGTGATGGGCTTGCAGTCGATGCCCCCCACTTGCTGGAAGTAGGTGAACTGCGTGACCTCCATGCCATTGAGCCAGACCTCCCAGCCCAGGCCCCAGGCCCCCAGCGTCGGGTTCTCCCAGTCGTCCTCGACAAAGCGGATGTCGTTGCAGTTGAGGTCGAAGCCCAGCACCTTCAGGGAGCCCAGGTACACCTCCAGGATGTCGGCCGGGGCCGGCTTGAGTACCACCTGGTACTGGTAGTAGTGCTGCAGCCGGTTGGGGTTGTCGCCGTAGCGGCCGTCCTTGGGCCGGCGGCTGGGCTGCACGTAGGCCGCCTTCCAAGGCTCCGGGCCCAATGCGCGCAAGAAGGTGGCCGTGTGGCTGGTGCCAGCGCCCACCTCCATGTCGTAGGGCTGCAGCAAGGCGCAACCCTGCGCATCCCAGTAGGACTGCAGCTTCAGGATGATCTGCTGGAAAGTCAGCATGGCAGCGGCCGGGGCAGCCCCGAGGGGGTTGGATAGTGGCAAGGCGCTCGATTTTAGAGGTCGGCCGCCACGCGGCGCCGGACCGCAGCCCAGGCCAGCGTCACCAGCGCCAGCGCCACCAGCGGCCACAGGCCCCAGCGGGCAGCCCACCAGGCGTAGGGCGTGAGCCCGTCACGGCCTTCGTAGGTGCCGTCCAACGTGGCGCGGACAAAGGGCTCCAGCCGGTGCGTGACCCGCCCCCGGTGGTCGATGATGGCCGTGACACCCGTGTTGGTCGAGCGCAGCATGGGCCGCTGAAGTTCCAGGCTGCGCATGCGGGAAATGTTCAGGTGCTGCGGCAGGGCGATGGTGTGGCCGAACCAGCCGATGTTGCTCAGGTTTGCCAGGACGGTGGGTGCGCGCGAGGGTTCGAGAAAGCGCACCGCCAGTTCTTCGCCAAAGAGGTCTTCGTAGCAGATGTTGGGGGCCACCCGCTGGGCGCCGGCGTTCAGGGACGGGGCGTCCAGGGGACCGCGCGAAAAGTCCCCCAGGGGAATGTGCATCAAGTCGGTGAACCAGCGAAAGCCCGTGGGAATGAATTCGCCGAAGGGCACGAGGTGCACCTTGTCATAGCGGTACGGTTGGGCAACCGAGCCGGCATGGGCAGGGGCCAGGCCGACTGCGGAGTTGGTGTACCCGGACTCGAAGTCGCCCAGCGGCACCCCCACCAGGGCCACCTGGGCCGAGCCCGCGAAACGCAGCCGCAGGGCTTCCCACCAGCCTGGGGCCAGGGCTGCCAGCTGCTCTGGCAGCAAAGGCACGGCCGTCTCGGGCGCCACCACCAAGGCCCCGCGGGCCCGGTTCAGGGCATCGGCCAGCCACGCCAGGTTCTCGGGCAGGCGCTCACCCGAGAACTTCTCGTCCTGGGGCACGGCCGTCTGCACCAGGGTGACTGTTTGAATCCCTGCCGAGCGCGTGAACTCGCCCGGCCCCGTCAGCCCGGGCAAGGCCAGGACGGCACCCGCAGCTATCCACAGGCGCGCCCGCAAGCGGGTCGGCACGGGCGGGTGCGCTCCCGCGCGCGACCATGCCAGGCCGAGCAAGGCGCCGGCCAGTGCCATCCAGGCGCCCACACCGTACACGCCCGCCCACGCGGCCCACGCAGCCAGCGGGCCATCGATCTGCGTGTAGCCGCTGGCCGCCCAGGGAAAGCCCGTGAAGATGACGCCGCGAGCCCATTCGGCCAGCAGCCAGCAGGCGGCAAAGGCCAGAGCGTCCGGGCCGCTTCGGCCAGAGCGCAGGCGCACCCACAGTGCGCAGGCCAGGGCCAGGTAGAGCGCCAGGGCCAGGGCCAGCAAGGCCACCGCCAGCGCCGCCAGCCAGGCGGGCAGACCCCCATAGCGGTGCATGCTGACGAACAGCCACCACACGGCAGCCATCAGCCAGGACGCACCAAAGACCAGCCCGAGGCCGGCCGCGCGGCGCGTCGGGGCCTGCGCCAGGCGCGCCACCAACGTGGCCACCGCCAGCACGGGCAACCACCACAACGACGTGTGCACACAGGCCAGGGTCTGCAAGGCCCCCAGGGCGGCCAGCAGCGCGAATTCCCACCAGCCCGCCGCGCGGGCCCGGGTCCGGCCCATCAGGCAGGCGGCGGGGGTCCGGCGGCCGCCACGTCCCGGCCCTGGTCCGCGCTGCCGCGGTCGTCCACGCGCGAGACCCTGAACCAGCGTACGGCGCCACCGCGGGTCAGCATGACTGAAAACCTCAGCCCCTGTACGTCCACCGCTTCGCCGCGTCGGGGCACGCGGCCCAGCCGGTCGGCCACCAGGCCGCCAATCGTGTCGAACTCCTCTTCGGGCAGGCGCACGCCGAAGGCCTCGTTGACCGCGGACACGTCGGCATCGCCGGCCACGCGGTGCGTGCCATCGGCCAGCGTCACGATGCCGCTGTGGGCGTCGTGCTCATCGAACTCGTCTTCGATCTCCCCGACGATCTCCTCCAGCACGTCCTCGATGGTGATGAGTCCGGCGGTGTTGCCGAACTCGTCGATCACGATGGCCAGGTGGTTGCGGTTGGAGCGGAAGTCGCGCAGCAGTTCATTCAAGCCCTTGCTCTCGGGCACGAACACCGCCGGACGCAGCAGCGTCCGCAGGCTCAGCCCGGGGGCGCGCTGCACCTTGAGCAGGTCCTTGGCCAGCAGGATGCCGATGATGTTGTCGCGCTCGCCATCGTGCACCGGAAAGCGGGAGTGGCCCGTTTCGATGACCAGGCCCAGCAGCTCGTCGTAGGGTGCGTTGATGTCCAGCAGGTCCATGCGCGGAGCAGCCACCATCACGTCGCCGGCCGTCATGTCGACCATCCGGATCACCCCCTCCAGCATGGCGCGGGACTCGGGCCCGATCAGGTCGCGCTCTTCGGCATCGGCCAGCGTCTGGATCAACTCGTCGCGCGAGTCCGGTCCGGGAGAGATGAACTCGACCAGGCGATCGAGGAGGCTGCGCCTGTCTGCTGGCTTGTCCGCCGGGCGTGCCTGCGACGCACGGGCGGACCGCCCAGGATGAGGTTCTGACACGACAGTGCCGGAAGTGACGACAAGCCGGAGAATAACGCACCAACGCTCTTCCGCCTTGACGGCGGGAGGCGGCTTGAACGAAAGTCCGCCGCCCTCACTTCCTCCTCATCCGCAGACGCGAACGCGAGATTGCGCAATCCCATGACCCTGATCCCCGCCACCATCCTTACCGGCTTCCTGGGCGCCGGCAAGACCACCTTGCTCAAGCGCGTGCTGACGGAAGCCCACGGGCAGAAGATCGCCGTCATCGAAAACGAGTTCGGTGAGGAAAACATCGATACCGACATCCTGTCGGTGAACACCGAAGAACAGATCATCCAGATGAGCAACGGTTGCGTGTGCTGCACCATCCGTGAAGACCTGCGCAGCACGCTGGCGGATCTGGCCGAGAAGCGCCGCAAGGGAGAGTTGAGCTTTGACCGCGTGGTCATCGAGACCACCGGCCTGGCCGACCCCGGCCCGGTCGCGCAGACGTTCTTCATGGACGACGAGATCGCCGAGGCCTACCTGCTCGACTCGGTGCTGACGCTGGTCGACGCCAAGCACGCCCCGGGACAGCTCGACACGCGCCAGGAGGCGCAGCGCCAGGTG
>JBJTZN010000078.1:0-31736 GCA_046087245.1 Rubrivivax sp.
ATCAGCAGCCGCGGCCGCCTGAACCCGCGCGGCGTCAAGCGCAAGATGAGCAACTTCGGCGTGCGTCGTCGCGGCGAGCCTCTGCACCAGAAGCTTCGGCCGAGGCCGGTCATCAATATCTGAACAGTATTGCACCTAGGCCGGGCACGCTGGGGCCCTGCATCTTCGGCTGCGAACCTTCAAAAGGCTTCCAGGGCCATCTCGGTCACCGATGATGCGCCTTCCACGATGGCGTCTCTCCAAGCCTGCGTCCTGGGCAACAAGTGGTCGGCGTGGAAGCGGCAAGTGGTGATCTTTGCCTGCATGAATGCCTGGTCAATCCCTGCGGCGCTCAGATCCTCAGCAGCCATCAGGGCGCGAGCCATCTGCCAGCCTGTCACCAAGGTGGCGGCCAACATCAAATACGGAACGCTTCCGGCGAACACAGCATTGGGTTCCGAGCGATTGCGTTCGACGATGAAATCCACAGCTTCCAGGAAGGCGCACCGCGCCGACGACAGGCGCCGGGCCACCTGCTGCCCAGCCGGGCTGGGCCGGGCCAGCAGGGCCGCTTCGGTATCCGCGACCTGCTGCGCGATGGCGCGGGCCAAGGTTCCGCCGTCCCGGGCAGTCTTGCGTCCGACCAGATCATTGGCCTGGATGGCCGTGGTTCCCTCGTAGATGGTCAGGATCTTGGCGTCTCGCAGGTACTGGGCCGCGCCAGTTTCCTCGATGAAGCCCATGCCGCCGTGCACCTGCACCCCCAGGCTGGCAACCTCCAGGCTCATCTCCGTGGACAAGCCCTTGATCAGCGGCACCAGGAACTCGTAGAAGGCCTGGTTCTCCTGGCGTACGGCAAGGTCCGGATGGGCATGCGCCGCATCGAACGCGCCGGCCGCCACCAAAGCCATGGCCCGACAGCCCTCGGTCTGGGCCCGCATCGTCATCAGCATGCGCCTGACATCCGGGTGGTGGATGATCGGCGCAGCGGCTTGAAGCGAACCATCCACGGGCCGGCTCTGGACGCGATCGCGCGCATACTGCACCGCCTTCTGATAAGCACGCTCGGCCAGGGCAACGCCCTGCACCCCGACCCCGAAGCGGGCCGCGTTCATCATGACGAACATGTACTCCAGGCCCCGGTTCTCCTGGCCGATCAAGGTGGCCACCGCACCCCCGGCATCGCCGTACTGCAGCACGGCCGTCGGGCTGGCCTTGATACCGAGCTTGTGTTCAATGCTGACGCAGCGCACATCATTGCGGGTACCGTCTTCCAGCCACTTGGGGCAAATGAACAGCGAGATGCCCTTGACGCCCTCCGGGGCTCCCGTGATCCTGGCCAGCACAAGGTGGACGATGTTGTCCGACATGTCGTGCTCACCGTAGGTGATGTAGATCTTGGTGCCGAACAGGCGGTAGGTGCCATCGGGCTGGGGTTCGGCTCGGGTGCGAACCAGTGACAGGTCGCTGCCCGCTTGCGGCTCCGTCAGGTTCATCGTTCCCGTCCAGCGACCCTCGATCATGGGCGGGATGTAGGTTTGCTGCTGCTCGGCACTACCCGCGGTCAGCAAGGCCTCAATGGCACCGTCCGTGAGCAAGGGGCACAGCGCAAAGCTCATGTTGGCGCTTTGGACCATCTCGCTGCATGCGGCATGGATCAGCTTGGGAAGGCCCTGACCGCCGAACGCCTCGGGGTGCGGCAAGCCCTGCCAGCCGCCGGATACAAACTGCCGGAACGCCTGCTTGAAACCAGGTGTCGTCCGAACCAGCCCGTCATGGAAGGTCGCGGGCGTTCGATCGCCTTCCCAGTTCAAGGGTGCCACCACTTCCTCGTTGAACCGCGCGCACTCTTCCAGCACAGCGGCGGCCGTTTCCAGGCCAGCGTCCTCGTAGCCCGGCAAGGCGGAGACCGCTTCCAGCCCAGCGAGTTCCTTCATCACGAAGAGCATGTCTTTCAAGGGCGCGCGGTAGCTCATGTCAAACTCCGGATGCAACAAGGGCGCCCCTTGGGCGCCCTTCAAAGGTCTCAGGCGGTCACAGGCGGCTCACCAGTTCCGGCACGGCGGCAAACAGGTCGGCCTCCAGGCCATAGTCGGCTACGCTGAAGATCGGAGCTTCGGGGTCCTTGTTGATGGCCACGATGACCTTGGAATCCTTCATGCCCGCCAGGTGCTGAATCGCGCCGCTGATGCCGCAGGCCACATACAACTGTGGGGCGACGATCTTTCCGGTCTGGCCTACCTGCCAGTCGTTCGGAGCGTAGCCGGCGTCCACGGCAGCGCGACTGGCCCCCAGCGCGGCTCCGAGCTTGTCGGCCAGCGGCGTCAGTACTTCAGAAAACTTGTCGCTGCTGCCCAATGCGCGGCCACCGGACACGATGATCTTGGCCGATGTGAGTTCGGGACGGTCAAGCTTGGCAATCTCAGATCCCAGGAACACGGATGTACCCGCGTCTGGCGCGGCGACAACGGACTCCAAGGTCGCAACTCCGCCCGTCGATGGCGCAGGATCAAAGCCCGTGGTCCGGACCGTGATCACCTTGACTGCGTCTGAGCTTTGCACGGTGGCGATGGCGTTGCCCGCGTAGATGGGACGCTCGAAGGTGTCGGCGGCAAGCACTCTGCTGGCATCGCTGATCTGCGCAACATCCAGCAGCGCGGCCACCCGAGGCGCCGTGTTCTTGCCGCTGGCCGTCGCTGGAAAGAGAATGTGGCTGTAGCCTGCCGCAAGAGCCAGCACCTGGGCCGCCAGATTCTCGGCCAGCCCGTGGTTCAGGGCCAGACTGTCGGCATGCAGTACCTTCGACAGCCCCGCGATGCCGGTCGCCGCCTGGGCCGCCAGGCCAGCGCCCGATCCAGCCACCAGCAGATGCACCTCACCGCCGCACTGCAAGGCAGCCGTTACCGTGTGAAGCGTGGCCGCCTTGATGCGGACGTTGTCGTGTTCGGCGATCACAAGCGACGTCATCAGACCACCTTCGCTTCGTTCTTGAGCTTGTCCACCAGCGCTGCCACGTCGGGAACCTTGACACCCGCGCCTCGCCTGGGCGGCTCGCAGACCCTCAAGGTCTTGATTCGAGGCGTGACATCGACCCCCAGCTCCTCGGGCTTGACGACATCCAGCGGCTTCTTCTTGGCCTTCATGATGTTGGGCAGCGTCACATAGCGAGGCTCGTTCAGACGCAGATCCGTCGTCACCACGGCGGGCAGGTTCAACTCGACTGTCTCGAGACCTCCGTCCACTTCCCGAGTGACCCTTGCCTTGCCTTGTGCGACCTCGACCTTGCTGGCAAAGGTGGCCTGCGGCCATCCCGCCAGCGCGGCGAGCATCTGCCCCGTCTGGTTGCAATCATCGTCGATCGCCTGCTTGCCCAGGATCACGAGCGCCGGTTGTTCCTTGTCCACCAAGGCCTTGAGCAACTTCGCCACGGCCAGGGGCTGCAACTCCTGCGTGCACTCCACGAGAATCCCTCGATCTGCCCCTATGGCCATCGCCGTACGCAAGGTCTCCTGACATTGGGTGACGCCGCAGGACACCGCGATGACCTCCGAGGCGACACCCTTCTCCTTGAGTCGAACGGCTTCCTCGACGGCGATCTCGTCGAAGGGGTTCATGCTCATCTTCACGTTGGTGATGTCCACCCCCGTGCCGTCACTCTTGACCCGTACCTTGACGTTGTAATCGACGACCCGCTTGACGGGGACCAGCACCTTCATTTCGACCTGCTCCTGGGCATTGACGCCAACCATCTCTCGGACATTTTAGGACTGGCTTGGCGATCCAGCGTGGTGCCCGGGACGGGACTCGAACCCGTACACCCCGATGAGGGGCGGCAGATTTTAAGTCTGCTGCGTCTACCGATTTCGCCACCCGGGCTCGCGCGCCCGATTATCGACTCGCTACGGCTTGTGCATGCAGGCGGCCTGAAGGCGCTGAACCCATCAAACACAGCAGCGTCGAGGCTGGTGTGGTGAAGAATGGAGGCGCGGCCCGGAGTCGAACCGGGCTGGACGGATTTGCAATCCGTTGCATCACCGCTTTGCTACCGCGCCCTGGGTCATGCGTGACCAAAAAAAAGGAAAGCGCAGGCCTCCCTTTCAGCCAGACGCCACGTCTGGAAATTGGAGCGGGAAACGAGGCTCGAACTCGCGACCTCAACCTTGGCAAGGTTGCGCTCTACCAACTGAGCTATTCCCGCGTCAAATCACCATTGTAGCCGAACAACCGCGATCTGCACAACATCTCTGCGCAAGTGGATCTTCAATGCGGCAGGCTGTCGACGGCTGAACTCTCAACGACTGCCGTGGCCGGGCTGTCCACCGTCTCCGACTTGGAAGCCACTTCCTCCTCGGCAAGCGGTTGCGGCATGGTCTCGAGCGCGACTTCCAGCACCTTGTCGATCCAGCGCACCGGCACGATCTCCAGCTGGTTCTTCGCGTTTTCGGGAATGTCCTGAAGGTCCTTGGCGTTCTCTTCCGGGATCAACACCGTCTTCACTCCGCCCCGCAAGGCCGCCAGCAACTTCTCCTTCAAGCCCCCGATGGCCGTGACTTCGCCGCGCAAGGTGATCTCGCCGGTCATGGCTACGTCGGCCCTGACGGGGATTCCCGACAGCGCGGAGACGAACGCGGTCGTCATGGCGATACCAGCACTGGGGCCATCCTTGGGCGTGGCGCCATCGGGCACGTGGATGTGGATGTCGCGCTTCTCGAACAACTCGGCCTTGAGCCCGAGGCGACGAGCCCGAGACCTCACCACGGACCGTGCAGCCTCCACGGACTCCTTCATGACGTCTCCAAGCGAGCCAGTACGGATGATGTTGCCCTTGCCGGGCATGACCGCAGCCTCGATGGTCAACAGGTCGCCGCCCACCTCGGTCCAGGCCAGACCCACCACCTGTCCGACTTGGTTGGTCTTTTCCGTGCGTCCGAAATCGAACTTGCGCACACCCAGGAAGTCATTGAGGTTGCCCTCCTCGACCACCACCTTCCGGTCGTACTTCTTCAACTGCACGCCCTTGACCACCTTGCGGCAGATCTTCGAAATCTCTCGCTCGAGGGAGCGAACGCCAGCCTCACGCGTGTAGTAGCGCACGATCCCCCGAATCGCTCCTTCGGTGACTTCCATTTCGTCATCACGCACGCCATTGTTCTTCTGCTGCTTGGGCAGCAGATAGCGCTGGGCGATATTGACCTTCTCGTCTTCCGTGTAGCCTGCCAGTCGAATGACCTCCATGCGGTCCAGCAGGGCCGGCGGGATGTTCATGGAGTTGGACGTGGCCACGAACATGACATCCGACAAATCGAAATCCACCTCGACGTAATGATCGCTGAAGGTGTGGTTCTGCTCCGGGTCGAGCACCTCCAGCAGAGCGGACGAGGGGTCACCCCGGAAGTCCATGCCGAGCTTGTCGATCTCGTCGAGCAGGAACAACGGGTTGCGGGTTCCCACCTTGGTCAGGCTTTGCAGAACCTTGCCCGGCATGGACCCGATGTAGGTGCGGCGGTGGCCGCGGATCTCGGCTTCATCCCGCATGCCCCCCAAGGCCATGCGAACGAACTTGCGGCCCGTGGCCCTGGCAACGCTCTGCCCCAGCGAAGTCTTGCCTACGCCGGGGGGCCCCACCAGACACAGGATGGGGGCCTTGACCTTGTCCACGCGTTGCTGGACGGCAAGGTACTCCAGGATGCGATCCTTGACTTTCTCGAGTCCGAAGTGATCCTCATTCAACACGGTCTCGGCGTTGCCCAGGTCATGCTTGATCTTGGTCTTCTTGACCCAGGGAAGATTGACGAGGACGTCTATGTAGTTGCGCACCACGGTCGCTTCGGCCGACATGGGAGACATCAGCTTCAGCTTCTTGAACTCCGCCTCGGCCTTCTTGCGCGCGTCCTTGGGCATGCGCGCTGCCTTGATCTTCTTGTCAAGTTCATCGAGGTCTGCGCCTTCCTCTCCGTCGCCCAGTTCCTTCTGGATCGCCTTGACCTGTTCGTTCAGGTAGTACTCCCGCTGGCTCTTCTCCATCTGGCGCTTGACGCGACCGCGGATGCGCTTTTCCACCTGCAGGATGTCGACCTCGTGCTCCAGGAGCTCCAGCAACTTCTCCAGTCGGCCCGCGACGGGAAACATGTCCAGCACCGACTGCTTGGCATCAAGCTTCAGGGGCAGATGCGCGGCAATCGTGTCCGCCAGTCGCCCCGGATCATCGATACCGGCGATGGAAGTCAGGATCTCGGGCGGGATCTTCTTGTTCAGCTTGACGTACTGGTCGAACTGCTGGGTGACGGCCCTGCGCAACGCCTCGATCTCAGGGCTGCCCTCGCCCGCAGGCGCCACCGGGGTGACGTCACCAACGAAATGGTCGCCCTGGTCGCGAATCGCCTGCGTCGTGGCGCGCTGCACGCCCTCCACCAACACCTTGACCGTGCCGTCAGGCAGCTTGAGCATCTGCAGGATGCTGGACAGGCATCCCACTTCGAACATGTCCTCGGGCTTGGGCTCATCCTTGCCAGCGGCCTTCTGGGCAACCAGCATGATCTGACGGCCGGCCTCCATGGCAGCCTCCAGGGCCTTGATCGACTTGGGGCGGCCCACAAAGAGTGGGATCACCATGTGCGGGAACACCACCACGTCGCGCAAAGGCAACAACGGCAGCGTGATCGGATCGGGCGGAAGTACGGGATGACCTGACATGGGATTCCTCGGTTTCTCAGCGGGACATGGGGCCCTTGCTGTGCATTGCAAGAGAGCACGCCCCCGGGCGGCGCCCGTGAATGCGGATCAGGCGCTCGCCTTGGCTTGCTCTTTGTAGACCAGCAGAGGCCGCACCCCCTCCTCTATCGTGTGCTCATCCATCACCACCTTGGCTACGCCGTCCAGGTGCGGCAACTCGAACATCGTGTCAATCAGAGCGTGCTCGACGATGGAACGCAGGCCTCGTGCACCGGTCTTGCGCGCCAGGGCCTTGCGGGCGATGGCTCCCAGCGCCGACGGGCGCACCTCCAGGTCTACCCCGTCCATCCCGAACAGTTTCTGGTACTGCTTGAGCAGTGCATTCTTGGGCTCGGTCAGGATCTGAATGAGCGCGTCCTCAGTGAGTTCGCCCAGCGTGGCCACCACAGGCAGCCTGCCCACCAGTTCGGGGATCAGACCAAACTTGATCAGATCCTCAGGCTCCACGGCCCGAAAGGTCTCAGAGACCCGCTTGTCGCTCTTGCTTTGGACCGTAGCGGCAAACCCGATGCCCGAGCGTTCGGTGCGATTCTGGATGACCTTCTCCAGGCCGTCGAAAGCGCCACCGCAGATGAACAGGATGTTGGTCGTGTCAATCTGCAGGAAATCCTGGTTGGGGTGCTTGCGACCGCCCTGCGGCGGCACACTGGCCATGGTGCCCTCCACCAGCTTCAGCAGGGCCTGCTGCACCCCCTCGCCCGAGACATCCCGCGTGATGCTCGGGTTGTCCGCCTTGCGGCTGATCTTGTCGATCTCGTCGATGTAGACGATGCCGCGCTGCGCGCGCTCCACATCGTAATTGCAGTTCTGCAACAACTTCTGGATGATGTTCTCGACGTCTTCGCCGACGTACCCGGCCTCTGTCAGGGTCGTGGCGTCCGCGATGACAAAGGGCACATTGAGCAGCCGAGCCAGCGTCTGCGCCAGCAAGGTCTTGCCTGACCCGGTGGGACCGATCAGCAAGATGTTGCTCTTGGTGAGTTCGACCCCATCCTTCGAGGCCCCCATGTGCTTCAGGCGCTTGTAGTGGTTGTACACCGCAACTGCAAGCGTGCGCTTGGCGGCCTCCTGGCCAATGACGTACTGGTCAAGACTACCCTTGATCTCACTGGGAATCGGAAGATCCGATCTCCCGGTCTTGCCCGCGGGGCCATCAGCCGGGGCTTCGTCGCGGATGATGTCGTTACACAACTCAACGCATTCATCACAGATGAATACCGAGGGCCCCGCGATCAGTTTCTTGACCTCATGCTGGCTCTTACCGCAGAAGGAGCAGTAGAGAACCTTTTCGCCCGAGGCACCTTTCTTTTCGGCCATGTGTTGCTGCGAGCGCAGAGATGCAGTTGGAGGGAAGTTGATGATAGTTCATCGATCATCTTGACCCGGTCTCAAGCGGGCCAAGACTCGGAAAAGACCCCCGAAAACACCCCTCAACCCGGCCGTCGCTCCAGCACCTGGTCGATGAGCCCGTATTCCTTGGCCTCTGTGGGCGACATGAAGAAGTCGCGCTCCATGTCGGCCGTGATCTTTTCCAAGGTCTGCCCAGTGCGCTCGGCATAGATCCGATTCAGTTGCTCTCGCGTCTTCAGGATCTCACGTGCGTGGATCTCGATGTCGGTGGCTTGGCCTTGGGCGCCGCCAGAAGGCTGGTGGATCATGACTTTGGAGTTCGGCAGGGCAGCCCGCTTGCCCTTGGCGCCGGCCATCAGGAGGAACGACCCCATGCTGGCGGCGATGCCCAGACACAGGGTGGAAACGTCGGGCTTGATGAAGTTCATGGTGTCGTAGATGGCCAGGCCCGCGCTGACACTGCCCCCGGGCGAGTTGATGTAGAGAAAGATGTCCTTGTCAGGGTTCTCGCTCTCCAGGAACAACATCTGGGCCACCACCAAGTTGGCGCTGTGGTCGTTCACGGGTCCTACGAGAAAGACGATCCGCTCGCGAAGCAGTCGGCTGTAGATGTCGTAGGCCCGTTCACCGCGCCCCGACTGCTCGATGACGATGGGCACCATGCCCAGTGCGGTGGTCTCCAATGCGCTCATGTTCGATCGTCCTTTCAAACGGCAGCCATCAACTCGTCAAACGGTACCACCTTGTCAACGACCTTCACCCGCGCAAGCACATGCTCCGTGACGTTGTTTTCGATCACGACGGCCTCCACCTCCGCCATGCGCTGGCGGTCCGTGAGGTAGTAGCGCACCACGTCAGCCGGTCGCTCATAGCTCTGGCTCAACTCCTCGATATGCTTTTGCAACTGCTCGGGCTTGGCCTGCAGCCCGCTGGTCCGTACCAGTTCCGCCACCACAAGGCCCAGACGCACACGGCGCTCCGCCTGCGCTTGAAAGATGTCAGTGGGAATAGGCGCAGTTTCTGCATTCTTGACACCTCTGCGCTTGAGGTCGGCTCGAGCAGCCTCCTCCATGCGCTCGATCTCACCCTGGACCAGGGACTTGGGCACCTCAAGTTCGGCGGCCCGGACCAAGGCGTCCATGGCGGCGGCCTTGTTCCTGGCCATCAATCGGAACTTGACCTCGCGCTCCAGGTTCTTTCTCACATCGCTGCGCAGGGCCTCGACGGTTCCCTCCTTGATGCCCAGGGCCTTGGCGAAGTCGTCGTCGACAACAGGCAACTGCGCGGCTTCGATCTTTTTCATGGTCACCAAGAAGTCCGCCTCCTTGCCGGCCACATCCTGACCCTGGTAATCAGCCGGGAATTGCAGCGCGAAGGTCTTGCTGTCGCCCACACGCATCCCGCGCACGGCCAAGTCGAACTGCTCCAGCATCTGGCCCTCGCCGATGACGAACTCGAAGGCCTCCGCCTTGCCACCCGCAAAGGGCTCGCCATCGATCTTTCCCTCGAAGTCGATGGTCACCCGGTCGGTCGGTGCGGCACCCTCGCCGGACGGTCGCTGCGCAAAGGTGCCCCTTTGCTTTCGAAGAATCTCAATGGTCCGGTCCACAGCCGCCTCGGTCACTTCGGTGGACAGACGCTGCACCTCCACACCGGACAGATCGCCTACGCGTACCTCGGGATAGACCTCAAAGGTGGCGTCAAAGGCCAGTTGACCTTCCGGGGCCTGCTCCCGCTGCGAGATGCGCGGGGCCCCCGCGACCCGAAGTTGCGCCTGGGTGGCAGCATCTGTGAAGGCCTGACTGACCCGGTCGTTCATGACCTCATACTGAACGGAGTACGCGTAGCGCTGCGCGACGACCGACATAGGCACCTTTCCGGGCCTGAAGCCATCAACCTTCACTGTTCGGGACAGGCGCTTCAGTCGGGTGTCGATCTCCTTCCCGATCTCGGCAGCCGCCAGGGTCAGGGTGATTCGACGCTCGAGCTTCTCAAGGGTTTCGACAGTGACGGTCATGAGGGACTCAATGTTGTAGGCAGGAATTTGGGGGAGTGGTGCGCGGGGTCGGACTCGAACCGACACGGGGTCGCCCCCGTCAGGACCTAAACCTGGTGCGTCTACCAATTTCGCCACCCGCGCAGGTCCGCAGTACACGACCGGCGCGCAGGCGAAGGTCGACTGATGATCGCAAAACACATGATCTTACCGCTTCGCCATTCCTCGTTCGTGCAAGTCCCCGGGGCGAGGCCACCTGCATCGACCAACGACAATCCTGGAGGTGACCGTTGCCCATTACGAGAACTTTCCGGTGGCCTCCTGGCTGTGCCCGCCCCACATCCGCCAAGCCGTGATCGCGATTTACCACTTTGCACGAACAGCGGACGACATCGCGGACGAGGGCGACCTGCAGGCGCCTCAGCGCCTGGAACAGCTCCACGTGTACCGGGAGACCCTATCAAGAACCTTGCAAGGCGCGGCACCGGACACGAATTCCCCCTGGGCCCACATCTTCAGGCCCTTGGGGCAGGCCCATGCCCGTCACGTGCTGCCGAAACCGTTGCTCGACGATCTTCTGGATGCCTTCGAACAGGACGTGCTCAACCCCATGTACGCCTGCCGCGCCGAGCTGTTGGACTACTGCCGCAGATCCGCCAATCCCGTTGGCAGACTGCTGCTGCACCTCCAGGGCATAAGGGATCCGCGCCTCATCGCGATGTCCGACCAGATCTGCACGGCCTTGCAACTCATCAACTTCTGGCAAGACCTGAGCGTGGATGTGCCTCGCGGGAGGTGCTACATCCCCCTGAGCGACGCGCGAGCCCATGGCCTGCCCTGGCCCCTTCGAGCGACCTGCGGCCACGATCCAAGGTCAGTCAAGGCCCTGGTGGCCGACCTGTGTCAATGGGCGGGTCAGACCATGGCGTCTGGCGCCGACCTGCCGATGGAGGTGGGCGGACGCATGGGTCTTGAACTCCGCCTGGTGGTGCAAGGAGGTCTGCGGGTCCTGGAGAAAATCCGCCTGATGGACCACCAGAGCTTCCGGCACCGACCTGTGTTGAACGCCTGGGATGCCCCCCTGCTGACCTGGCGCGCCATCCGGATGCGCGCCGCGCAAGCCTCGAAGACATGACACCGGAGCAATACGTCCAGCAACGGGCGGCGGCAAGCGGCTCCAGTTTCTACTACGCGTTCCTGTTTCTGCCGCAGAGGAGGCGATTGGCGATCACCGCCTTCTACGCCTTCTGCCGTGAGGTCGATGACGTGGTGGACAACGCCAACGACCTGTCGGTGGCAGGAGCCAAACTGGCCTGGTGGCAGCAGGAGGTGGCTCGCGCATTCGAAGGCGCCGCAAGCCACCCGGTCACTCGCGCTCTGATGCCTCTGGTTCGCGAGTTCGGTATCGAACGCAGCCACCTCGATGCGGTGATTCGCGGTTGCCGGGTGGACCTCGAACAGAACCGGTTCCTGGACTTCCCGAAACTTGCGGACTACTGCCATCTGGTGGCGGGGGTGGTCGGCGAGGTGGCATGCAACATCTTCGGGCGCCAGTCCGAGCGCACGGTCCAGTACGCCCACCGCCTGGGCTTGGCCATGCAGCTGACCAACATCGTCCGGGATGTAGGTGAGGACGCCAGACGAGGCCGCATCTACCTGCCCATTTCCGAGCTTCAGCAGTTTGGGGTCAAGGCGCACGAACTGCTGGTGCGACAGCATCCCTGGGGGTACAGCGAACGCTTCTCGGCCCTGATGACGTTCCAGGCCGTACGAGCACATCGGCTGTTCGACGAAGCGCTGTCCCTGCTCCCCGACGAAGACCGGGCCCGCCAGCGGCCTGGCTTGATGATGGCCAACATCTACCGCACTCTGCTGCGCGAGATCGAGGCGGGCGGTTTCCAGGTGCTGCACCAGCGCACCTCCCTCACGCCACTGCGCAAGCTCTGGATCGCCGCCAGAACGCAGTGGCGGGGTTCCTGAGGCGCGCACCCCCAGTGAAGATTGCCATAGTCGGAGGTGGCTGGGCCGGGCTGGCTGCTGCGGTACGGGCTGTGAGCCTGGGGCATCAGGTCACATTGCTGGAAATGGCCCCCTGTCTGGGCGGTCGGGCCAGGACGGCGCAACAGCGGGACCGACGTCGCGATAACGGCCAGCACATCCTGATCGGTGCCTACAGCCAGACGCTGGGCCTGATGCGCCAGGTGGGGGTCGATCCTGCGCTGGCGCTGCACCGGATGCCTCTTCGGCTGGTCGAACCCGGCGGGAACGGACTTGCGCTGGACGGCCCCTCCTCTCCCCTGGCATTTGCCGCAGCCGTGATCCGCCACCGCGGCTGGTCCTGGACTTCCAGGTTTGCGCTGCTGAGGGTGAGTGCGGGATGGGCCGCGCGGCGGTTCAACTGCGCCGCTGGGATGACCGTTGAGACCTTGACTCGAAGTCTGCCGCGGGAGATCCGAGGCGGATTGATCGAACCGCTGTGCGTGGCCGCCTTGAACACGCCTGCATCCCGCGCCAGCGCCCGAGTGTTCCTGCGGGTGCTGAAGGATGCGCTCATGGGCGAAGCCGGTGGTGCGGACCTGATGCTGCCCCGTCTGCCGCTGACCGAACTTCTTCCTCGGCCTGCTGCACAGTGGCTTCAAGTCCGAGGCGCGGCAGTGAAGCCAGGCCAGCGGGTGACTTGCCTGACCCGGCTTGAGACGGGATGGCAGGTCGGTGGCCAGCATGTCGATGGCGTGATCCTGGCAACCTCAGCCAAGGAAGCCGCTCGATTGGCCGCCGAACATCATCCGCAATGGGCTCGCGAGGCGGCGCAGATTCCGCATGAGCCCATCGCCACGGTCTACCTGAGTTGCCCGGGTGCGCGGCCAAAGTCACCGATGTCCTTACTCCCGCGAGGCCCCGCGCAGTTCGCCTTCGACCTTGACGCCCTGGGCCACCCCCACGGCGGTTTCGCTTTCGTGATCAGTGCCGCTGACGACTTCAAAGGCAGGGGTCGCAAGGACCTCGCTGAAGCGGTGGTTCAGCAGGCGCTGGACCTCTTTCCCGCCGGCACCTGGCCGCAAATGCCTCAAGTCGAGACCGTTTACACGGAGCAGCGGGCCACTTTCCGCTGCGAACCGGGCGTGTCAAGACCAGCCGACCGGGTGGCTCCCGGCCTGTGGGCGGCTGGTGACTACGTCCTTGGCCCCTATCCCTCGACGTTGGAAGGCGCCGTGCGTTCCGGGCAGTCGGCGGTTGAGAACTTGGTGTGCGACGCTTTCGCCATGCAAAATAGCGCTTCAAGGGGCGCAAGAACATGAGCAAAGCAGATCCTCATACACCCGCCATTCAAGTGTTGGAGCGGACTTTCGCGCTGCTGGATGTGCTGGCGTCACAGCAGGATCCCGTTCCACTGAAGGACATCAGCGAACGCACCGGGCTGCACCCCTCCACTGCGCACCGGATCCTGAACGATCTGGCCGTGGGCAGGCTGGTGGACCGCCCAGCGGCCGGCAGCTACCGCCTGGGCATGCGTCTGCTGGAATTGGGCAACCTCGTGAAGGCCCGCCTGGACGTCCGAGAAGCGGCGCTGGCACCCATGCGCGAACTGCACCGGTTGACCCACCAACCCGTCAACCTGTCGGTGCGACAGGGGGACGAAATCGTCTACATCGAGCGCAGCTTCAGTGAACGTTCGGGCATGCAGGTCGTCCGAGCGATAGGAGGACGCGCGCCCTTGCACCTGACCTCGGTAGGCAAGCTGTTCCTGGCCCACGATGACCCGCAGCGGGTGCGCGCCTACACAACCCGCAGCGGACTGATCGGCCACACCCGCAACAGCATCACGGAACCCGGCAGGCTGGAGCGGGAACTCGCCACCGTGAGAGCCATGGGCTACGCTCGGGACGACGAAGAGTTGGAACTGGGCGTGCGCTGCATGGCTGCAGGCATCTATGACGATCAGGCCCGCTTGGTGGCTGGGCTGTCGATTTCCGCACCTGCCGATCGCCTCGAGGAGACTTGGCTGGACAGGCTTCGAGCGACAGCCAACGAGATCTCTGCCGCGCTCGGAAATCGGCACGGCTGAGAACTGCAGAACGTTCAGCCCCCCGGCGGCGTGACCGTGCCCGCCTGAGCAGCAGGCAAGGACTGCGTGATCCAGGCGCGCAACCTCTCAGCATCACCGATCCGGGAGTAGCGACCCGCCGAATCCAGCAGCACCATGATCAGCTTTCGGCCGGCCATCTGCGCCTGCATGACCACGCAGCGGCCCGCCTCGGAGATGTAGCCCGTCTTCTGCAGACCGATTTCCCAGGACGGATTGCGGATCAGACCATTGGTATTGCGGAACTGCATCGCTGTGCTGCCGACGGTGACGCTGGCATTGGCTGTGGTCGACAAGTCACGGATGAGTTGTTGATCGGACGCAGCATGAACAAGAAGCGTCAGATCATGCGCGCTCGCTTGATTGCCACTCGACAGCCCCGTGGGCTCTACGTATCGCGTGTTGACCATGCCCAGCAATTGGGCCTTGCGGTTCATGGCGGCCACGAAGGCATCCAGGCCGCCAGGAAAATGGCGCCCCAAGGCGTGAGCGGCCCGGTTCTCGGAGGCCATCAAGGCCAGGTGCAGCATGTCACCGCGCGACAAGGAGGAACCAACGCGCAGGCGGGACCCACTGCCCTTTTCGGTGTCCACGTCCTCTTGCGAGATGGACAGACGCTCGTCCAGGGGCAGGCCCGACTCCAGCACCACCATGGCGGTCATCAACTTGGTGATGGAGGCAATGGGCAACACGGCGTCCGGGTTCTTGCTGAACAGCACCTGCTGTGTGTCTTGGTCCACCACCAGGGCCACGCTGGACTTGAGGTCCAGGGGATCCGACGTTCCGTGCAAGCCCGCGCGCTGGCCATAGGACGGCCGAGCCGGCGTCATCTGGCGCCGAGCAGCCCTGTCGGCCGCCGCCGACACCGGGGCTGGTCCCGCCTTGCGCTCAGCCGCCCTGGATGTCGACTTGCGCGCAGGCCGTGCGCTCGCGCGCTCCGCCTGGGAGGGCGTCCGCTCCTTGGCGGTGGTTGGCACCTTCTGCGAAGCCTGCGGCTGCTGAGGCGCATGCGCACTGTGCCCAGGCCGAGCCGGCTTTCCAGATGGCTCCGATGTCTGAGCGCGACCCGCGCCTGCACACAGCCATGCAAGCGCGACGAACACGCCAACGCCCGTCAACACCTCAGCAAACCGCATTCAGTTCCGCCCCCCATCGACTGAGATTAGTGTAGGAGAACGGGAAAGATTGGGCAATATCAAGTACTTGGAAATGGCTCCTGAAACGTCACCTGAAAAAGCCTCTCGGCTTTCGCCAGGGCGCAAGACTCTCAGCCCTGAGCTGCCACGCGTTCAGCTTTGCTTTGCAACTTGTTCAGGGCAGCCAGATAGGCCTTGGCCGAGGCCACCACGATGTCTGGGTCGGCTCCCACACCATTGACCACCCGCCCCCCCAGTTGCAGCCGCACGGTGACTTCACCTTGGGACTCGGTGCTGCCGGAAGTGATGGCGTTGACGGAGTACAGCAGCATCTCGGCGCCGCTGGACAGCCTGGACTCGATCGCCTTCAGGCTGGCATCCACCGGCCCGTTGCCCACGCTCTCGGCTCGGAACTCCTGGCCGCCTGCGGCGAAGGTGACGCTGGCGTGCGGGCGCTCCCCGGTTTCGGACTTCTGAGACAGCGAAAGCAATCGGTAGTGTTCCTGCTCGACCGTCACGCTCTCATCGCTGACCAGCGCGATGATGTCTTCGTCGAAGATCTCGCTCTTTCTGTCGGCAAGGTCCTTGAAGCGTGCGAAGGCGGCATTGATCTCCGCCTCGGACTCCAGTCCGATCCCCAGATCCTGCAGCCGCTGCTTGAAGGCATTGCGCCCCGACAGCTTGCCCAGCACGATACGGTTGGTGCTCCAGCCCACATCCTCAGCCCGCATGATCTCGTAGGTATCCCGAGCCTTCAGCACGCCATCCTGGTGAATGCCTGAAGCGTGAGCAAAGGCATTCGCACCCACCACGGCCTTGTTCGGCTGCACCACGAAGCCGGTGGTCTGAGCGACCAATCGAGAGGCTGGAACGATTTGCGAGGTGTCTATGCCGACATCAAGCCCGAAGTAGTCGCGGCGTGTACGCACCGCCATCACCACCTCCTCCAAGGAGCAGTTGCCTGCCCGCTCTCCCAGTCCATTGACAGTGCACTCCACCTGCCGGGCGCCGCCGATCATGACACCGGCCAGAGAGTTGGCCACCGCCATGCCCAGATCGTTGTGACAATGCACTGACCACACAGCCTTGTCGGCGTTGGGAATGCGCTCACGAAGGTTCCTGATGAAGTTGCCATAAAGCTCAGGAATGGCATAGCCCACGGTGTCGGGGATGTTGATGGTGGTCGCACCCTCGGCGATCACCGCCTCCAGCACGCGACACAGAAAGTCCGGGTCTGATCGGTACCCGTCCTCGGGTGAGAACTCGACATCGCCACACAGGTTGCGCGCGAAGCGCACCGCCGTTCGCGCCTGTTCATGAACCTGGTCGCGGGTCATGCGCAGTTTCTTCTCCATGTGGAGTTCGCTGGTGGCGATGAAGGTGTGGATCCTTGGCGATGCCGCCCCCTTGAGGGCCTCGGCAGCCCGCGCAATGTCGCGATCGTTGGCACGCGCCAGAGAACAGACCGTGCTGTCCTTGATCACGTCCGCGATGGACTTGACCGCATCGAAGTCACCACCGCTGGAAGCGGCAAATCCGGCCTCGATCACGTCCACGCGAAGTCGCTCGAGCTGCCTGGCGATGCGCAGCTTCTCCTCCCGGGTCATCGAGGCACCAGGCGACTGCTCACCATCGCGCAAGGTAGTGTCGAATATGAAGAGCTTGTCGGTCATGATGGAACTCCGCAAGACTGGGTCAATGTCGTGGACGGGCGGCGGCAAAGGCCGTCCGAAATGGCAAACGGCCCGCTGCGGTGTGCTGGCGGGCCGTCATTCCAATGAACGTGACAGGGTCGAGGATGATCAGCGCGCCAATGGCACCTCTGGAAACGCAGATAGCCTTAGGGTCTTGATGAACATCGCACTTCCAATGTAGCACACACCCTGTCAGTGAAGGCCGCGCTCTTCGGGCTCGTCCGTCGAGGTGGCGATCACGCTGACTGGACGACCTTTGGCCTTCCTGTACCCGTAGATCAGATAGCCTGACAGGCCGTAAGAGCAAAACAGGCAGAACAGCACGATCGGAGGATGAACGTTCACCAAGGCGATGCCCAGGGCCACGGCCACGATGACAGCGAATGGGACAGTCTTGCGCCCGCCTACGACCTTGAAGCTGTAGAAGGGAAGGTTTGTCACCATGGTCAAGCCCGCGAACAGCGTCACCCCGAGCGCCGTCCAGGACAGCCATGGAATCCTGGCTGCATCGCGCCATCCGGCATCCTCCATCACGAAGATCAGGCCGATGACCAGGGCTGCCGCCGCAGGGCTGGGCAGCCCTTGGAAGAAGCGCTTGTCGACGACCGCGATGTTGGTATTGAACCGTGCCAGACGAAGAGCAGCGGCCGCGCAGTAGATGAAGGCAACGATCCAACCCGCCTTGCCCAGGCCCTTCAGAGACCACTCGTACATGATGAGCGCCGGGGCGAGCCCGAAGCTCACCATGTCGCAAAGGCTGTCCATCTGTTCGCCAAACGCACTCTGGGTATGCGTCATTCTGGCGATGCGCCCGTCCAGGCTGTCCAGGACGGCCGCACAGAAGATGCCGATGGCAGCAGACTCGAACCGTCCGGACATCGCCATGACGATGCCGTAGAAGCCGGCGAACAGCGCCGCCAAAGTCACCGCATTGGGCAGCACATAGATGCCGCGGCGCCGCGGCCTCAAGGGCTCCTGGAACTCATCGTGCTCGCTCGAAGACATCGGCTTGTTCATGCTTCAAGCATACCCACTTGCAGTCCACCCGATCCGCTCGTAGTGACAGCCGGTTCGCGACACGTCCGGTCGGTCTGCCGGACTTCAGTTGCGGCTCTTGTCGACCAGCTTGTTGGCCTTGATCCACGGCATCATGGCGCGCAGCTTCTCCCCGACCACCTCGATCTGGTGCTCTGCCATCAGCCGGCGGCGGGAGGTCAGCGTGGGGGCGCCGGCACGGTTCTCGAGGATGAAGCTCTTGGCGTACTCGCCAGTCTGGATGTCCTGCAAGACCTTGCGCATCACCGATTTGGTGTCTTCATTCACGATCCTCGGGCCGGTGACGTACTCGCCGTACTCCGCGTTGTTCGAAATGGAGTAGTTCATGTTGGCGATGCCGCCTTCGTAGATCAGGTCCACGATCAGCTTGAGTTCGTGCAGGCACTCGAAGTAGGCCATCTCCGGTGCGTAGCCGGCCTCCACCAGCGTCTCGAAGCCGGCCTTGATGAGTTCGACCGTCCCGCCGCACAGCACGGCCTGCTCGCCGAAGAGGTCGGTCTCCGTCTCCTCGCGGAAGTTGGTCTCGATGATGCCCGCCTTGCCCCCCCCGTTGGCCACTGCGTAGCTCAGCGCGACATCCCGTGCCTTGCCTGATCGGTCCGCGTGCACGGCGATCAGGTGTGGAACGCCGCCGCCCTGCGCGTAGGTGCTGCGAACGGTGTGGCCGGGCGCCTTGGGAGCAACCATCCAGACATCCAGATCTTCCCGCGGAACCACCTGGCCATAGTGCACATTGAATCCGTGTGCGAACGCAAGGGATGCCCCCTGCGGGATGTTGGGCTCGATGTCGTTCTTGTAAACGGAAGCGATCTGCTCGTCAGGCAGCAGGATCATCACCACATCAGCCTTCTTGACGGCCTCGCCCACCTCCGCCACCTTCAGGCCAGCCTTCTCGACCTTGGGCCACGAAGCGCCGCCACGGCGCAGGCCGACGGTGACCTTCACGCCGCTGTCGTTCAGATTCTGCGCATGGGCATGTCCCTGGGAGCCGTAGCCCACGATGGTGACGTTCTTGCCCTTGATGAGGCTGAGGTCAGCGTCCTTGTCATAGAAAACCTTCATTTGCTCTCCGTTCTTCGTCGTGGGGTGGATGGGGGAATAGGGGAATGAGAAAGTGAATTCGCCTGCGCTCAGACCCGCAGAATGCGCTCGCCGCGCCCAATGCCGCTGGCACCTGTGCGAACGGTCTCCAGGATGGAGGCTCTGTCGATGGCCAGCAAGAAGGCGTCGAGCTTGCTCGAGTCGCCTGTCAACTCGATGGTGTAGCTCTTTTCGGTGACGTCAATGACGCGGCCGCGGAAGATGTCGGCGGTCCGCTTCATCTCCTCCCGCTCCTTGCCCACCGCGCGCACCTTGATCAGCATCAATTCGCGCTCGGTGAAGTTCCCTTCCGTCAGATCGACGACCTTCACCACTTCGATGAGCCTGTTCAGGTGCTTGGTGATCTGCTCGATGACGTCGTCAGAGCCTGTAGTCACAATGGTCATGCGCGACAACGAAGCGTCCTCGGTGGGCGCCACGGTCAGGCTCTCGATGTTGTAGCCACGGGCAGAAAACAGACCGACCACGCGAGACAAGGCACCCGGCTCGTTCTCGAGCAGCACCGCGATGATGTGTTTCATGGAGTTCGTCCTTCAGGCGTTCACGCCACTCTTTCGTGGAGAGTGCCCCGCCCCGAGGTTTCGAGTGAAGTATGGATCAGTTCAACCCCGCGGCCAGCGGTCACTGCGGTGTGGCCCCCGCCGCCCGCGGCGCTGCAAGCTGGGTCGAAGCTCAGAGGTCTTCGGAGCCCAGCAACATCTCCGAGATGCCCTTGCCGGCCTGCACCATGGGCCAGACGTTCTCAGTCGGGTCGGTACGGATGTCCAGGAACACCGTGCGGTCTTTCAGGCGAATGGCCTCTTTCAAGGCCGGCTCCACGTCGGAAGGCGACTCGACCTTCAAGCCTATATGCCCGTAGGCCTCTGCAAGCTTGACAAAGTCAGGCAGGGCATCCATGTAACTGTGCGAATACCTTCCTCCATAGTCGAGTTGTTGCCACTGGCGCACCATGCCGAGGTAACGGTTGTTCAGGGACAGCACCTTCACGGGGGTGCGGTACTGCAGGCAGGTCGACAACTCCTGGATACACATCTGGATGGAGCCCTCGCCCGTGATGCAGAACACATCCGCGTCGGGCTTGGCCAGCTTGATGCCCATGGCATAGGGCAGACCCACACCCATGGTCCCCAGGCCGCCGGAATTGATCCAGCGGCGCGGCTCGTCGAAACCGTAATACTGGGCGGCCCACATCTGGTGCTGCCCCACGTCCGAGGTCACGTAGGCGTCCGTCCCTCGGGTCAACCGGTGCAAGGTCTCCACCACCATCTGCGGCTTGATGACCTCGGTGCTGTCCCGGTACTTCAGGCACTCACGACCCCGCCAACCTTCGATCTGCGACCACCAGACCTGCAGGGCCTGCGGATCGGGGCGCGAAGTGGCATCACGTATCTGAGCGGTCAGCTCGGTCAGCACGTCCTTGACGTCGCCCACGATGGGCACGTCCACCTTCACGCGCTTGGAGATCGACGAGGGATCGATGTCCACGTGGATGATCTTTCGCTCTACCGAGGCGAAGTGCTTGGGATTGCCGATCACCCGATCGTCGAACCTGGCGCCCACGGCCAGCAGCACATCGCAATGCTGCATGGTCATGTTGGCCTCGTAGGTGCCGTGCATGCCCAGCATGCCCAGGAACTTGGGATCCGAGGCCGCGATGGCACCCAGTCCCATCAGCGTGTTGGTGCAGGGGAATCCCAGCAGGTCCACCAGTTCACGCAACTCGCGGCAGGCTTCGCCAAGGATGACGCCGCCCCCGGTGTAAATGTAAGGACGCCTGGCCGACAACAACAACTGCACGGCCTTGCGAATCTGCCCCCCGTGCCCTTTGCGCACGGGGTTGTAGGAGCGCATGGTGAGCGTGGCGGGGTACTCGAAGGGCGCCGTCTTCAGCGAGACGTCCTTGGGGATGTCGATCACCACCGGCCCGGGCCGGCCGGTTCTGGCGATATGAAACGCCTTCTTGACCGTGGACGCCAGTTCCCGGACGTCCTTGACTAGGAAGTTGTGCTTGACGATGGGCCGAGTGATGCCTACGGTATCGCACTCCTGGAAGGCGTCCAATCCGATGGCCGGCGTAGGGACCTGCCCGGTGATGATGACCATCGGGATGGAGTCCATGTAGGCTGTGGCGATACCCGTGATGGCATTGGTCACACCCGGGCCCGAGGTCACAAGGGCAACGCCAACTTCCCCAGTCGCGCGGGCGTAACCGTCTGCCGCGTGCACGGCAGCCTGTTCATGTCGAACGAGCACGTGCTCGATGACGTCCTGCTTGTACAGGGCATCGTAGATGTACAGCACTGCACCGCCCGGGTACCCCCATAGGTACTTCACGCCCTCGGCGTGCAGACTGCGCACGAGGATCTCCGACCCGTTGGGTTCGGCGCAAGGGGAGTCGGCTTGTGCCGATGCGGCGCGTTTGACTTCCGCGGCAGACATGTCCATTGGGAACCTCTGTGAATTTCTCTGACGAAAAACCATCGGTGCACCTCCTGCTCACCCTCGTGGGATGGATTCGGTGCCTTTGAAGAACAGGTACGACGCGCTACCAGGAAGCGCCCATCGACAACCTATCTTGCTCTGATGAGATTATGACACCTCCCCTGCACCCTCCCCCTGGGCCGGTGTCGGGTGCGATACTGCCCGAACACTCAGGCGCCGACGCCCTCTACAGCATTGACATCGGACCAGGCCCTTGCGGACTTCCTGAAGAGCGTGGAGAAGCGCGCGTTCAAGCGCACGGCCTTTACCATCCGCGACGATGAATCGGCGCTTGACATCGTGCAGGACGCCATGATTCGCCTGGCCGAGAAGTACGCAGACAGACCCAGCACCGAGTGGCCGATGTTGTTCCAGCGCATCCTGGCCAATGCCACGATGGATTGGTTCAGGCGGCAAAGAGTTCGAAACGCTGTCATCACGTCGATTGATGACGCAGACGGCGCAGACAGCGATCCTGGGTTCGATTTGCTGGACTACCTGGAACCGCAGGAAGACGCCGCGGGCACGGAAAGTGCGGCAGACGGCGCCTACCGCGCCCAGGTGTTGGCGATCATCGAATCAGAACTTTCCGAGTTGCCCGCCCGTCAACGTGAAGCCTTCCTGCTGCGTTATTGGGAAGATCTGGACGTCGCCGAGACTGCACAGGTGATGGGCTGTTCAGAAGGCAGCGTCAAAACGCATTGCTCGCGTGCCGTTCACGCCCTCGCGCGGGCATTGAAAGCCAGAGGTATAGCGTTGTGATAAAGCTGCTCAAGAGAGTCCCTGCCCCTGCCGTCCACCGCGCTGAGCGGGCCGAACAAGATTTTGCACGACGACTGATCGCTGGCCTGGGCGGGCGCGACCCCGTTTTGCAGTCTCATCTCGAGCGCCGCCTGTCGGCCGCGAGGTGGCAAGCCATCGAGTCTGCCCGACGGGTTCGGCGCCTCAAGGTCCTGGCGTCCGCTGGGGCACTTGCCACCGTCACGGGTCCTGCGAGTCCTACACCTTGGTGGGCCCGTCTCGCTTCTTTCGTTCCCATCCTTGCCTTGGTCCTGGGGCTGGTCGCCATTGACCAGCTCAACCTTGCCCAGCGGATTGAGGCAGCTGCCGAGATCGACGCCGCGCTGCTATCAGACGATTTGCCCCCTGCGGCCTATGCTGATCCCGGCTTTGCAGAGTTCCTCAAGCAACCTCGCCCATGAGGCCGTTGCGCGGACTTGGCGGACGCTGCATCCACCTGCTGCTGTTGGCGGGTATGGTCGGTCCAGGCGCCGTCCTGGCGCAGTCCAAACCCGCTGCACCGAGTACCCCCAGCGTGCCCTCCAGCGCGGGCCAGTGGGCATGGGCCACGCTGACGCTCCAGCAAAGACGGGATCTGCAGCCGCTCCAGAAGGAGTGGGCGTCCTTGACCGCAGATCGGCAGCAGAAGTGGCTCGAGGTTGCCGCCCGCATGCCGATGATGAGCGACGACGAACGGGAGCGGATCCGCGAGCGCATGACCGAGTGGGCGCGACTGTCTCCGGCGCAGCGGGGTCAGGCCAGGCTGCAATTTCAGGAGGCGCGACAGTGGCCCTCTGAGGACCGCCAGGCGCGTTGGGAAGCCTACCTCGCCCTCAGCGATGACGAGAGAACGGCGTGGGCGGGCCAGGCGCAGCGGCCCCATCGACCAACCATCCCGGAGGGTGGCAAGCCTTCGGTCTCAGCGCCGGTCGTGCAAAAGCAAAACTCGGTCGTCGCCACCGCGCAGGGCCTGAGCACCCCCAAGACCGTTGCACCCACCGTCGTCCAGATCAAGCCCGGGGCCACCACGCTTCTGGTATCCCGCACCAACGCTCCCCCAGCCCATCATCAGCCGGGCCTGCCCAAGATCGCTGCAACCACCAGCTTCGTGGATCCCCTGACCCTCCTGCCCCGGCGCGGCCCGCAGGCCGCGGCCATGGCGGCCTCCGCTTCAGAGCAGACGTCCCCATGACGATCGGGGCATCTCAACCACCAAGCCCGCGGCGTGACCTGAAGTTCCCGGGCATCTGGCGGCGTATGGCGAGCTTCACTTACGAGGGCCTCCTGCTGTTTGGCGTGGTCATGGCGGCGGGCTATCTGTTCTCCGGCCTCACGCAGCAGCGTCATGCATTGCAAGGCATGCACGGGCTTCAGGCCTTCTTGTTTCTGGTGCTGGGCATCTACTTCGTCTGGTTCTGGTCCAGATCGGGGCAGACGGTGGCCATGAAGACGTGGCACGTTCGGCTTGTGGACAAAGACGGTCAGCCCGTTTCCCAGCAGCGAGCTCTGTTCAGGTACCTGCTGAGCTGGCTGTGGTTTCTGCCCGCCCTGGGCTTGGCAGAAGTGGTGCATGCGCGCACCGGGCCAGCTCTGTTGATCTGGGTACTGGCAGGAGTGGGGGTGGTTGCCGCTGCAGCCCGGTGGAGTCCCGACCGGCAGTTCGTGCACGACCTGATTTGTGGGACCCGGTTGGTGGACGTCAAGCCAGACCCGGCGCCTGCGCCTACGGCCGAAGGGCAGTCCAGAGGCTGAGGGCATGGGTACTCAGCCGGTCGGCTCCCCGCTCGGGAATCCGCACAAGGGTCACAAGGGATGGACCCGGATCGTACGGGCTACCGGGCACTCCGTTCGCGGCCTGCTGGCCGCTTGGCGCTTCGAGAGCGCTTTCCGGCAGGAGTGCGTCCTGTTCGTGGTGCTGCTGCCCCTGGGTTTGTGGCTGGGAAGCACTTGGTTGGAGCGATCGGTGCTCGTAGGCTCTGCCGCGCTCGTCTTGATCGTGGAATTGATGAATTCCGCCGTGGAGAGCGCCATAGACCGCATTTCGATGGAAAACCACGAGCTCAGCAAACGGTCCAAGGACCTTGCAAGCGCGGCCGTCCTGTTGTCGCTGCTGCTGTGCGGCGGTATCTGGGTGGCTGCTGCCTGGGCACGCTTGACGGGTTGAAGCCATGGAGATCTGCGCAGGCTCACGCAAGCCATTCAGCATTTGCATCTACTGCGGCTCGCGTCCGGGAGCGGACCCCGCCCACGCACAGGCCGCCCGCCTGACGGGACACATCATCGGACAGCAGGGTTGGCAGTTGGTCTACGGCGGCGGCAAGGTCGGGCTGATGGGCGTCGTGGCGGACGCCGTGCTGGCCGCTGGCGGCCGCGTGGTAGGCGTGATTCCGCGCAAGCTGCGCGAACGGGAGGTCGGCCATCGCGCGTTGTCCGAACTGCACATCGTGGACACCATGCACCAACGCAAGCAGATGATGGCCGAGAGGGCCGACGCTTTTCTGGCCCTGCCGGGAGGGATCGGCACCCTCGAGGAATTGTTCGAGGTCTGGACCTGGCGGCAAATCGGCTACCACGACCAGCCCATCGGCGTGCTCAACGTCAACGGCTTCTATGACGGGCTGCTGTCCTTCATGCGAGAAACCGTAGCGGGCGGGTTCCTGGAGCAGTCCCAACTCGACAGCCTGCATGTGGGGCAGGAACCGGCGGCCTTGCTGCAGCGTCTGCACAGGGCGTCGGCTGCCGCCATCGGGCCTGACGACTATCGCGACATCTGAAGTCGCTGCCGCAAACACGCCCCGCGGGGGCCGGGGTGGGCGCAGCCCGGCCCAGGGGGCTGCGCCCAAGCTAGACGGCCGACTCGTCGGTCTCCCCAGTGCGGATGCGCACGACCTGTTCCACCGCCGTCACGAAGATCTTGCCGTCCCCGATCTTGCCGGTCTTGGCGGCCCGAACCACGGCGTCGATGCACCGATCGACATCCCCGTCCTTGACCACCAGCTCGATCTTCACCTTGGGAAGGAAGTCGACCACGTACTCGGCGCCCCGGTACAGCTCCGTGTGCCCCTTCTGTCGACCGAAGCCCTTGACCTCGGTGACCGTCAGGCCTGAGACGCCCATCTCGGCCAGGGCCTCGCGGACCTCCTCGAGCTTGAACGGCTTGATGATGGCGGTGATCTGCTTCATGGGACGCCTCGGCTGTGAAAGTCGTGATGGAGTTTACGCACGGAACCTGGAGGTGATCGGGTAACGCCAGTCACGACCGAAGGCCCGGTGGGTGATGCGGATGCCCACGGGCGCCTGCCGCCGCTTGTACTCGTTGATCTTGATGAGACGGGTCACGCGTTCCACGTCATCGGGAGAAAAGCCCTGGTCGATGATGTCCTGGACGCTGCGGTCCTGCTCCATGTACAGGGCCAGGATCGCGTCCAGCACGTCGTATGGGGGCAGACTGTCCTGGTCGGTCTGGTTGGGACGCAACTCGGCGGATGGCGCCCTGGTGATGATGCGCTCGGGAATGACCGGCCCGCCAGGCTGCACATTCCTCCAGCGGGCCAGCCGGTACACCAGGGTCTTGGCCACGTCCTTGATCACCGCGAATCCGCCAGCCATGTCGCCATACAGCGTGCAGTACCCGGTGGCCATCTCACTCTTGTTGCCCGTGGTCAGCACGATGGAGCCGGTCTTGTTGGACAGTGCCATGAGCAGCGTGCCGCGGATGCGCGCCTGGATGTTCTCTTCCGTGGCGTCTTCGGACAACCCGGCGAAGAACGGGCTCAGTCCGGCCTTGAAGGCCTCAAAGATCGGGGAGATCGCGATCTCTTGATGGCGTACACCCAGGCGTTGTGCCATTTCACGGGCATCGATCCATGAAATCTCGGCCGTGTACGGGGAAGGCATCATGAAGGTCCTGACCCGGTCGGCACCCAAGGCGTCGACCGCGACAGCCAGCACCAGGGCAGAGTCGATGCCCCCCGACAAGCCGATGATGGCGCCGGGAAAGCCGTTCTTTCCTACATAGTCCCGAACGCCCGTGACCAGGGCCGACCAGGCCTGCTGCTCGACACTGGGCACCTGGACGATGTCGCCCTGGACCTGACCATCGGGCATGAGTGTCAGCAAGCTGATGCAGGACTCGAAGGACGGCGCGCGAACCTGCACGCTACCGAGGGCGTCGACCGCGAAGGAGGCCCCGTCAAACACCACCTCATCCTGCCCGCCCGTGAGATGGGCATACAGGAGCGGCACCCCGCAGGCCCGCGCCCGCTGCGCCATGCGACTCTCGCGCTCGTGAGCTTTGTCCAGATGGAACGGGGAAGCATTGATCACGCAGAGCGCCTGAGCGCCGGCGTCGCAAGCGGCTCGAGCGGGTTCTTCAAACCACGCGTCTTCGCAGATCAGCACCCCGATGCGAAGCCCCTGCACCTCAAACACCAGAGGCGGCGACCCCACCTCGCGTCCGGAGGTGAAGTACCGACGTTCATCGAAGACCTGGTAGTTGGGCAGCTCGCGCTTGAAGTACGAGCCTGCCATTGCGCCGCGGGTCAGCAGCGTGGCCGCGTTGAAGCAAGCCGGCACAGCCAGCGACTTCGAGCGAAAGTCCGGCACCTGGCCCATCACCGGATGGCCGACCAGCACGTACAGGTCCGCCAGGTCAGCCAGTCGCCGCGCCAAACCCTGCAGCGCCCCGTCGCAAGCCTGCATGAAGGCGGGCCGCAACAACAGGTCTTCGGGGGGATAGCCCGTGAGGGACAGCTCCGGCGAGACTACCAGACGGGCCCCTTTGTCGTAGGCTTGACGCGCAGCAGCCTCGATCAGATGCGCGTTGCCCTCGAGGTCTCCCACGGTCGCATTGATCTGGGCCAGCGCCACCTTCAACATAGGGTCTTCCGGGCCCTTCTTCAGGAGCCGTCACAAGGTGTCTGAGTATCGCATCCGGGTACATGACTCGGTCACCACCATCCCGTCCGTGTCCTGGGACGAGCTGCTGGAACGACAGGTGCATCCCACCCCCTTCATGCGGCACGCCTACCTTGGCGCGCTCGAGGAGTCGGGCAGCGCCGTCCCGGACACCGGCTGGGAACCGAAGTTCCTCACTTTGTGGCGAGGCGAGACCCTCCATGCCGGCCTGGCGCTGTACCTCAAGAGCCACTCCTATGGCGAGTACGTCTTCGACTGGGCCTGGGCCGAAGCCTTTCATCGCCATCGCCTGCCTTACTACCCCAAGGCCGTAGCAGCCCTGCCGTTCACTCCCGTGCCCGGCACCCGGCTTCTGGCACGGGACCAGGACGCACGCCAGGCCCTGGCCCAGGCACTGCGCCGGCTGACGCAGGAATACGGGTTGTCCTCCGCGCACCTGCTGTTCATGGACGACGACGACCGGCACACCCTGACCGCGCAAGGGTGGCTCATCCGCGAAGGCCTGCAGTTCCACTGGACCCAGGACGCCACCCAACCCACCTCGGACTTCGAAGACCTTCTGCGCCAGATGCACCGCCACAAGCGCAAGAACATCCTCCAGGAGCGCCGCCGCGTGGTTGAGGCTGGCGTGAGCTTCACGGTGCACGAGGGTGGCGCCATCGACGACAGCCTGTGGGACTTCTTCCACCGGTGCTACTGCAGCACCTACGCAGCACACCACTCCACCCCCTATCTGAACCGGGACTTCTTCCGATTCATGGCCAGGGATCTGCCGCAGCACTGGGTGTTGTTCGTGGCGCGTCGTCGGGGCGCACCCGTGGCAGCGTCGTTGATCGCGGTGGACCGCCACAGGGGCTGGGCCTGGGGCCGCTACTGGGGCGCGATCGAGCACATCGCCTGCCTGCACTTCGAGGCTTGCTACTACCAGCCCCTGGCCTGGTGCATCTCGAAAGGTTTCACAAGATTTGAAGGGGGCGCACAGGGCGAGCACAAGATGGCGCGTGGACTGCTGCCGGTCTCAACCGCTTCAGCCCACTGGGTGGAGAACGAACGCTTCAGGGCTGCGATCGCTGACTTCCTGACCCGGGAAGCTGCGGGCGTACGGGCCTACGCAGACGAATTGAGCGAGCGCAGTCCGTTCAAGTCCGCGGGGCTGCCCGACACGGAACCCGCCGATGTGTACATCGAGAGCGCCGAGCCGGTCAGCGCGCCTGCTTCGCCGCCCAGTTCGCCATCCCGGCCTTGACCTCCAGGCGGGCGCTGTCCGCGCCTTCCCAGCCGCGCACCTTGACCCACTTGCCGGGCTCCAGATCCTTGTAGTGCTCGAAGAAGTGCTGGATGGTCTTCAGCCGCATGGGATTGAGATCCTCCGGCTTCTGCCACTGTGTGTAGATCGAGAGGATCTTGTCGATCGGCACCGCCAGGAGCTTGTTGTCACCGCCGGCCTCGTCGTCCATCTTCAGCACACCAATGGGACGGCAAGTGACCACCACCCCGGGGATGAGCGGCACTGGCGTGATCACCAACACGTCCACGGGGTCGCCATCGTCGGCCAGGGTCTTGGGGATGTAGCCATAGTTGCAGGGATAGTGCATGGCTGTTCCCATGAAGCGGTCGACGAACAGCGCGCCGGACTCCTCGTCGACCTCGTACTTGATGGGGTCGGCATTCATCGGTATCTCGATGATGACGTTGAACTCACCAGGGGCCTTGGGGCCGGGCGACACGTTATGCAGACTCATGCAGACTCTCGATCAGGAAGAAGCGTGTCTGGGCTCGAAGCATGAACTTCGATAAGCGGATCGACCCGGATTCTAGAGGGGCCTTTTCCTGGCCCTGACGGCAGGCCTCGGGCCCCAGTGCGTGCCCGGGCGGGCTGCTGCGCAGGCGGGTGGGCGGACCGCAGGAAAACACCATGGCTGAAAGGGCAACAGATCCCGTAGCATCGCCGGGTCCCGGTGGTGAGGGACCGGCGCGATCTGCCGACGCTCGTCGGATTTCAACGCCGACGATGTTCCCAAAGAAGAAGGAGTTCTCCCGATGTCCACTTCGATGGCGCTCAATGTGGCGCTCGCCTGCGGCCTGTTGGCCGTGATTTACGGATTCGTTCAGCGCAGCTGGATCCTCAAGCAGGATGCCGGCAACGCCCGCATGCAGGAAATCGCAGGCGCCATCCAGCAAGGCGCTGCGGCATACCTGGCACGTCAGTACAAGACCATCGGCCTCGTCGGCATCGTGCTGGCCGCGCTGATCTTTGTCTTCCTCGACTACAAGACCGCCTTCGGCTTCGTGCTCGGGGCGGTACTTTCGGGCGCCTGCGGCTTCATCGGCATGAACATCTCGGTGCGCGCCAACGTGCGTACCGCGCAAGCCGCCACCAAGGGCATCGGTCCGGCACTGGACGTCGCCTTCAAGGGTGGCGCCATCACAGGCATGCTGGTCGTCGGCCTGGGCCTCATCGGCGTCGTGCTGTTCTTCTGGTGGACCACCGGTGCGGTGATGCCCGCCGGTGACACCACGCTGTCGCAGATGCTCAAGCCCATGCTCGGGCTGGCATTCGGCTCGTCGCTGATTTCGATCTTTGCGCGTTTGGGCGGCGGCATCTTCACCAAAGGTGCCGACGTCGGCGCCGACCTGGTGGGCAAGGTGGAAGCTGGCATTCCGGAAGACGACCCGCGCAACCCGGCCGTGATCGCTGACAACGTGGGCGACAACGTGGGCGACTGCGCCGGCATGGCCGCCGACCTGTTCGAGACCTATGCGGTGACGCTGATTGCCACCATGGCGCTGGGCGCCATCATGGTCCTCAGCGCCCCGATGGCTGGCGTTACCTACCCGCTGGTGCTGGGCGGGGTGTCGATCATCGCCTCCATCATCGGCTGCTACTTCGTCAAGGCCGCGCCCGGCATGACCAATGTCATGCCAGCGCTGTACCGCGGCCTGGCGGTGGCCGGCGTGCTGTCGCTGATCGCGTTCTACTTCGTCACCAACGCGGTGTTCCCCGAGCCCGTGAAGCTGGTCGGCGGCAAGACGGCCAGTGCGACGGCGCTCTTCGGCGCCTGCTTCGTCGGCCTGGCGCTTACGGCTGCGCTGGTCTGGATCACCGAGTTCTACACCGGCACGCAGTACAGCCCGGTCAAGCACATCGCCCAGGCGTCCACCACCGGCCACGGCACCAACATCATCGCCGGCTTGGGCGTCAGCATGCGCTCCACGGCCTACCCGGTGCTGCTGATCTGTGCTGCCATCTACGCGGCCTACGCACTGGCCGGCCTGTACGGCATCGCCGTGGCCGCCACCTCGATGCTGAGCATGGCCGGCATCGTCGTCGCGCTCGACGCCTACGGCCCCATCACCGACAACGCCGGCGGCATTGCCGAGATGGCCGAACTGCCCAGCAGCGTTCGCGACATCACCGACCCGCTGGACGCCGTGGGCAACACCACCAAGGCGGTGACCAAGGGCTACGCCATCGGCTCGGCCGGCCTGGCCGCGCTGGTGCTGTTCGCCGACTACACGCACGCGCTGGAAGCGCGCGGCATGAACCTGGCGTTCGACCTGAGCGACCACAAGGTGATCGTCGGCCTGTTCATCGGCGGCCTCATTCCTTACCTCTTCGGTGCCATGGCGATGGAGGCCGTGGGCCGCGCCGCCGGCGCCGTGGTGGTGGAGGTGCGCAAGCAGTTCGCAGACGGCCAGATCATGGCCAACAAGCGCAAACCGGACTACAGCGCGGCCGTGGACATGCTGACGACGGCGGCGATCAAGGAAATGATCGTCCCCAGCCTGCTGCCGGTCGTCGTGCCCATTGCGGTGGGCATGCTGCTTGGGCCGGCTGCGCTGGGCGGCCTCTTGATGGGCACCATCGTCACGGGTCTCTTCGTCGCCATCAGCATGTGCACGGGCGGCGGCGCCTGGGACAACGCCAAGAAGTTGATCGAGGAAGGCTTCACCGACGACAACGGCACGCTGCACAAGAAGGGCGGCGACGCACACAAGTCGGCCGTCACGGGCGACACCGTGGGCGACCCCTACAAGGACACTGCCGGCCCGGCCGTCAATCCGCTGATCAAGATCATCAACATCGTCGCGCTGCTGATCGTGCCGCTGCTGCCGATGACAGGCACGGCAAAAGCGCCGGCACACACGGCAGCACCGGCCGCAGTGACTGCGCCCGCCGCCAGCGCCACGCCTGCGGCGGCTGCTGCGGCCGTGGCCAGTGCTGCCTCCAAGTGACCGAGGCTTCTCTGCTGGGCAATCAAGCCGCCTGCGGGCGGCTTTTTTGTGGACTGAGAGCTTGTGAAATATCCCCGCACACCCGCTCGTCCGCCCCAAACGGCCCCGCTCATCGTTGCAAATGCTCGCCGTAGCCCGAGCTACGGCTGTGCTTTGCGCCTGGATCGGCACCCTTTGGAACGCCCGCTCGGGCG